>JAFGSG010000034.1 GCA_016934735.1 Spirochaetota bacterium | reverse complement strand
TTCGTCGATTCAATCCTATGGATGTATTCCTATGAGGCTATTATTTTCTTATTATTCCTGTTGCACTTTAAACTTGAATTTGGGTAAATATATCATTTTTAATAAAGTAAATTGCTTGACTTCAGTATGAGTTTTCAACAATTTGATGGTGCAATAAAT
This sequence comes from Spirochaetota bacterium, assembly GCA_016934735.1. Classification (GTDB taxonomy): domain Bacteria; phylum Spirochaetota; class UBA4802; order UBA4802; family JAFGDQ01; genus JAFGSG01. The sequence goes on along the minus strand of JAFGSG010000034.1, from coordinate 54,044 downwards.
AGTTGGCTCCGCAAAAAATTTCATGCGGGCTTGTTTTAAATATTTTTTTAGGAGATTTCAAGTGGCAGAAATAACAACTGACATGATAAAAGAATTACGCGAGAGAACTCATGTGGGTATGCTTGACTGTAAAAAAGCATTAATTGAATGCGGCGGTGATATTGAAAAAGCTATTGATTACTTAAGAAAGAAAGGCATAGCGTCAGCGAGCAAGAAGGAACACAGAGAAACAAGAGAAGGTATAGTGGCAACCTATATTCACGGCAACTCGAAACTGGGAGTTATGCTTGAATTGAACTGCGAAACCGACTTTGTCGCTAAAAATGAAGACTTTAAAGAATTAGGCAAAGAACTCTGCATGCAGGTTGCAGCTTCAATGCCGTCATACGTAAGTATTGAGGAGATTCCGGCTGAAGAACTGGAACGCGAAAGAACAATACACAGGGATCAGATGAAAGATTCCGGCAAACCGGCAAATGTACTCGATAAAATTATCGATGGTAAAATGAAAAAGTTTTACTCCCAGATTTGTCTTTTGGAGCAGGAATACATCCGTGATCCGAAAGTCATTATCAAAGACCTGATAAAAGAAAAGATCGCAAAGTATGGAGAAAATATTTCTGTCGCAAGGTTTGTCCGCTATAAAATAGGGAAATAACTTTCAATGGATAAAAACCGCGGAATGGATAAAGCAAAGTACAAGCGGGTATTGTTAAAACTGAGCGGAGAAGCTCTTGCAGGCAGCGGAAAAGTCGGCATAGATATTGAAACAATAAAAAGCATTGCCGGCGATGTATATGAAGTCTATAAGCTTAAGATAGGCATAGCACTTGTTATCGGCGGAGGCAACATATTCAGAGGCGAGGTCGGCAAAGCGCTGGGCATTGAGCGGGCTACGGGCGACTACATGGGCATGCTGGCCACAGTGATCAATGCCATTGCTTTTCAGGATGTTCTTGAGAAGCTCGGTGCTCCAACACGCGTGATGACTGCGATCGAAATGCGCTCTGTTGCCGAGCCGTATATACGGAGAAGGGCGATGCGGCATCTTGAGAAAGGCAGAATTGTCATCCTATCCGCCGGTACAGGCAATCCCTTTTTTACAACAGATACGGCAGCAAGCCTTCGCGCAATGGAGATTGGGGCCGATATCCTAATGAAAGCTACTAAAGTGAACGGTGTTTACGACAAAGATCCTGAAAAAGAGAAAGACGCAAAAAAAATTGATTCACTTTCCTATCTGGATATCATTAAAAATAATTACAGGATAATGGATATGACGGCGATTTCGCTGTGTAAAGACAATAATTTACCAATTCAGATATTCAATCTTTTTGATAAGGGATCGTTCAGGAAAGCTGTAATGGGTGAAAAAATAGGAACGATGGTACATAATTAATTTTATTCAGAGGTCATATATGACAGATGAAATTATTTCCGATGTTGAAGAAAGAATGAAGAAGAGCGTTAAGAATCTTCAAAAGGAATTCGCTGCCATAAGAACAGGCAGGGCTACTCCATCTATTTTCGATAATGTCAGGGTTGACGTATACGGCACACAGATGCCCATAAACCAGGTAGCTACAATTTCATGTCCGGAGCCGAGGCTGATTGTTATAAATCCATGGGATAAAGGAAACATTTCATTTATAGAAAAATCCATTCTGAAATCGGATCTGTCTTTAAATCCCTCGAGTGACGGTAATCTTATCAGGATTCAGATCCCCGATCTTACAGAGGAAAGGAGAAAGGAGTATGTAAAGCTTGCAAAACAGAAAGCTGAAGAGTGCAGAGTGGCAATCAGGAATGTCAGAAGAGACGGCAATGAGATGATAAAGGAATTAGAGAAGGATAAAGAGATTTCGGAAGATGATTCCAAAACCGCTATTTCAAAGATACAGAAACTGACTGACAGTTATACTGAAGAGGTCCAGACAATTACCGACAATAAAGAAAAAGAAATATTAACCGTCTAATTTGTTTGCAGAGAACAATTCTTTTTTTACCAATATAATATGCATGCATTCCCCTGTCCTCTGCAGGGGATAGACAATAACATACCTCTATAATGAAAGATTATAAAACATTAATAGATTCGCAAAGGGTACCTGAGCACATTGCTATCATAATGGATGGAAACAGGCGGTGGGCTGAGAAGCATTCTCTGCCGACTCTCGATGGTCATAGTAAAGGCTCTGATGTTATTGATAAAGTTACCGAATGCGCTTACTCTCTGGGAGTTAAGGTTCTATCGCTGTATGCGTTTTCCACTGAGAACTGGACAAGGCCTAAAGGCGAGATCAGGGGATTGTGGAATATTCTTAAGCTTTATGTTGAATTAAAAAAAGAAGACCTTATGAAAAAGGGCGTAAGAATTAAATTTTGCGGTTTATACGATAAGCTCCCTAAATCGTTGATAAGAACAATAAACGATATTACTGAATTAACAAAAAATAATAAAAATATTACATTAAATATGTGCTTTAACTACGGCGGCAGGCAGGATATAATAAATGCCGTGAACAAGTGGATTGTGTCCCGTTCGGTCAATGAAAGACTTTCTGAAAAAAAAATGGAAAAATATTTGCTGACTGCAGGCCTGCCGGAAATAGATTTAATGATACGGACAAGCGGCGAATACAGGGTAAGCAATTTTTTAATCTGGCAGATTGCTTATTCGGAAATGATTTTTTTAGATGTCCTATGGCCGGATTTTAAGCCGGCGCATCTGTACAGAGCGATATATGAATTTCAGAACAGAGAAAGGAGATTCGGTGGATGGTAAACAATTTTAAAAAAAGTACATTATACAGGGTGTTGACAGGTGTTATTGCCCTTCCTGTCTATTTCTTTGTTCTCTGGGCCGATTATTTTAACTCTTTTTTTATACTAATAGGTTCACTGGCTGTTAGCCTGATTACACTTTATGAGTATTATAAGTTATGCGATAAGGGCGATGATGGCAAACCCTTCATTATATGGGGACTTGCGGCAGGTACAGCAGCGAATATATTAATTTATTATTTCGCGTTCGGGAGTAAAATAGGTTTTACTTACTCAAGCATGTTTGAGGCAAGGATAGTTTTAGCTTTTATTGCTTTATTTTTATCCATTATATTAGTAATCCAATTATTCGGAAGGTCTATTAAAGGCGGGATATACTCTCTGGCCGTAACAGTTTTTGGCGTAATATATATTGCATTTTTCTTCTCTCATATTATTTTTATGAAAGCACTGCAGAACGGTTTTTTTTATATATTGATATTTAATATCGTGATAATGATAAATGATACTGCAGCTTATTTCGGAGGAAGCTTATTCGGCAGACACAAGCTGAATTTTGCGGTCTCCCCGAATAAATCATGGGAGGGTTATTTTTCAGGTCTGGTTTTCAGTGTTGTTGCGATGATAATTACAAATGAGATTTACTCTGTGTTCCTAAAAAAGAATTTATTTTCATTGATTGAATGTATTATTGCCGGGGCATTTTTAAGCATGCTTGGCCACATCGGCGATCTGGTCGAATCTGCGATCAAGAGAGATGCTGCAAAAAAGGATTCCGGCAGTTTTCTGCCAGGTCATGGAGGCATGTGGGATGTTTTTGACGCCTTAATATTTTCATTGCCTTTTTTCTATTATTATTTAATAATTAAAGGTGTAAGCTAATAATTTACTTGATGAAAATCTAATATTAACTATCATCTGTGATTATCGCTTATTAATAAATATATCAGCCTGCCTGATTAGGATTTAAAAGAAAAATTATCCATGTCCTCAAAGATTTCAATCCTTGGTTCAACCGGTTCAATCGGAGTTTCCGCTTTAAAGGTACTCCGGTCTGTTGAGCATAATTTTGAAGTATTCGGATTAAGCTGTAATAATAATCTAAAGTTATTTAGAGAACAGTTAGCTGAATTTAATCCCTCTGTTGCTGCTGTGGCTTCGGCTGAAGCTGTAAAGTCCGAAGACTATGCGAGGCTGAAAAAACAATTTCCGGCAGTTACCTTTTTTGAAGGTGATGATGGAGTGCTTGAGCTCGCAAATCTTGAAACTGATGTTCTTATTTCTGCAATAGTCGGAGCCGCCGGGCTTGTGCCGACACTTGCTTCACTTGCAAATATAAAGAGACTTGCCCTTGCGAACAAAGAGACTCTTGTTATGGCAGGGGATATCGTTACCCGAAAGGTGAAGGAGCATGGAGTTGAGTTAATACCGGTTGACAGCGAACACAGCGCAATATTTTCCATGATTGGGAACATGGACATTTCCGGGATCAGCAGGGTAATCCTGACTGCTTCAGGCGGAAGCATGCGGTGCAAAACGGTCGAAGAAATGAATAAGATTACACCTGAACAGGCTCTTATCCATCCTACATGGAATATGGGTGAAAAAATTACTATAGATTCAGCTACTTTAATTAACAAGGGCCTTGAGGTAATAGAAGCTCATCATCTTTTTAATCTTGATTATGGATTAATCAGTGTTATAATTCATCCGGAGAGCATTATCCATTCGATGGTCGAGACTGTTGACGGCGCTGTATATGCCTATATGAGCGTTCCTGACATGGTTTATCCTATTTTTAATGCGTTGTTCTATCCTGAAATTAAACAAAATCCTTTCGGCAAACTGGACTTTTCAAAAATAGGGAAGCTCGAATTTTTTAAATATGATAATGATAAATTTCCTGCGCTTGATTTGTGCTATTCTGCAGGCAAGTCAGGCGGTACAATGCCTGCTGTGCTCAATGCAGCGAACGAGGTTGCGGTAAAAGCATTTTTAGAGAAAAAAATTTTGTTTACAGATATTGTAAAAATTGTTGAAAAGACTATGAATAAACATAGTATAATTTATAATCCGGATATTTCAGCTATATTTGATTCGGATAAGTGGTCAAGGGAAAGAGCGGAAAGCATGCTTCCCGGAAATTAATTTACAAGGAAAAATAATGATAACAATAACCTATATTTTAGCAGCAGTAATTCTTCTCGGCCTGTGTATTTTTATACATGAACTCGGCCATCTCATGGGCGGTAAAATGGTAGGGATCAAGGCAAAGGTTTTTTCGATAGGTTACGGCAAAGGCATACTGAAGAAACAAATCGGAGATACTACTTATCAGATTACACCTATCCCGTTCGGGGGATACTGCCAGTTTTACGGCGAGGACCCTTCAGAAAAAAGAGAGGGCAAGGAGTATGAATTTTTAAGCGCCAGTCCGATGCGCAGAGTTGTAACCGTGCTCATGGGTCCGCTTTTTAATTTATTTTTTGGCATCGCCTTGTTTTTTATCATGAATTTAGTCGGATATACAACCGAGACAAATCAGATCACTATCCCGGATTATTTTAAAGAAGGTGCTTATATTTCTCCTGCTTATTCAGCAGGCTTAAGGGATAAAGACAAGATAATTCAAATAAACGATAATAAAATAATCAGTTTTTCTGAAATTCAGAATAATGTTCTTTTTTCCGATGGAAAAGAAATATCAATTAAAGTGTTAAGAGATAATCAGATCAATACATATAATGTAACTCCAAAAAAATATTCAGAAAAATCCCATTATACTATCGGAGTTTTACCATATGGTAAAACAATTTTAGTTGCAGGTTTGCTGCTTGATGATATTGCCATGGTGGCCGGAATTGAGCAATATGATGAAATTATATCCATTGATGGTAAATCAGTTGAAAGCCCGAAGGAATTTACAGAGACAGTGAGAGCCAACGCCGGAAAAGAATTGCAATTGGGACTGGTTCGTGCCGGGAAAGAAATAAATATAAATGTTACTCCAAGAGTAAGGGAAGTTCTTACGATCAATCAATTCGAGGATAACAGGTTCAGGGACGCAAAGTATAACATTTCCATTGATAAAATGGATATTGTGAAAAATGCCATAACAAAAGGAAAATTAAAAATAAATAATATAACCGTTGTATCCTTCAGTCATTTAAAACAATTGCTTGCAGAAAATCAAAATAAAGTAATACAGCTTACAAATAGCGGCGGATCTTATACAGGCAGAATTAAATATGATGCTTACGGTTTTATCGGAATTGAAACAGCTGCTGCTCCGGATATGATACCGGTACAATATGGCATTATAAGCAGTTTCGGGAGGGCGTTGACTGAACCGTATTATTTTGTAGTCATGAATATTAAGGGTATGGGAATGCTGTTTTCCGGCAAGCTTGATGTCAGGGAAAACTTATCCGGCCCTATCAGAATAGCAAAGATCGCGGGAGACGTGGCATACTATAAAGGGATTTCAGCATTCATTCTGCTAATGGCAAAGATATCGATAATACTTATGGTAATGAATCTGCTTCCCATCCCGGTAGTTGATGGAAGTTATATTCTGTTTTTCCTTTATGAGGCAATTCGGGGAAAACCGATAAATGAAAAAATCATGCAGAAGATCCAGTACGTGGGAATGGGTATGCTGATTCTTCTTGGAGTTTTTGTAATTTTTAATGACTTATCGTTTTTTCCATTTTTCCAGAAGCTCTTTAACTGAGCAGACAGTAAAACGATTCAGGGCTATTTCAATTAAATAGCCTCTGAATGCTTATTTCAAATTCAATGAAATCCTTCAGAAAAACCCATGCTGCTTTTCTGGTTGTGGTTATTCAGCTGCCATACGGAATGAAACTGCAATTAGCCGGCTATCGATACACCCGGTATTTTTAACTTTATTGGCAATTTTTATTGACAATAGAATCATTTTATCAACAATTTAAATATATTTTTAAAAATGCAGACATTCCATATTATTAAGGTTTTTAAATGGTTCAGCAGATATATAAGGGTAATTCTGAGTCCCATGCGGGGGTTTTACAATTAAGCGATTTGCTTCTTGAACTGTCGACAAAGTTTATTAATGTAAATTCCGATGCTCTCGAAGAAGAAATAACGAATAGTCTTCAAATTATTGGGAATTATTTGAATTTCGATTGGGTTACGTTGTACGAATTTCCGGAAATCAGGCCGAAATTTAACAAAATATATTCGTATTCAATGCCGTCAGTAAATCCGCCGCCCATTTCTACTATACATAAAGATACAGCAGGTCTTATTGAACAAGTAAAAAGAGGAAAGATATTATTTACACCATGTATTCCTAATGACCCTGTGTTGCAGGCTAATTCTAAATATCAGCAATGGGAAAAAAAATTCTGCAATGATCAGGGATTAAAAACAACTCTGACATTGCCTCTGATAACTAATAGAACTATATGCGGGGCATTGTATTTTACTTCAATTCGAGAAGAGGTTGCAATAAACGATAACTTAATAAACAGATTATACTGCTTTGCGAAAATACTTGCAAGCGTAATGCGTCAGAAGACATCACATAAGCAAATTGCAAAAGCTGATACCGGTCTTGACGCATTTTGCAAATTGGAAAGCGATCAAAATGCGATTATCGGTCAAAGCATGGTTTTTAAAAAGGTTCTGCATCATGCAAAGCAGGTGGCTGATACGGATATAACAATTCTTTTAACCGGGGAAACGGGAACTGGTAAAGGAATTATTGCAAAAGCGATACATAATGCAAGTAAACGCAGAGACAGGCAGATGATTCAGATAAACTGCGCGAGTCTGTCTCCGGGGATTATAGAAAGCGAACTTTTTGGACACGAAAAAGGCGCATTTACAAGTGCACATACAAAGCGCATCGGATGTTTTGAAAGGGCTCACTGCTCGACTCTTTTCCTTGATGAGATAAGTGAGCTTCCAATTGAACTGCAGGCGAAGCTTCTGCGTGTTCTTCAGGACGGGGAGTTCGAAAGAGTCGGCGGAAGCGAAACAATCAAATGCAATGTTCGAATAATAGCAGCAACTAACCGCAATCTGGAGAATGAAATTGAAGCAGGAAAATTCAGGCGCGACCTGTTTTACAGATTGAATATATTCCCTGTCTATATGCCGCCTTTGCGGGAAAGACCAGATGATATCCCATTGTTTGTTGATTTTTTTATTGAAAAATACGCCAAGTTAATTGGAAAACATTTTAATGAAATTCATCAAAAATACATTGAAGAACTACAGAATTATTCATGGCCCGGTAATATAAGGGAATTAGAGAATCTTCTTGCTAGATCGGTTGTTACCAGTTCTGAAGACAATCTGGTTATTGAACTGCCCATGGATCAGGCCGCTATGACTGCAAATGTGGCAACACTTGTTGATTTTGAGCGTGAATTTATTCTTGATGCTCTCAATAATACGACATGGCGCATTGAAGGTCCTAAAGGTGCTGCAAAGCGTTTGGGCCTTAATCCGAGCACCCTAAGACAGCGGATGAAAAAGCTAAATATACAGCGTCCAATGCCTCGAATCTAGCGATTTACTCCCAATCAACTCACACTATAATACTGAAACCGCATAATAGTACGGGTTAAAATTTTTTCCTGTTTATACAGGTATTATATTTATTATCTGAATTATCAAGATATTTCGTTTTAGAATAGAATTCCAATAATTATCCGTAAAATCATACCTCAGTTTTATCAAATCACATTTTTGGCATGATACTTGCTTATATTACATAATAGATATTTAGACTTCATTACTAAATGAAATTTAAGGAGATTTACAAATGCAAGAGGCGAATAATCTTACTACTTATTCTGATGAAAGTCCTGGTTCAAAAATCAGTATTAAGGAAACCCTATCATTCGCAATGGGAAACGGGTTTGCAATGTTTTTAGCTCAAATGGGCGCGATCATGTTTCTAACTATATTCTGGACGGATGTTGTTTTAATCCCAGCTGCAATAGTAGGTACTATTTTTCTTTTCTCACGCATTTTTGACGGATTTACAGATGTTCTTGCAGGTGCAATAATTCATAAAACAAAAACCAGGATGGGAAAGGCCAGGCCATGGCTGTTGTGGATGGCTTTGCCCAGTGCTTTCACTGTCTCGATATTGTTTTATGCTCCGGACTTCAGTCTGGCAGGAAAGATAGCCTATGCTGCAATAACTTATAATTTGTTCGCATTCTTCTACCTGACAATGGGGGGTATTGCAATCCTGAGTTCTGTATCACTTATTACTCAAAATCAGGCTGAAAGGTCCAAATTAGTAATGGTTGCTATGATTTTTTCCGCAATAGCATCCATTGTCATTTCCGCCGCGACTTACAAAGGAATTGAAGTTTTTGGAGGTGGTTCCAGGGGATATTTTTTATTTTTTACAATCATAGGTATTATTACAGGTCTTGGAATTCTTATCCAATTCCTTGGCACAAAAGAACGGGCATTTGCCTCGGCCGGCAAGACTTGCGACTCGATTCCATGGACTACTGGCATGAAACACCTGATAAAAAATAAATACTGGTGGATTGCCAACGGAATCACATTTTTTAATCTCCTTTTCGTGGGTTTTATGGCAATCAATATATTCTTTGTGGTATATGTTTTAAAAAGACAAGATATGGTTGGTCCTGTGATGGGTCTTCAATACGTAGGCCTCATTGTCGGCAGTATAGTCTTAATGCCGGTTGTGAAAAAAATAGGCAAACGCAAGGGATTAATGCTCAGCACAACCATACAGATTATTGCCTCCATTATCATGTTTATTGAGCCGACATCCCTGCCTTTGATTCTTATAGGCATATTTATAAGAGGATTTGGCTCTATTTCAATTGGACTACAGCAGTCATTCCTGGCAGACACTGTAGAATACGGTGAATGGAAATGCGGTGCCCGAACTGAAGGCTTATGCTTCAGTTCGGCAAGCTTTTGCATGAAAGTTGCCACAGGACTAGGAGGCGCTATGGTCGGATGGATGCTGGCCTGGGGCGGCTATGTTCCCAACGCCGCGCAGCAGTCTTCCAAGGCTCTGTCAGCTATTACGTTTATGTTTATCGGTTCTTTAGCAGTACTGGCAATCGTTCAGTTCATTTTAGCCTATTTTTTTAAGCTTGATAATGAATATAATGATATCCTGCGTGATTTAAAAAACCGCAGGGAAAAAGCAACACCTTAGAGTAGTTAACGAAATACTTGGCACTATATTGCATCCTTCGACTCAGCTCTGGATGCGGAATTTCCGCTGGTTGAGCGTAGTCGAAACCAGCGCAAAGTGCTAATTAAATCGTTAATAGCTCTAATACCTAATAAATTAATGGAGAACTTACAATGAAAAGAAAAAAAGAATATACCCATCTTATTAAAACCCTAACAGTGAAAAAAACACCTGATGGGCTTTATAAGGAACCGCGACTTTGGGTTGAGGGGAAAGATTTGGAAGGTTTCCGTGCCAATATTTCCTATGGTTTTATTAAAAAAACAGGTTCATTCCATCCGGTTGAAGGAGCAGTTATACATCCCTATGATGAATGCCTGGTTTTTGCAGGTATCGATAATACAAATATTAAATATTTGGGCGCTGAAATTTCAATCGAACTCGGCGAGGAGCGGGAAGTTCATGTATTCGACAAACCTTCTGTTCTTGTCATTCCCAAGGGTTTGCCCCACGGTCCGGTTACTGTAAAGAAGCTTGAGAAACCTATTGTGCATTATCACTTTGGTCTGGCACTCGATTATAAGGCACAAGCAATTGGTGCTAAAGATCTGAAGTCGAACACAACAACGGACTCAAAATACTCTCATCTGATAAAGCCCCTTATTACTAATTTACGGGCAATACTGGATGTCCAGGGAAGAGAAGTTGAGGATGGAAAGAGCGTTAATCAGATGCTGGACGAAAGCGGCATGGGATACATGACTACTGTATTTGACGGTGTCATGCGCACCAAAACTTCCCCGAAAGAGGCTGAAATGGGGCCAGGGAATGCCGATGAGCTTGTATGGCTTTTCGGCAAGGACCTGGAAGGACTTGATGTGAACTTTACATGGGGTTATTACAGCCAGCCCGGGAAATGGCATCGCGGAGGCGAGGCGCACACACATCCGGAGGAAGAGATACTCATATTTGTTGGACTTGATCCTGATAATATTGAATATATGGGCGCAGAAGTTGAGATTGCAATGGGCGAGAATGATGAGCGTCATTTTTCCAATAAACCATTTGTAGCGATCTGTCCGAAAGGCTTTCCCCACCTGCCGGTCATTACCAGGTGGGTCGATAAGCCCTATTCGTTCTTCGTAATCTGCTTATCCGGTACCCATGCTTCTCCATGGGAAGAGAAGTAATTGTCTTGGCAAATAAAATGGAGGTTACAGCATGAACCGGGATGAATTTCAGATTTATTTCGATCATTTTAACAATAAAAGATATGAGGCTGTGGCGGAATACTTTACTCCTGATGTGACAGTGGAATATTTTGACAATCCGCAGATTCCGGATTTTAAACCTATTACTGTACATGGCCGAAAAGCCTTTATTGATCAATACAAGGGATGGGCAGAATTTACAAGAGAAGTCCTCGAAGTAGGTGATTTTTTATCAACAAAGGACATTGCTTTTGTTGAACTGTATACGGAATTCCACTTTTTAAAGGACGTACCTGACTATTTCGGAAAATCAATGAAGAAAGGCGAAGCTGTTGCCATGACAAATTGGGTAGTCTACAACCTTGAAAAAGGTAAAATTAAACACATACGAATAGCACATTTCAGAATACACGATCCAAAGACAGCAAGGCTTTAGATCATTTGAGGTGTATATAAGAAGAGCGGTGCAATACGATCGTTGACCATAATCTATTGCATCGCTTCTACTTGTGCATGTCATATTCTGCGATGAAGTAAAAGGCATAAATGAAATATCGTAAATTCGGCGCATCAGACTGGAAAGCATCTGTTGTGGGTTTTGGCGTTAATGGACTGCCTGTAAAAGGATTAGAGATAGATGAAGGGCGATCTATTGAGATGATCCGCAGAGCTATCGATCAAGGAATTAACTTTATTGATGCCGGTGATCGACGTTACCTATCCAGGTATGAGCAAACAATCCGCATCATTGATCAGGCGCTTCAGGAAGGATATTGCGATAAGGTTCGAGTATCAGTCGGGTTGCCGGTTTCATCAATTTCATCGGCGAAAGATTTGAATCGATGCCTTAACGAAGACATTAAAAGGCTTAACAGGGATAAGATCGATTTCTATTTTTTAGCCGGTCTGGACCGGATCACCTGGCCAAGGGTCCAGGAAATGAACCTGCTTAATTGCCTCGAAACCGCAATGGCGGATGGCCGTATTGACAAGGCAGGATTTTCATTTCATGACCACTTTCTCTTTCTTCGGGGTATTATAGAAGGTTATGACAAATGGTCTTTTTGCAGATTTCGATATAGTTATATGGATAGTGATCATCATCCGGGAACAGCGGGCATTAAATATGCTGCTGAAAAGGGTCTCGCTGTTATTACTGATGAACCCTTTCTTTCAGGGAGACTCCTTAAAAAACTTCCAGAATCAGTATTTATGACGTGGTCTGAAGCCAGGATTTCCCCGCAGCGTAGTCTCGCTGAATGGGGGCTTTTATGGATATTAAATCAGTCCGAGGTTTCCTCAGTTTTAATCGATATGGGCACAATGGAGGATATTGAAGAGAATATTATCATTGCTGATAAGTCAGGACCTGAGTGTCTGACAATTCAGGAGTTGTTGCTCATAAACAGGGTTTATGACTGTTACAGCTCTTTAAAGGCAATTCCATGCACGACATGCCGGGCATGTATGCCATGCCCTGTCGGTATAGACGTGCCGCGTATTTTTGAACTTTATAATGAAGCCGTCATGTATTGCAATCGGGATATCCCCACAGATATGTATAAACTGGAAGGACATTCGATAGATTTGTGCAACTCATGCGGTGATTGCGTCAAAGCCTGTGGCAGAAAGATTCCTATTCCCAGATGCTTGAAAGAAGCTGAAGAGGTCTTAGGTCTATCGAATAATTAAAATATGATAATTAAATAAAGTAATAGGGAGCATACAGATGGAAAAAGATTTTACACAGTTTACACCGGAAGAAAAACGTTCCAAGCGCCTTGCAGCATGGCTGAATCCACAGGGAATACAGTTTGTAAGCCATGAAGCTGAAACGGATTACAAACAGAGGGCTCAAAGGTTCATAGATGTTATTAATGTAGAAGAGCCGGACAGGGTGCCTGTTTTTGCGAGTTCCGGTTCGATGCCTGCCTACGAATACGGACTTGACTACCGGACAGTGAGCTACGATTATAAAAAGCTCATTGAGGTCTATGAACGTTTTAACGCTGAACACGCAGCAGAACTAGAGTGTTTCTCAGTCCCATTGTTGCATTTCCCCAGCAAGATTCTCGATATCATCGATTATAAGCTCTATAGATGGCCGGGTCATGGGCTGCCGGATAATTCCAGAGGTTATCAGTTTGTTGAGGGAGAATATATGAAGGCTGATGAATATGATGCTTTGCTGAAAGACCCTTCCGACTTCTGGCTCAGAACCTATCTGCCCCGAATATCTGGTGTCTTTGAACCATTCACTATGTTTAAGCCCCTGACACATATCGTAGAACTTGCAATGATGGACCTTTCACCCCTGGCTATGCCTAACGTACAGGCATCTCTTCAGGCTCTCATCGAGGCAGGAAAAGAATACCAGAATTATATACAAATGACTATGCCGTTTATCTTTAAGTCAATGATGATGGGATATCCCATTTCTATGGGTGCCTTCTGCAAAGCCCCGTTTGATATTCTGGGAGATACTTTAAGGGGTACTAAGGGGATCATGATGGATATGTACCGCCAGCCTGAAAAGCTGCTGGCTGCAGTTGACAGGCTTACCGATCTGACAATAGAAACAACATTGCGAAATGCCGAGATGATGAGGAGCATAACGATCATGTTTCCTCTGCATAAGGGCGCCGATGGCTGGATGAACGGGGATCAATTCGAGAAGTTTTACTGGCCTTCTTTAAAAAAGGTCATTAATGCTTTGAACAATGAAGGTTTTATAGTTATTCTCTTTGCCGAAGGCAGTTACAACAGTCGTCTTGAGTCTATAAACGAGTTTACCAAAGGAAATGTTTGCTGGTGGTTCGATCAGACCGATATGGCGAAGGCTAAAAAGATAATAGGAAAGAATTGCTGTATATGGGGTAATGTTCCATCATCCATGCTTGTCACAGGGACACCCGATCAGGTTAAGGAACGCTGTCGTCAACTCATAGAAACATGTGCTCTAGGTGGAGGATATCTTCTGTGTCCCGGCGCTTCCGCCGATGAGGCCAAGCTCGAAAATTTGAAGGCTATGGTACAGGCAGCTAAAGAATACGGTGTCTATCGTCAATAGGAGATAGCGATATTTTCCATACAAGTTATTTATCCAGAGCTGCAACACCTGGAAGGGTTTTACCTTCCAGCAGTTCCAGGAATGCTCCGCCGCCAGTAGAAATATATGACATTTTATCTGCCAGCCCGTTCTCGTTTACTGCTGTTACACTGTCTCCGCCACCGACTACGCTTACGGAGCATTTAGAAATTGCTTTTCCGATCTCGATAGTGCCCTTTGCAAAGTTAGTCATTTCGAAAGCTCCCATCGGGCCGTTCCATACAACGGTTTTTGTCTTTTTGAGGATTTTACCGAACTCATCGATTGTTTCCGGCCCTATGTCAAGGCCTATCATATCATCGGGAATTTTATCTATGCTTACTATGGATGCCGGTGAGTCATTTTTAAACTCGGCAGCAATTACTGCATCAGCCGGCAGAAGTATTTTTTCTTTTCCCAGTTCAAGAATTTCTTTTGCTGTATTTAGTAAATCTTTTTCCAGCAATGATTTCCCGATGTTAAATCCTTTGGCTTTAAGAAAAGTAAAAGCCATTCCGCCGCCGATTATTAAATAATCGACTTTAGTAAGTAAGTTTTTTAGTACGTCAAGTTTTGTGGAAATTTTTGCTCCGCCTATAACTGCGGTAAGAGGCCTTTCAGGATTTGCCATAACCTTTTTAAAATATTCAATCTCTTCTTTAAGAAGAAAACCTGCGCCGCATTCTTTAACAAATTTAGTAATAGCTTCATTGGATGCATGCCCTCTATGGGCTGTTGCAAAAGCATCGTCTAAATACACATCACCCATAGAAGCAAGCTTTTTACCGAATTCTTTATCATTCTTTTCTTCTTCCGGATAGAACCGGATATTTTCCAGCAAAGCGATTTCACCGTTTTTTAATTTTTTTATTTCTTCTCTTGATTTGTCGCTTATGGGATCTTCAATAAATTTTACTTCTTTCCCTATTAAAGCTGAAAGGCGTTTCGCAACAGGTTTAAGGCTCATCCTGGGCACTATCTTGCCATCAGGCCTTCCTAAATGGGAAATAAGAATGATTTTTGCATTTTTGCCCAGACAATAATTTAATGTGGGAAGCGTAGCAGTAATTCTGGTATCATCGGTAATAGTCATTTCCTTGTCCAGCGGGACATTATAATCTACTCTGATGATTACACTTTTGCCTTCTAAATTAAGCTGATCAATATATTTTATTGCCATATAAATCTCCTGTCATAAAAAATATTAGTTCTGTAATAGCTGACCTTTTATTCAAGCAAGTAATTTCTCAGATAAAATTTTTTATGTGATTTTACATATATAATTTCAGTTTGCCTTTAGTAATTATCTTTGATATGATTATTGAGATCTCGTATAACAACATTATCGGTAATGCAACCAGCGCCTGGCTTAAGATATCAGGTCCCGGGGTCAGTATTGCAGCAAATATCCAGATAAGTACAATAGCATATTTTCTTTTTGAAATCAAAAGCCGGGGGCTGACTATTCCTAGTTTAGTCAATATCATTATTAATACTGGCAGCTCGCACATCAGGCCCATCGCGAAGCTGAATAAAAAAACGAAATTTAAATATTTGCTTGCGCCAATTATACTGTTCATTGTCTCTGGTGTAAAGCTTAAAAGCATTTTAATCGCAATAGGCAGCAGAAAAAAATATGTTAAGATCATTCCGCTGTACAATAAAACGACAGCTGCTATTACGGATCCTCCGATGAATTTTCTGTCCTTTTTACTGATCGCAGGGGTAATATATTTCCAGATTTCATATACTATTATCGGTAAACAGACAATGATACCGCCGATAAGAGCAGCTTTGGCTCTTATAATGAATCCTTCGCTTAAAGCGAATACGTTTAATTTTAATCCCGTTTTTAAATATGGTTTATTGACTATATACAGTAAATAGTCCGAAAAGAATAAAAACCCGGAAAAAGTAATAAGTGTTATGCTTGTAAGCGAAATAATCAATCTTGACCGGAGTTCATTAAGATGGCCGACGATAGTCATCGGCTTGTCGCCGCGTTCAATAGCTGAAGTGTCACTAATGGCATATCCGGCAAGTTCATGTTTGCGGGTTTTATTATTTTTGATGTTTGTGTTGTTATTATTGTCCGGTTTTATTTTTCCAGCTGCTTTTTTAGGGATGTTTTTTTTTGGTGTCACTTGATATATACCTTAATATTAAGGGAATATCCAGGCAGGTCTGTAACTTATAAAATATTGTCGGCCTGCCGGGGAAATTTACAGTTTAATATCTGTACATATCAGGTTTAAACGGCCCGTTTGCAGGTATGCCTAGGTAATCAGCCTGCTCCTTGGTTAATTTAGTCAGAACGGCCCCGAGTTTTTCAACATGAAGCCTTGCTACTTCTTCGTCTAAATCTTTCGGTAATGTGTACACTTTTTTATCCAGGTTTTCCTGAGCAAGCTTTATCTGAGCAAGGCATTGATTTGTAAAGCTCGTGCTCATAACAAAACTGGAGTGTCCGGTTGCGCAACCTAAATTAACAAGCCTTCCTTCGGCAAGGACTATAATCGATCTGCCGGATTTAAGAGTCCATTTATCAACCTGAGGTTTTATCGGTTCTTTTTTACAGTCTTTGCTGTTTTCAAGATAAGACATTTCAATTTCATCATCAAAATGCCCTATGTTGCAGATAATAGCCTCATTTTTCATTTTCTCCATATGCTCGCCTGTTATTACTTTACAGCAGCCGGTAGCTGTAACAAAAATATCGCCAATTGATGCAGCCTTGTCCATTGTTGTTATTTCATAGCCTGCCATTAAGGCCTGTAATGTGCATATGGGATCAACCTCGGTAATCAGGACGCGTGCGCCGAAACCTCTCATTGACTGCGCGCATCCTTTGCCTACGTCGCCGTAGCCGCAGATAACGACTATTTTCCCTGCTATCATAATATCTGTTGCGCGCTTTATCCCGTCTGCAAGCGATTCCCTGCACCCGTATAAATTATCGAATTTTGATTTTGTAACAGAGTCGTTTACGTTAATTGCAGGGAAAAGAAGCTCTCCTTTTTCCATAAGCTGGTATAATCTATGTACGCCGGTTGTTGTTTCTTCTGAAACGCCGCGTATTTTTGATGCGATTTTTGTCCATTTCTGCGGATCGGTTTTTATGCTTTCTTTCAGTCTGTCGATTATAAGCTGAAATTCTTTGTTATCATATTTTTTTTCCAATAACGATTTGTCTTTTTCCATTGTAACTCCCTGATGTACCATGAGAGTCGCATCACCGCCGTCATCAACCAGCATATCCGGGCCGGATCCGTCAGGCCATGTGAGCGCCTGCTCGGTGCACCACCAGTATTCTTCGAGCGTTTCAGCTTTCCACGCGAATACAGCAGCTGAGCCCGCTTTTGCTATCGCAGCGGCTGCATGATCCTGAGTAGAATAAATGTTACATGATGACCATCTGATGTCCGCGCCAAGTTCTTTAAGGGTTTCAATAAGCATGGCTGTCTGTATAGTCATATGAAGGCTTCCCATTACTTTTAAACCCTTTAAAGGCTTTTTTGGACCGTATTTCTTTCTTATCGACATTAGTCCCGGCATCTCATTTTCAGAGAGCTGCATTTCCTTTCTGCCCCAATCGGCCAGAGAAATATCTGCAACCTTGTATTTTAGTGTTTTGTCTAAACTAAGCATTATTTTTCTCCTATAATAATATTATTGTTTTACAGCTGAAATAAAAATAATTTTTAATTCATTCTGAATATCATACATGACTGAATTTTTTACTAAAAATTTTGTTTTAATAAGCCATTTTTTTATTTCTTCTTTTTCAAATCCGAGCCATCTGTCGCCGTACTTTGTGCGCATTTGTTCGTTGCTGTGCTTTAATAAATCGATGATGACAAATGATCCTGTTTTTTTTACCACTCTGTGGATTTCGTTAATTGCTTCCATTGGCGAGGATAAATGATGCAAAACCATATTTGCTACTGCAAAGTCTGCTTCATTGTCGCTTAGAGGCAGATGCTCGAGATCGCCTAATCTTAAACTAAGCCTGTCTGCATATGCCGATAGTAACTTTTTAGCATGCTCAAGCATTTTCTGCGAACGGTCTACGCCGATTACATTATCTGCATTTGCAAGCAGGGCAGGTATAAGATCGCCAGTGCCGCAGCCTATATCAACAGCTAACCCGCACTTATTCATATATTGAGCGAGTATCTTGTTGATATCAAAGTTACCTATGATATTTTGTTTTAATTTTCCCCAATCCCCCGCCACTTTATTGAAAAATCGCGTCGTTTCCGCTGAACGGTCCTGAATAATTTTGTCACAGCTGTCAATATCTGCTTTAAATTCCAGTGCAGAATTTAACAATGGCTTTATTGCATCGATATAATGTCTGCTGTTTCCATTATTCACTGCTGAATAAAAAGTCCATAAACCATCGCGCCTGTATGAAATCAGCCCGCTGTCTAAAAGAATTTTTAAGTGACGGGAAATTCTCGGCTGGCTCATTCTTAAAACAGTAACTAATTCATTAACATTTAATTCACAGTGAATTAAAATATTTAAAAGGCGTAACCGCGTTTGATCAGATAGAGCTTTAAAATAATTTAAGAGTTCCATAAATATAAAGTAATATATAACGATATACTTATATAGTAATATAATTTAATAATTTGTCAAGTAATTTTTATTAAAATATTATTTACTATCTATGCACCGGGATTTAATATTTATTTTTGTTGCTGGAAGGATAAATTTAGTATTATCGGGCGGCATTAAATTTTTTATTTGCGTTTAAAGAAGCCATTTCAAGACTTTCTCTATTTTGACAAATAATATGATAATAAACAGTATTTATGCATTCATATTGATTTTAAATTCCTGTAAAGTTGGGGACATTCAGGTTAATAACTATCCAATCTTTACAGAGAATCGTATTAACCTGACAAAAATATATGTAAAAAAACATTACGGCCTCAATAATCCAACTTTAATTAATCCTAAGATGATTATAGTACATTACACTGCAACCAGAACAATACAGGAGACTCTTTTAATTTTTAAGCCTGATGAGTTAAAAAATACAAGGCCTGATATTGCAGATGGCGGGACACTGAATGTCGGTGTACATTTTTTAATAGATAAGGATGGCAGCATATGGAGTTTATTGCCTGTTAGTATTATCGGACGTCATACAATAGGCTATAACCACATATCTCTCGGAATTGAACTTGTCGGTATGTCCGGGCAATCATTGACGGATCAACAGCTTGAGTCCTGTTCTTCTCTTGTCGCGGGATTATGCAGCCAATTCAGGACAATAGAGTATTTGATCGGTCATCATGAATACATTAAGAAAAATCTTCCGCATTTTTTACTTTTTAAAGAGCTGGATTCTTCATATCATCCTGCAGTAAAGTTTGACCCGGGCGATAATTTTATGAGAATGCTTCGAACTCAATTAAAGACAAAATATAATTTAAAACTTATGAAGTAAATTCGATTATATTAACGATGAAATTTAGCCGATAATTAATCAAGAATGATAACATAGGAGTTGCCAATGAAAGAACATAGAATGAAATCATATACCTATAAATGCAAATGCGGATATGTTTTAAATGTCTTTGTGGATTATGGCATTCCTCAGGAATTTGTTAAATGCAGAAAATGCGTGAATCAAATCAAGCGGGAAGAAAATTGATCTGTCTAATATAACTACAAGCCATCTCGAAATTATATTTTGTTTGTTGAAATTGGAATACATTACTAAATTTTTGAGGACGCATTTCAGACCTGATGTAATAACGTCCAAAAACACAAAAAAATAACCAGGAAGGTCTGATTCCGCAGAAAATTCAGTAATGTATTCCAATTTATATAAAATCAAATAACGGATAAAGAGCATGTCTTTCTGTTAATAATCCGTGGTCTGTAATCTCCGATTCAAGCCCGCCTATTATTTTTTTGGCTGCATTAATATGTTCAGCAAGTCTCATTTTTCCGTAATCGACGGAAGTGTTATTACTGATTAAAAAGGTCCAGTCAGACGCGCTAGCCAGTAATAGTTCTTTAATTGCCTGGGCAGAAGCTTGTGTATTAATTTTTGATATTACATTTTTATATCTGACATCAAGGTGCGCTAATTCAGGATAAATCCACATACATTCCGGATTTGTCCATGATTTAAAATATCCTTCCCGTCCCCATGAACATTCAGCTGGAATAACCGAATCAAGATTTTTATTCCGGAGATCCGTAGGGGAAAAAAGTGCAATATCCTTCAAAATCGATATTTTTTTAATAACCTGCTTTAAGAATTCAGGCCCTTCATGCCACCAATGACCAAAAAGTTCAGCGTCAAACGGCAGAGTGAAAACAGGAGTTCTTTTAATGTGATTTTTAATTAATAATGCCCTTTCTCTTATTTTATTTATAAAATCCTCTGAATGAACCTTTACTGTTTCCATTGCTTCTTCATGGTTATAATATTCTTTATGAATATCATTTCCAGTTATCCGGTAAATTTTGAGGCCGAAAGGTATTCTGTCTATCTGAAATTCGTTTAGTTCAGATTCACTTAATGAATAAGTATAATCAAAATGAAATTCCCTGTATCGATAGTCTCCAGGGTACCCCGTTCTTGCCGACCATATTGTATTGGATAAAGGGATGTCTCTCGGTAAAATTTTAAGCCCTGTGTTTGTGATTGAAGGGAAAAAACTCCCATAGGAAGGCCGGTCTTGTCCAAGATATACGCTGTGAGCATCAAGAAATGTGTATTTAATATTAAATTCGTCCAGTATTGTATCCAGATTGGCATAATAACCCATTTCAGGAAGCCAGAATCCGTCCGGGACAAAGCCGAATTCTTTTTTAAAAACCAGCTGGCCGATTTCTATTTGACTTCGGATTAAATTATCACTGAATCTAAAGAGGGGCAGCAGGGCATGAGTGGCGGAGGTGGTTATTAAATTTATTTTACCGCTTTTTGACAATTTTTTTAATTCGCCTATTATATCTTTTTTTACTGAAATATAAAAATTGGATATTTTCTGAACGTTATCTGCTAATCCGGTTAGTGATTGTTTTAAGCCGTTGTCGGAATTTAAAGTTTTTCTTTTTAATAATTCCAGAAGAGTATTCAGGTAAGCCTGATATTTTATTTTATAATAATCATCAGAGAGCATCGAAAGAAGGGTAGGGCTGATAGAAAAGGTAATGTTAAAATTTATTTTTTCTTCAATAAGTTCCCGAAAACATAAAATCAGCGGAATATAACTTTCAGTGAGAGCCTGGTAAAACCATAACTCCTGCAGGGGGAATTTTTTATCCGGAATTCTGACATAAGGAAGATGAGCATGCAGTGCAAATATGATTCCGGCATTTATTGTATCGCTCATTAAAAATTACCAGGAAGTATTATCAGAGCCGGATATTCCTGCTGATTTTATTCCGGATAATTCCACCAGGATTTTTTTATCATTTAAATTATTCCTGCCCGTTTCAATATTTTCAATTGAGTAGGGAATATCAATTTCCTTTGAAATAAGTATATCGGATAATTTATTTTTTTTGTCGCTGTAAGACAGACTGCAGATTATTCTTTTACCGCAATATTCATTTTTAATAAAAATATGCCAGTTGTTTTCCAAGCCATGTACGGGAAGGCTATCAATTTTTATATATTTACCGTTTTCATTTGATGAGACGTTTATAAACAAAAATTCTTTGTTGGAGGGATCCTTTTCAGCAGTTTGTATTCTTTTAATCCATAAAGGCGACTCTATTTTCCAGGAAGCAAAAATAAGGTCATTTTTTTTTAATAGCGTAATAAAATAGCTTTCGTTTTTAATTTTTCGTGCTTTTTTAACATCTTTTTTGGGTTCTTTTTTTGCTGTTTTTTTAACTGCTTTTCCGGTTTCCTTTGCAGATATTTTTTTAGTTACTTTTTTTACATTTTTTTTTATTTTTTTTTCCATTTTGTATTACTCCTGAATTGTTTTATTATTGTAAATTCAAGTTATATATGAAAAGTAAATCAGAAATAATTATCGAGGTCAGCAGTATGTATTCATATTTTTATTACTATTGTTTGATAAGCGGACTGAATAACTATAACTAATAATATTTTGTCTGTCAAGAGATATTATTATAAAAAAACTACAGGTTATATCAAAATTATATTACATGTTCGCTAAATTGAAATACATTACAAAATTTTCTGCGGAATCAGACCTTTCTGGTTAGTTTTTATTTTTTTTAAGAGCGTTTGCATCAGGCCTGAAAAGCATCCTCAAAAATTTTGTAATGTATTTCAATTTAAAATCATCTGTTTATAAAAAATCATATTTTTAAAATGAGTTCTAAGCAGAGAGAGGGAAATCTGTTAAAAAGGGAATTCGTATTCGATGCTGACAGTACCGTCAGGCTCATCCGTGAAATCAGCAGCTACAATTCTTCCATCCTCATAAATATATAGCGTTAGTCTGTTTGATGAAGTATCCTGTTTAGTTGCTGAAACTCCCAGAAAGTCTGGATTTTTGTAAACAAATTGCTGTTTTCCGCTGCCGTTTACATGTGTTTGAATTTTGTCCTGCGTGATAATGGCTGTCCAGTTATTATCGTATTCAATGATAATTTTTCCAATAGTATCATGATCCTGGCATGAAAATACTGATAACAGCAATATAAAGAGTATTATATATTTTTTTAACATTATTTTCCAGGAACATACTTATTTAAAAGAAATTCGGTCTGCATCGGATTGAGATCGAATTTCTGGCTTGCGCTTTCAATAAGATGATGTTTGTCGGCATCCGGATTACCTTTTAATTCAAGAGAAATAAACCGAATCGCTTCTTCTAATGATTTTTTTTTCATTTTTATATTCTCCGCCTGATTCCACAAAAAATTTTGCAATGTATTCCAATTTATTCAGGAACAAAATACATTTTTAATATAGCTTCTAAAAAAAATGTTAATGTATATATTTTTATATTATAAAGCCCGCATATGCTCGGGCCTTAAAATGCTCATATCGCCGGAAGATATTACATTATCCAGCAAAGCAATAGCCTTTTGCTTTTCCTTTGGAAGCAATGCTTTTATAGGAAGATAATTTGATGCGTGATTGGAAGCAAAAAAGCAATCATTTTTTACGTCCATGTTCTCAAGCATTAATTTTAGTTCGGTTAATAGACCGAATTTATCCGGAAGCTTGAATTTGCCGGCACGCATCTGCTGATACAATTCAGTATGCGGCTCAATAATGACAGTAAGCGCAGAGGCGTAATCCGGCGACATGTCGCCTAGATGCTTCCCGGTATCGATTGCATGCTCACGGCTCAGCTCAACGCCGCCCAGTCCGAGAAGCACAGTTTGTGAAAGGAGAATCCCGGCAGATTTGATTTTATCTGCTGTCTCTTTCTGTTTATGCGGGAAGGCGCCCTTTTTTACCCTTCGTAAGACTTCTTTATTGCCGCTCTCAATGCCCTGATACACAATTCCCAGTCCGGCATCCTTAAGTTCCTTCAGTTCGCTGACGGTTTTTTTTAATATTGCCTTTGTATTGCCGTATACACCTATCCTGGTTACCTGGGGGGATTTTTTGTGAATATAATTCATTATCTCGAGCAATTTTTCCATAGGTAGAATCAGCACATCACCATCTGCGAGAAAGACCTTGTCAAAAGAATTATTGTAGGAGGCTGCTTCATCAATATCAGCCTTAATAGTTTTCATATCTTTAATGAAAAATTTTTTATCTTTGAATGAACCGCAAAAGGTGCATTTATTATGAGAACATCCTACCGCTACCTGTATTATCATACTGTGTGCTTCGCTCGGCGGACGATATATTGATCCAACGTATTCCATAGTTGCTTCCTGAAATTTTAATTTTTAATCTTATGTGAAATTTTTTATCAAATACAAAAGAATTGTTAAGTAAATTTCGGTTCGCCATTCGGCCAGATAATTTTATGAAGCTGAAGATTTAATCTGACAGGCAGATTGTCGGCCAGAATTAATTCAGCAAGCTCAGCTCCGGACATGGCTCCGTGAACCGGTGAAAAATTTATAATATACTTTTTGCTGCGAATATATTTTTTTAAAAACTCAACTGAAAAGTTATAATCATTTATATCTAATATAACAAATTTAAGTTCATCTGTGTTATTTAAATATTTAAAATTTTCAATCAGGAAAGAAGAGGCATGCCCACTTGAAGGAGTTTTTACATCTGCTATTTTTACCACTTTCTTCGGTACGTTTTTTAAACTTATACTTCCGTTTGTTTCAAGCTGTACCTTATATCCTTTTCTGATAAGATCAGACATAAGCCTGATTGAATCCGGCTGAAGCAGCGGTTCCCCGCCTGTTACAGTCACGTGATCGAAATATTTAGCTTTGCCGATTTGCCGGATGATTTCATTGATGGACATTTCTTTACCTGACGATTCCAGTCTTGCATATGCAGTATCGCAATAACTGCATTTCAGGTTGCAGCCTGCCAGACGTATAAAAGCAGTCGGAAATCCTGCTCTGGTTGTTTCGCCCTGTATAGAATAAAAGATCTCATTAATTTTCATGGCTTTTAACAAGCATTATATTTATTGTTCTGTCAATAGCGATTTATCGAAAAATGCAAGCCAAGGCCGCCTGCTTTGAGGATGGCCCTGGCTAATTTATGAAGATGTAAATAGTAAAAGAGCGGGGTCTGTATAATTGAAAGCTATTAAGCCGGAGTTATGCTCCGATCCACTGTCTCGAAAGCTGTACAGCAGCAACAGCGTCCTTGCCGTATGCGTCAGCTTTAGTGTATTTTCTGATCTCTTCGTCTATCTGGCCGCCGCCAATCATTATCTTAATATCTTTTCTGAGTCCTTCCGCTTCTATTTTTTCAACAGTCTTTTTCATAGAATCAAACGCAAGGGTTAAAAAACCGGAAAGGCCTACGACCTGAGGTTTGAATTCCTTAATATTCTTAATAATGACATCCGCAGGTACGTCTATGCCTATATTCAAAACATCATAGCCGTTGACTTCAAGCATAAATGTGACAATGTCAGTACCAATATCATGTATATCGCCTTCAACAGTGGCTATTAATACTTTGCCTTTTTTTTCTGCTTCGCCTCCGCCAGACTCCATTAAAGGTTTTACTATTGCAGATATTCCTTTTAGTATTTCGCCGGCCATCATTAAGTCGGGAATAAAATATTCTCCTTTTTCAAATCGTTTCCCGACTACTGCCATAGCTTCTTTTGCAGCATCCAGTATTGCCAATGGTTTTTCGCCCGAATCCAGAAGCTTTTTAGTTAAAGCAATAGTTTCGTCTTCGTTTAAATCAGCCATTAAATTGACAAGCTTATCGTTCATCTTTTTCTCCTTACTTATTGTTTATAATATTTTTGTAGTTTTTAGGCAGATGAGCCAGATTATAAAGTTATAATGTTATATATATAAATAGCATATTTTTTGCAAGCATAATATTGATATTATAAAAAATTTGTTCATAATTTTAATAAAAATACTGAATAAAGTCATCTACTTATGCAAAATCAAATTTTTGAGATGAGTTTTGGTTCAAAAGGCACCTTGTACATCATCGAATTTAAAATGTGCGGATAAAAGGAAATTTTTTATAAATTTTACTCAATTTCCGAATACAGGTATTTAATAATGCTGTCCCTGAATTTTTTTCTGTTGCCTGGGGTCATTTTATTAATGTATTGTTTAATGTCCTGTTTAATTGTATTTTCAGTAATGGTCCGGGGTTTACCTGCAGCCGTATCCGTTGTCTTTGCTGGAACTGCGGTAACCTGAGAGAAGCTTGCCTTTGTTAAGTCAATCTGAGCCTTGGTTTTGTTATTAACAAAAATAGCGTCGCTTTTGGGATTAAGCCTTGAATAACCAATGCCTTTTGCCAGGTATTCAACAGTTGATTCATTTTGGTAAAGATCATTGTAAATCGTTTCTTTTACTTTATCGTTAACTTTAATTACAATTTTATATTTAACATCTTCCTGCACCTTTAAACTATCAAACAAAAAATAATGAGTAAATTCTATGCTGTTTGGATTTTTATTTGTACTTTCCCATGTATATTCGCTTTTTAAGAGATTAAATATACTTTGTTCTTTAAATTCCTGCGCGTCTTCGGATAAAATTAGGTCGTGATATTCAGATGAATCAACTGTTATATTGTATTTATGTGCCAGCAGAGCCAGCATTTTATCCACAGGAAAAGATTTCATCATTTGAAAGGCAATTTTGTCATTTATTCCTTTTTTAACCAGTGTAAACTTCTGAAAATAGAAATTCCTGTCCTGCAAATTGTTCCATTCCCTTTCACTCATTGAACTGCATGAAAGGATCAATGCTGTTAATACAATATAAACAAAAAACAGATTTTTTTTAAAATTCTTCATTATAGTTTCCCGTAAATTTATAGTAATATTAAAATTTTCTAATAACCTATTCAAAAATTCAGAAGAAGGGATAAGGATTATAATAGAATTGATAGATAGTGTAAGATTTTACTTAATATGTTTAGGAGGTCAATTAAAATCGGAAGTTTTAAATAAAAAACGAAAAAAGGCTGTCTTTTTAGACAGCCTTTTTTTGGTAAAATTGGAATTTCCTGTAATGTGTATTACACTTTTAACTGCCAGGCAATTCCAACAAGAGTTTCTGTACCTTCTTCTTCGTCAGCATGATCTTTCATATGATCTTTATAAAGAATAGAAGGAACAATGTAAAAATTAGGCTCAACTGCATACCAGAAGTTTGCAAAGATTGTCATATCATCATCTGTTTCTGCATCATCAACGTCTGCTTCTGACTGCTCATATCCAAGTCCAAATGCAAGTTTGTGTGCATTAAACCAAACTGCAAGACCGGCAC
Organism: Spirochaetota bacterium; assembly: GCA_016934735.1. GTDB lineage: Bacteria > Spirochaetota > UBA4802 > UBA4802 > JAFGDQ01 > JAFGSG01. The sequence goes on along the minus strand of JAFGSG010000034.1, from coordinate 26,899 downwards.
TTCCGCCTATTGTTGTTGTGTCTTTTATTTCATCTCCATCTACAAATGCACCGCTCACAGTTGCTCTGGTAACACCAGCTACACTGTAGCCAAGCTGGTTTGAGTTGATGCCATAATATACAGTTGCGAGAACATCCATCATACCTGCAACCTTATTCATTTTGAAGTCTGCAGAAAGTCTGTATGCCATAACGGTTTCGCCATCGAGATCTTGTGGATCAGCATCACCTTCTTCTACGATTTTGTATTGTTTATACTGAAAATGCGCACCAATTGTCATTGGAGCAGGGCCTCCGCCGTATACATAGCCGAGTGCAATTTTCGGGAACAGATTGTCTGTTTCATAAGCAGCATCAAGGTCTACGGGTTTATTAACAGGGCAGTCTACTAATGCAAGATAAGCTCCCATGTAGGAGAATTTTAACTGGAAGGGGAATGTATCCCATGATGCATAACGGAACATTCCGTCCCAGTTAAAAGCGGAATTATAGTTGGAGCTCATGTTATAAGGTCCATTTCTTTTGCCGATCAAAAATTCAAATCCGCTTGAATGTTTCCAGGACATACTGTACTGGGTCATACCAACATAATCTCCCTTAATAGCAGTATCATTACTTGCAGGACCTGCAAATGCTGTAATTGCCTGATTGTCACCAAGACCCATCATTAAAAATGCAGATACATTGCCTTTTTTTCCAGTAACAAGCATAATGGCACCTTTAGTAAGTTTATAAGGTGACAGTTCCATATCGCCTTTGTCGTCGTTTACGCCCTTATATTCAGCATATTCGTCATCGGTTGAATAGTAACCTGTGCTAGCGTTAACTTCCAATCCAAAATTAATGCCGTCTGCCGGCTGTGCGTTGGCGTTGACGCCAAATGCACACATAGCAACAATCGCTACTAATGCAAAAAGTTTAAATCTCATAAAGCTACCTCCAAAATTTTTTTATTGTTTTAAATTTTTAATTATTTGCGCTTTCAGCGCTAATGTGCAAATCTGTTATTTTTATTTTTTCTTTTTTTTGAGTACCTCCTTAATTTATAATTTGTTAAAAAAGCCAGCTTTTTAACGATAAATCAGTCTTGTACCGCAAAAATAAAAAATAATAACATTTATGTAACAAAGTAAAATTTTAAATGTTATTCTTTACTCGATTTATATCTTTAATTAGTATTGTAAAAAACGTAATCTTTTTTATATATTTCATCTAATTAGACATAATACAGGTCTAATATATTATACGTTGGTCTATAGTTGTTTAATAAACAATCAGTTTTATGTCAAGAAAAAATTTAAAATATTGGTTTTTTTATCATATTACAGGAAAATAGTCAAGAGTTTAATTTTTTTATTAAAAACTATTTTATTAAAAAAAATTAGAAAATACTAAATAATTTATTCTTGGTAAGCAGTAACCATCTCCTTCAGCTTTTCCGCAGTGCCCGATACTGATTCAGAGCCTGCGGAAATCTGTTCCGATCCGGAAGCGTTTGAGTGCGCGGATTCATTTATCGTAAGTATTGATTTACCAGTTTCAATTGACGCGAGCTTCTGTTCTTCTATCGCTTTTCTTATTTCTCCGGATTATATTTTAAGATTGCCTGTTTTTTTTATTAAGTTATTTGCATCGGGCTGTTTATTTATGTGCCCGTTTATTTCATCCATGACTGTTGATATTGTGTTAATTTCTGTTAACATACTGCTTATAGTATCAATTATTACGGTTGCATTATCCTTTCCAATATTAGTTTCCTTATCATTCGAGCTCATAAGCAGAGTTATGTTTTTTAGGCTTTCGTTAGTCCTGTCCGAAATCTTTAATATCTCATCTGTGACAACCGCGAATCCCATACCGGCTTTGCCTGCGCGCGCTGCTTCCATTGCAGCGTTCAGAGAAAGCAGGTTGGTCTAACCCGAAATATCATTTAATATTTTTATAATATTTTGGAATGCGATCATTATTGTTCCCTAAACTATTATAAGTATGGAAAGGATTAAAAACGCCAGGCAAAAATAAATTATTTTTAGATGTTCCCTTATGCTGATACATTATCATATTTGAAATTGTGAATAAATGAATTTTTAAATTGAAATAGATTGCAAAATTTTTGAGTACGCCTTTCATGTCTGATGCAAAAGCTAATTAAAACAAGAAAAATTAACAAGGAAGGTCTGATTCCGGAGGAAATTATGCGATGTATTCCGGTAGAATAAGAAAGAAAACATATTTTTGAAATAATTTATAATTACTTCTTACATAGATTTTGAGATGTACTCTAAATGTCTGCAGAAATCGGCATTTGATTGGTTTTATTAGCAAAAACCTGTAAAGTCGCCTCGATACAAATTTCGCTTCGCTCATTGGGTGATTTTAGCGCTGAAAGCGGCAAAGTTAAATCGAAATGAGTTTTTAGATATGTTAACATCCGCGAAATTTATTAGGCGAGCGTTTTTGATACAACCAATAGAAATAATATTTATCTAAGACAATTTTAGCGCAAAAATACTTGACATATTTCATTTATTTTTAAATGAGTAAGTAACTGATCACTAAAATACTATATTAAGGTGATCACATTTATTTCTTGCGCTGATATTTACAGTTATGATATAATATTACCGGTAAATCCCATCTGTAAGCTCACCAGGTATTTTGTTTTTCAGCAGGTCTGGCAGAAGAAGGAGATTGAATGAATAAAAAAGAAAATATTACAATAATCGGTTCAGGATTAATGGGGCACGGCATTGCTCTTGTATTCGCGGCCGCAGGGCATCAGGTGAATCTGGTGGATGTGGATGAAACCAATCTTAAAAATGCGCTTGTGCATATTAAAGAAAATCTTAAAAACATGTCCAAAAGCGGCATTAAGTTTAAAAAACCTGTTGATAAGATCATTTCCGGAATAAAGATAAGCACAGATATGGCATCTGCCTGCAAAAACGCAGATTTTGTTTTTGAATGCGTATTTGAGGACATGAAGTTAAAACAAAGTATTTTTCAAAAATTGGACGCTGTTTGCGGCAAAGGCGCGATATTATGCAGCAATACTTCCGTTATGTCAATTACGGAAATAGCATCGCAGTCTGTAAACAAAAAAAGAATACTGGGTACACACTGGTGGAATCCGCCGTATCTTATCCCTCTTGTCGAGGTCATCAGGACAAAGGATACGGATGAGTCCTGCATGAAGAAATGTTATGAGCTTTTAAGCAAGGTAGGGAAGAAACCGGTCTATGTTAACAAAGACGTGCCCGGATTTGTAGCTAACAGGATGCAGCATGCTTTGTGGCGGGAGGCATTTGCCATAATAGACGAAGGGATCTGCGATGCAGAAACCGTCGATGTATGCGTTAAGAACAGCTTCGGGCTCAGGCTTCCGGTTCTCGGCCCTGTTGAGAACGCGGACATGGTAGGACTTGACCTGACATTATCCATACATAATTATATTTTAAAACATATTAACGCCAGCCCTGAGCCGTCGCAGATATTAAGACAGAAAGTTTCGCGTAATAAACTCGGGTTCAAGTCTGGCGAGGGTTTTCAGAAGTGGGATAAAGTGAGGATCGAAAAATCGAGAAAAAATCTTGTGAATTATTTATTGAAATTTCTTGCGGGCAAAGGCCGATAAACTATCTTCTAAAATATTTTATTTTTAATATATTATTATATATAATTTAATAATTATATCTGTTGGCCGGGCTTTTTAATGCATCTGTGATAGGACGATCAATAATTTTAACTACAAGCCATCTTAAAATTATATTTTGTTTGTTGAAATTGGAATACATTACTAAATTTTTGAAGACGCCTTTCAGACCTGATGTAATAACGTTCAAAAACATAAAAAAATAACCAGGAAGGTCTGATTCCGCAGAAAATTCAGTAATGTATTCCAATTTGTAGTAAATCATTTTCATGAATCTATAATTTTGAGATGACTTGTAATAAAATAATAAACATCAGTCAAAATGAGTAATTAGTTTACTGATTTATTTTATTTTTAGGAGAAGCATAATGGAAAAATGCATAATTACAGTTGCTACTACAGGAGCATGGCCGAAAAAATCAAATACGCCGCACGTGCCTACAAAGCCGAAAGAGATTGCTGAAGAAGTTTACGCGTGCTGGAAGGCCGGCGCTGCCATAGCGCATATTCATGTGAGAGGGGAAGACGAATCCCCTTCAATGAAATATGAAACCTTTAAGGAAACAGTTGAGCTAATAAGGGAAAAGAAGGATTGCGACATAATCCTTAATTTAACGACATCCGGATCCGTTGATCCGAATCTTACGCTTGAGGACAGGTCAAAGCATCTTGTAAATCTTAAACCCGAGATGTGTTCCTATGATGCGGGATCGATGAACTGGATGAATACTACGGTTTTTTTAAATCCGCCTGCATTCCTTGAAGGACTCGGCAAGCTTACAATAGAAAATGACATTAAACCCGAACTAGAGATCTTTGATACAGGCATGCTCTATAATTCGCTTTATTATCACAGCAAAGGGTTAATTAAAGCACCAATGCATTTTCAGCTCTGCCTTGGAGCGCCTGCAGGCATGACCGCTACTATAGAGAATTTTATGCATTTAAAGAACCAGCTTCCGGCCGGTTCCACATTCTCAGCATTCGGCATAGGGGCGCAGCATCTTACAATAATGTACATGACTGTGATTACAGGCGGACACATAAGGGTAGGCATGGAAGATAACATACAGATTTCCAAGGGAGTGCTTGCAAAGTCTAATGTAGAGTTTGTAGAAAAAGCAAAAAGAGTGGCAGGTGAGTTCGGCAGGGAAATCGCAACTCCTGCTGAAGCAAGGAAAATTTTAAATTTAAGAAATAAATAGGAAGAGTATTCAATGACAAATTTAAAAATTAAAGATAATCCGGATCTATTTGTAAAACCCGATGTAAACGGGATGAGAGAGTATTTCCGTAATAAACCGTTAAAAATGGTAAACAAGGTTACCACTGTAAAAGAAGCTGTGGAAAAATACGTTAAAGACGGCGACTATTTAGGTGTAGGAGGTTTCGGAGCAAGCCGTATACCGGCAGCTGTGCTTCATGAAATAGTACGTCAGAAGAAGAAAAATTTAGGCCTTTCAGGACACACCGCAACGCACGATATGCAGATACTTGCTGCTGGGGATTGCTTTAACAGATGCGATATTGCATATGTCGTAGGTTTGGAAGCCCGCGGACTTTCAAAAACATCACGAAAAGCATTCGAATCGGGGAAAGTAAAAGCAGTTGAGTGGTCAAACGCTGCTCTCGCGTGGAGATACAAAGCAGCGGCTATGGGAATACCGTTCATGCCGTCTCGGATACTTCTAGGTACGGATACTGCGAAATACAGCGCATTTGAGACTATCACTTGCCCGTATACTGGGATGAAACTCGCAGCATTGCCGGCACTTTTTCCGGATATAGCTATTGTGCATGTTCACAGGGCAGATGTGTACGGCAACTGTCAGGTAGACGGCATTATGATATCGGACTCTGATCTGGTAAGGGCTTCGAAAAGAGTTATCGTAACAACAGAGCGTTTGATACCGCATGAGTTAATAAGAGAAAACAGCGATAGAACAGTGATACCCTATTTCTGTGTTGATGCAGTCATTGAAGTACCTTACGGTTCTTATCCGGGAAATATGGCAGGTGAATATTTTTCAGATGAAGATCATTTACAGGAATGGCTGGAAGCTGAAAAAACTGATGAATCATTAAAGAAATTTTTGGATAAATATATTTACGGAGTTAAGGACTTTAATGAATATTTATATCTTTGCGGAGGAATAGAGAAACTCCGTAAATTAAGGAATCAGGAATATTTGATTGATACTAATAAATAAATTTGAATAAAAAGGATGGATAACAATGTCATTTAACAGCATGGAATTAATGATATGTTTGGCAGCAAGAAATCTTGAAGATAACAGTATTGTAGTTGTCGGAACAGGCGGCCCGTGTGCAGCAGCTATGCTCGCACAGAAGACAGTGGCCCCGAATCTGAATATATTGTTCGAAGCAGGCGGACTAGGGCCGGAACTTCCTTCGATGCCTATATCTGTAGGCGATTCAAGAACGTTTCACAGAGCTATTGCCGCAACAAGTATGCCTGAGATTATGGAGACATGTCAGAGAGGGATGGTTGATTACACGTTCTTAGGCGGCGCTCAGCTCGATATGTACGGCAATATCAATTCAACAATGATAGGAACAGATCATTCCAAGCCAAAGGTGCGCATGCCGGGAAGCGGCGGAGCAAATGATCTGGGCTCACTTTGCTGGAAGACTATGGTAATGACTGTGCATAACGCAAAACGCTTTGTCAAGAAATGCGATTTTATTACTACACCCGGTTATCTGACAGGACCCGGGGCACGCGAAGCAGCGGGCCTTCCTCCAGGAACAGGGCCGTTTAAAGTCATAACCGATTTATGTGTAATGGGTTACGATAAAGATACATGCAGGATGCAGGTTGAAAGCATCCATCACGGCGTAACAAAACAGCAGATCATTGAAAACACTGAATTTGAGTTGTTATGGGCAAAGGAAATCAAGGAAACTGCTCCTCCTACTGAACTGGAATTAAAGATATTAAGGGAGCAGGTTGATCCGCTTAATTATGTAATAGGAAGAGCCGGTTAGGATAATTATCAGAGGTAACCATTATAAAATTCGCTATTTTTTGGAGTACATTTGGATACGATTAAGATTACCATAGATGGCATTGAAGTTGAATCGCCTGAAGGGAAGACAATACTTGAAATTGCTTTAAAAGCAGGTAAATATATTCCGCATCTGTGTCATCATCCGGACCTTGTACCTACAGGGGAATGTAAATTGTGCGTTGTGGAAGTTGAAGGCATTGATGGCTTTCCGACATCGTGCAATACTCCGGCTGCAGACGGAATGATTGTGAAAACGAAATCTCCCGCAATTGATGATGCCCGTAAGCAGGCTATGGATAAGATTCTTGTCGGCCATCCGCCGGATTGCTCAACTTGCAGTAAGTATCTGAACTGCGAACTTCAGTCTGTAAGACAATATCTCGGTATAGGTGAGCGGTTGAGCAGCGACGGCCGTGTAAGGATGTATCCTGTAAATGATGATAATCCGCTCTTTGTACATGATCCGTCAAGATGTATTGTATGCGAAAGATGCGTACGCGCATGCAGGGATCTGCGGGGTGTTGGCATACTATTCAAAAAACAAAACGGAGATGAATTTTACATCGGTACGGAAAAAGGGCTTTCACTGGCCGAGTCCGGGTGCAGATTCTGCGGCGCCTGTGCAGAAGTATGCCCGACCGGAGCCATTAGAGATAAGGACGAGCTTGTAAAAGGTAAGAACCGCAAGACTGCGCTTATTCCATGCCGGTACACGTGTCCTGCAGAAATAGATGTCCCGCGCTATGTACGTTTTATACTGGAGAAGAATTATTCAGCTGCTACAGCAGTTATAAGAGAAAAAGTACCGTTTCCCAAGATACTGGGTTATGTGTGCAACCATGTATGCGAAACTCAATGCAGGCGGGGTGCAGTAAACGAGCCTATAGCCATAAGAGACTTGAAACGCTTTGCAGCCGAGAATGATAAAGAAAGATTATGGGAAAATAATTCAAAGAAAAAAGACCCTACAGGTAAAAAGGTGGCAGTAATCGGTTCAGGCCCTGCAGGTTTAACTGCAGCCTTTTACCTGGCAAAGCAGGGGCATACTGTCACAGTGTTCGAATCATTGCCTATGGCAGGAGGGATGCTTCGTTATGGTATACCTGAATACCGTCTTCCAAGAGATATAATAGACAGTGAGATTCAGCAAGTGGAAAACTTTGGTGTAGAAATAAAGACTGATACCCGTATTGGATCGATAGATACGCTTTTTGAAAATGGTTATAACGCGGTTATCGCGGCTGTAGGTACCCATCAAGGCCAAAAATTGCCTATTCCCGGAGCAGATAGTGATGGTGTATTTATAGGTATTGAATTTTTAAGAGATTTGAATCTCGGTAAAAAGATAAATATCGGAAAAAATGTTTTTGTACTTGGCGGCGGGAATGTCGCATTTGATTGTGCCCGCGCAGCAGTGCGCTTGGGAGCTGAAAAAGTGCAGCTGGCATGTTTGGAATGCAGGGAGGATATGCCGGCCTCATGCGAGGAAATAAAAGAAGGAGAAGAAGAGGGAATTATTGTGCATCCTTCAAAAAGTTTTATAAAAATTTTAAACGAGAATGGAATAATTAAAGGTGTTGAATTTTTGGATGTTGAATCATTCTGTATAAATGACTTTAATGAATTTGAACTTAATACAATATCCGATTCGGCACATGTCATTGATGCTGACTGTGTAATATTTGCTATAGGACAGAAACCTGAAATTCCTGAAGCTTTTGGAATAGATTTAAGCGATAAGAAACTTATAGAAGTTGATGAATATACATTCACCACAAACAGGGAAGGCGTATTTGCCGCGGGCGATGCTGTAATCGGTCCTTCCTTTGTGATTCAGGCAATCGCATCCGGCAGAAAAGCTGCCATGGCTGTCGACTCGTTTCTTGGCGGGGACGGCCTTATTGACGAAGAGCTTGCGCCGTCACTTGAAGTCAAATGTGAAATCGGCCTTATTGATGGTTTTGGTACACTTCCACGCCGCGAGGGTGCATGTCAGCTTCCTGAGCAGCGCCTTCAGGGTTTTTGTGAAGTTGTCGAGAGCATGGATGAGGAGGCTGCAAATAGTGAATCCAAACGATGTCTGCAATGTGATCTTAGACTTAAGATAACGCCGGTAAAATTCTGGGGTGATTATTAAAATATTTTTTCTTGACAGATATTATATTTGAAGATTACTGCAAAATAATAATCGCTATAATCATTCATTAATAAAATTTAATCCGATTTTTTAAAAAGATGTCATTTTTCAGGATAAAAATAAAAAATTCAACTAAGGTAATTATATTATAATGGACGGGAAAGAGAGAAGATATTCAATCCTGAAAGCCGCTACGGCAATTTTTTCAGTAAAGGGATTTCATGGGACATCAGTCAGAAAGATTGCCGCGGCCGCGAATGTTTCCGAAGCGCTTTTATATAAACATTTTAAAAGCAAAGAGGAAATATATTTATCCTTACGGGAATATATCGCAATACATCTTTCAACCCTCTCAAAACATTTTAAAGACAGAGAACCCGGCGGAAGGATGCTTGTAGAATTGACATATTGTCTTGTAATGATGATACTTACTGATATGCCAGGCAGGGCAGGCAGACAGAGGTCATTTGAGCGTCTGCTGGGCTATAGCCTTCTTGAAAATGTTAATTTTATAAAACATGTTTTTTTAAATTGGAATAATGAGCTGGGGCCGTTATGGAATAAATGTAGTGCTGCCGCGATTAAAAATAATGAAATTGATAAAAACAGGGCAGTTAAAAATAATATGTGGTTTGTTCATCATCTTGCAATGATAATTAATTTACTTCATCTCTCCGGCTCTAAGAATAAGCTTTTTCCGTATGAAGATTCATATGAAAAACTAGTTGAAGAAACTATACGTTTTGCTCTGAACGGATTAGGGTTAACTGAATCGACTATTTCCAAATACTATAAACCTTATAAGTTAAAAAAAGTGTTTAAAGGTGTAAACTGGTAATTTCAGATTAAGTTTTTTAACAAATATTTTCTCGCTTAAGGCTGTCAAATTAAAATAAAAATGAATTCAGTTATTATTGCATGCAGTACAATCGCAGATGAATTAAATCTGGCTATTAAAGAAACAGGGTGTAATTTTCCTGTACTATGGATAGAATCCGGACTTCATATTAATCCTGAAAAATTAAAAGTAAGACTTCAGCAGGAACTGGATCATGTTGACAATGTTGAACAGGTTATATTGGGATTCGGTTATTGCGGCAATTCTTTATTCGGGCTTAAAGCAAAAAATTTTAGAATTATTTTTCCTCGCGCGGATGACTGCATAACACTAATGCTCGGTTCTACTGAGAACCGGAAAAAAATTTCCAGCGAAATGAGCACATATTTCCTTACAAAGGGATGGCTTGTTTATGAAAGAAATATATGGGCGGAATATCTTGACACAGTTAACCGCATGGGAAAAGAAAAAGCCGACAGGATTTATAGCATATTACTTCGTCATTATAAAAGGCTCGGGATCGTGGATACAGGCGCTTATGATCTTGAAGAATTTATAAAGCAAACTGAAATTATTGCCGGTGAGTTAAAGCTTAAACACGAAGTAATTCCGGGTACTTTAACATTCTTAAAAAAAACAGTAACCGGGCCATGGGATGATGATTTTGTTATTATCAATCCCGGAGATGAGATAAAATTAGAGCACATTTACAGTGTGAAATGAAATAGAAATCCTGGTTAGTTTTTCTTGTTTTTAAGAACTTTTACATCAGGCCTGAAAGGCGTAGTCAAAAATTTTGCAATGTATTTCAATTTAAAAATTCATTTTCCTCACAATACCAAATGTGTTGCTGTACCAGCATGTAGGAAAATTGATACCCTGCAGGAATATACCTACAGGGTATTGTAAAATAGCTTTGGTGATTTCAGGAACTTAGATCACACCGTATTTGTACACGCGGTCAGGGGCGCCGGTAAGATCAGCCTTATCGATCTCGGCAACGCAACGGACCATGGTGCCGTCGCCCATGTACCAGCGAAGCGGGAAACACCAGAACTGGAAGCGTTTGCCGACTACCTTTTCGAGGTCTCCTCCGAGGTTCTCGACACCCACGATGCCGTTACCCATCATGTACTTGTGGCAGGGTTCCCATGTACCCCATTCGCCTGCTTTCTCAAGCTTGCCGTATTCTTCCATATACTTGTCCATACCGAAGGTTTCAATGAATACTTCGCGGTCGAACCAGGCGTACTTTTCGATACCGTACTTGTCGATGTACTCCTGTGTAATCGGGCGGCCCGTCCTGCCGGGCAGGTTCATCTGCGTAGGGCCGTTTTTCCCCATGGCAGTGTGTAGCGGATGGTCAAGTGCCTGGCAGTCCATAGCCACGCACTTAGGATGATATTTCTCGATCCACTGGCCAGCTCTGAGGCCGGTGCCTGCGGCGTAATGGTAATAATCCTTGCTGTCATCGTATAATAGATGCATTCCGGTGCGCAGGACGAGGACCATCCCCTTCTTGAGCTCGTTCGGGTCGAAGTTGGCCTTTTTGCAGGCTGCGTCGAGATCCTTATCATCGACGAGTTGCCATGGCTGGCAATTGAGATCCAGGCAGATAGCCGGGCCGCAATAGGCGTCGACTTCAAGTTCGTGAGTGTAGCGGGCGCGCTTGCCTTCAAAATCACGCTCCATGACATGGCGCGGCGAGTCGGCATGAGTGCCAGCATGCATTACTACACTGACTTTCTGACTTAGAACACCGGATTTCGCCTGGCCGTGCATCGTGTCGATTACCGGCTTACTGAAATACGGCCACAGCGGTATATCGGCGCCGAACGGATGGCTGAGGTCAACAAATACTTTTTTTTCCATGTTATTTCTCCATTGAATTAAATTCTTAGGCTCTCAATTATACAAGAGCACAGCATCCCAATCCCTGTATACTAATTATACCTGTTTTTTTAATATAAAACATAATAAGATCAACTTAGGCAGATTAGAAATTTATAATTAGTTTATTAGAGCGATTAACGTTTGAGAGTGCATATCATTATAACACACTGATCCGTTTAAGATTTAAATAGATTACAAAATTTTTGAGGACGCCTTTCAGGCCTGATGTAAAAGTTTTTAATAACAAGAGAAACTACCTGGGAAGGCCTGATTCCGCAGAAAATTTTGCAATCTATTTAAATCTTTGGCAATTTTAGCCAATTATCTGAAAGTTAATAGGCAAAAGTTAATTGCTCAAATGAAAATTTAATAAACTAAAATGATATTAAATACATCATTAGTAAACAGTTACTAACTAAGAAGTACATTAATTAAATTTTATGTCAAGTTTTTTTAAAATTTTTTGTTTTTTAATGCTGGTTTTAAAAATTCAATTGACTTTTTAAAATAATATCATGTTATTTATAACAGTTATTATGAAATTAAAATTATGAACTATTTTGCGTCCTGATATTATAAAAATTATCTATAATAATATAAATCAATTTTACAAATAAGGAGGAATAAACATGACAGATGTAAAATTACTTTTTGACATAAGCAGGAAGGTCGCACTGATTACAGGCGCAACTGGCGCTTTCGGGGCAGCAGTAGCAAGAGGTTTGGCTCAAGCCGGTGCAAATATAATGGCTACCGGACGGGGTGAGAAAGCGCTTAAATCTCTGGTTGAAGAAATTAAAAAAGCCGGTGGTAAGGCAGCATATTCCGTAGGTGATCCTGCCAACTATGATGATGTAAAGCGTGTAGTAAACGATACAAAGAAAGAATTCGGCGGAATCGATATTCTTATCACAGCTGCAGGCGTAAGCAAACCTGCTCCCATAATTGATCAGCCTGTCGAAGAATGGGAAATGATCATGGATGCCAACGTTAAAGGGACGTATCTCTTCTGTAAAGAAGCAGGTAAAGTCATGATTGACCAAAATCGAGGCGGCAAGGTTATACTTTTAGGATCTGCCCGGGGCGAACTCGGTATGGCCAATTATTCCGCTTACAGCCCTTCAAAGGGTGCAGTTCATCTTTTGGCAAAAACTCTCGGTTGTGAATGGGGAAAATACGGCATTAATGTAAACGCAATTGCTCCTACAGTATTCAGATCTGCCTTAACCCAATGGATGTTTGACGATAATGCATTTTATCAAAATTTCTTAAAACGAATCCCGATCGGACGGCTTGGCGAACCGGATGATTTTCTTGGAATAGTAATCTACCTTTCCTCAAAGGCCTCTGATTTTATGACAGGCTCTGTAATCTGTATTGACGGCGGATATGCTGCCGGTTAGTAAGATGGAATGAAAAGATACTTCCACTCTTCATTGAAGTAGAGTGGAAGTAAAAAACTATCCGAATACTCCATAATCATTAATTCTAATGCTGAAGAAAATTTTAGTTGATTCTTTTTTTTAGAATAAATATTTTACCATACTCACATTGCATCAGCCAATATAAAAAATATTCAGAAATCAAATTGACTTAATTTTACACTCTATAAATATATCCTTATAATATATTACTGGATTGTTTAATTTGTTAAGACAGTAAAATACTTATAAAATTTTATAATCTATTTCAATCTTTGGCAATTTTAGCCAATTATCTGAAAGTAAATAGGCAAAAGTTAATTGCTCAATTATCATTGATAATGACGGGAATAAAAATATGAATAAAAAAATAAACGATATAATAGGTATAGGTTCACCCCTTATCGATTTTACTATTGATGTAGATGATTCGGTTTTAAGTGATCTGAATTTAAAGAAAGGGCAGATGCACCTCATAGATGAAAATAAAAGCGGAGAGATTTTTAATAAAATAAAAAATTACCAAATAAATAAAACCCCTGGAGGCAGCGCCGCCAATACGCTTGCAGGTTTGGCAATACTCGGAGGAAATGGAGTGTTATTCGGTAAAGTAGGCAATGATGAGAACGCAGAATTTTATATTGATGAGACTGAGAAGATTGGAGTTAAATCCAGGCTAAGACGTCATAATAGTCTGACAGGGCATTGTATCACATTCATTACTCCTGACTCTGAGCGTACTTTTGCTACGCATCTTGGGTCTGCGCTTAATTTCAGAAAAGATGATGTTGATACAGATGAAATACAGAGCAGCCGTATTCTGCATATAGAAGGTTATCTTCTGGAACTTCCGGAGATAAGAGAAGCAGTTATATTTGCTGCGAACAGTGCAAAACAAAACGATGTAAGAATATCTGTTGATCTTGCTGATCCGGGTCTTATTTTACGGATTCCGGATGTAATTGATGATATAGTGAAAAATTTTGCGGATATAGTTTTTGTTAACGAGATGGAAGCTATGGCTTTTACCAATAAAGAAAAAGAAGAGGCATTGGATATTATTTATTCACATTGCGATGTAGCAATAGTCAAACTTGGCGATCAGGGGAGTTTAATTAAAAAAGATTCAAAAACCTGCCGTATATCGGTTTGTAAAACCGACGTTGTCAACACAAATGGCGCAGGGGATATGTATGCTGCTGGTATATTATACGGTCTGGCGAAAAATATTCCTATTGAAAGGGCCGGCAGAATAGCGAGCTATGCCTCCTCCCTGGTTGTATCTCAGGTAGGTGCAAGGTTAAGTAATAAGATATATATTGACACAATAAATTAAAATTAATTCACGGGTAATACTCGTAAGCACCCGGATCGTATCCTGCTCCGTTAGGCCTTGCTTTCTTGTCACGGTCATATAGCGGAGCAGACTGTGAAATACCGGCATCAATCACCGGACTTCCCGGTTTTAACTTCAGATTAAATCCGGCAGGGTCGACGAACAGATCTGTATAATCTGTATAATTTTCAATAATATAATTATGGTCTTCGACAACCCCTTCGCTTTTGATAATATTGGTCATTATATTATTACGGATGAGGCAATTCCTGTTCGGTGTTCCATTTTTATGGGGTACAATCGCAATCCATGGGGGTCCTGGTCTTGCATTGTTTAAATCTATTACAGTATTGTTCATTATTCTGCAGTTAATAGCGCCGTATAGAGAAATTCCATGCCAGTGGTCGGTTATAACTACATTATTTTCAATTACCCAGTTTATGTAATAACCATCAAAGCATCCTATGCCCTGGAGTGTTCCCCTGAATGGCTGATCAGGATCAGCATAATTTATTATTTGATTCCCTCGAAGCACAACACGTTCACGGGGAGGGTCATCAAGCATCCATGACTGAAATCCATCATCATGATTCGCGTTAACTGCGTAGCAATTTTTTACTATATTGTATTCGAAAAATAGATCATTTCCAAGCCCGCGCATGCCGTCCCCTGAAAAATTCTCAATAGTATTATTTTCCACAAGCGCAAAATTATTAGCGATTGTTATGCCGAAATTAATATTTTTAAGGTAATTATTGCGTATCGTTACACTGCTGCCGTTACTGCTGATCCCGCTACAGGAAAAATTATTCCAATCGGCGGCTGACCAGGAGGAAGAATCCCAGACTGAAAATAAGGTGCAGTTATCAATTGTTATATAACTGACTGGTCCATGCCATCCATAGGCCATAAAGAACACAAGTGTGTCTTGGAAATATTCAGGCGCAAAAGCCGGACTGATAGTCAATCCCTTGAAGCGCCATCTGCATCCTGACTGGATGCGCAGCCTTGCAATTTGAGGGGTATGGCCTGTATCCGCAATAACATTAATAAAATTTGAATTAAAATAATCCTGTATGTAAATGTCGCCATGATAACCGTTACGAAGAATAATTGTATCTCCTGCTTTAACTGGTGCGCCCGGGTTCTTTACAATCATTGGAGCGCCGGTATAATAAGGATGAACAGACGGTTCCATAGTCTCAATTTTGCCGCTTTCAATAACAGCTTGTAATGTTGTCCATGGCAGAGCCTCAGTCCCGGGATTGGATATGTCCGCAGCAGGGTCGTTTGGAGAGATATAAAATACATTGCCAGTTATAATGGTTTGATCCCTATTGATTTCCTGGGGATATGTATTGCCGTCATAATAAGGATACTCTTCGAATTCCAACGGATTGTCGCATGAACATGAATGAATAGTTGACAGACTGCTGATAAAGAGGAATAGGAATAGGAATATTGAATTATGTTTCTTTATTATATTGTTATTTGGTCTATAAAAAATACAAAAATAAATCTTTTTAATGCTGCTCTATAAATGGATATTATATCAGGATAATTTACTTAAAAGACAGAATAATGACAAGCATAAGATGAAATATATTTTTTATTTTTAAATAAAATTATTATGTAATGAAATATTGTGGACATGCATTGATAAATTATTATGTTGTTATAAATATGGACAATAGAAAAATGGAAATTGACAACTGGAGGTATTGATCTCTAATTTGAATTCAAAAGGTAGAATAAATGATATTAGGAATCGGCGCTGATATTTTAAAAATTCAGAGAATTCGTGATATTTATAAGAACGAGATCGATCCTTTTTTTGAAAAGGTATATACTGCCAAAGAACGGGAACAGGCAGCCGGTCGTCCTGATCCTGTTTTGTATTTTGCTACACGTTTTGCGGGAAAGGAAGCTGTATTTAAATGTTTTGGAATAGAATACGGCGAAGCTGATTATATCGCGGATAAATTTAATATTGACAGTAAAGATATACGGCTTAATGAAATTGAGATCATTGGTACGGAAAATGGTCAACCGGCAGTTATATTATCGGGATCCTGCAGAAAAATAGCCGAGAGTAAAGGCATAAAAAATATATTTATTACTTTATCTTATGATGCTGACTACGTTTTAGCTTTTGCGGTAGCGCAGGATTAATAAATACTATTTGGAAATATCTTCTCTTATTGACAGATAAATATCAATGGTTATTATTGCCTTAAGTATTTAATTAAATATTTTTCAGGATATTAATAATGTATATAGATACACATGCTCATTTTGATATATGCCTTAAAGAAAGTTCATTAACTGAAGATGAAATGCTTTCCAGGTTAAAGAAAAATAATTTAAAGTATGCGGTTCAAATATCAACAGAACCGAAAATATTTGAATGGTCATATAACTTCGCAAAAAAAAATGATGGTATTTTTTTTACTATCGGAATACATCCTTCGGAAGAAGCGTCAGAGAAGGATTTGAATTATGTAAGAGATTTCATTCAAAAGGTAATCGATGCAAATGATGCAGATCTGATTTTCGGAATCGGAGAGATAGGACTGGATTATTACCGAATGCATCAGCCAAAAGACCGTCAGATACAGGCATTTGAATATCAGCTTGATGCTGCAAATACATTTAAACTGCCGGTAATAATCCATTCGAGGGAAGCCATGGATGATACCCTGACAATACTAAGGCGGAAATCTCCCGGAAGTGGAATAATGCACTGCTTTTCCGGAAACAGTAAAAGAGCGAAAGAAGTGCTGGATCTGGGATTTTATATTTCTTTTGCCGGCAATCTTACATATAATAAGGCAGAAGAATTGCATGATGCGGCTAAATACGTGCCGCTTGACAGGCTGTTGCTTGAAACTGACGCTCCGTTTCTTACTCCAGTTCCATTACGCGGCAGGAAAAATATGCCCGAATATGTTATGCATACGTATCAGTTTTTAGCAGAATTGAGAAATGAAAATTTAATTAAGATTGAAGATAATATTTATAATAATTTTAATAATATAAAATAATAATTATTGATCCGGGATTTTATGACAGCTCAAAATAAATATTATTCCGATTTTCTCGTCATAGGAAGCGGTATTGCAGGTCTTGCTTTTGCAATCAAAGCTTCGGAAATCGGAAGTGTCAACATTGTCACAAAAAAACAGGATCGCGACTCAAATACAAATTATGCTCAGGGAGGGATAGCTTCTGTTATTTCCGGAGAAGATACATTCAAAGAACATATAGATGATACTCTCAAAGCAGGCGCCGGATTATGCAATCAAAAAGCAGTAAGAATACTGGTCCATGAGGGGCCGGAAAGGGTAAAGGAGCTTATAAATTGGGGGACAAAGTTTACTTATAAAAAAAATGCTGACGGTAAACACGTTCTTGATCTCGGCAGGGAAGGCGGACACTCACGCAACAGAGTGGTTCATGCCGAAGATTTAACCGGAAGGGAGATTGAAAGCGCTTTGCTTGCTAAAATTTCAACAATCAAAAATATCCGGATATTTGAAAATCATACCGCGATTGACCTTCTTACAGAACATCAGCTTCGCCTGTTAAACCGAAAAAATCCAATAACATGTTACGGCGCGTATATATTTGAAAATTCAACCGGTGCAGTACATATCTTTAATTCAAAAATTACTCTGCTCGCAACAGGCGGCGTAGGGCAGGTTTACCTGCATACTACAAACCCGGATATAGCGACCGGTGACGGCATAACTATGGCATACAGAGCCGGAGCATTAATCTCCGATATGGAATTTTATCAGTTCCATCCGACTTCCTTTTATTCGAAGAAGCATGAGGGGAAAGCTTTTTTAATATCGGAAGCAGTAAGAGGTGAAGGCGGCATTCTAATCAATGCGAAAAATAAACGGATAATGGAAACCGCGCATCCTCTGAAAGACCTTGCTCCCCGGGACATAGTCGCAAGAGCAATTGATATGGAGCTTAAAAAGTCGGGCGCTAAGTGTGTTTATCTGGACGTAACATTTAAAGGCAAAAAATTTCTAAAAAGCAGGTTCCCCGGAATATTTGAACATTGTCTTTCTGAAGGAATTGATATTTCTAAAGTGCCTATACCCGTGGTTCCGGCTGCTCATTTTTTATGCGGGGGCATAGTGTCCGACATTAACGGGAGGACTTCCATCAGGAATCTTTATGTTTCGGGTGAATCTGCCTGCACGGGTGTTCACGGCGCAAACCGCCTCGCAAGCAATTCACTGCTTGAAGGGATAGTGTTTTCCCACAGGGCTTTTCTTCATTCAGCAAACATTTTAAAAAACAGCGGGAAGGATATCAGAATACCCGCTTTCCCGGCGTGGAGCAAGGCAGGCACTTTCGGCTTCGAGGAATGGGTGCTTATACAGCATAATCTCGATGAACTGAAATGGTTAATGTGGGATTATGTCGGTATTGAACGGACAGACCTTCGTCTTCAAAGGGCATACAGGCGCATAGCATTTCTGGAGGAAGAGATACTTGATTATTATAAAAGGAGTACATTGTCTTCTAAATTAATTGAACTGCGAAATCTTGCTGCAGCCGCTAAACTCATTATTTTAAGTGCAATGTTAAGGAAGGAAAGCAGGGGATTGCATTATAATACGGATTATCCAAAAACCAGAAATGATCAGAAAATAAACATAATACATAGATCAAGAAAGGAAGCTGAAAAAAAACTGATAAAGGATTTCATTTTTTCGTAATATTTGCCGCCTGATTTATTTCATCATTTCACTCGGGCTCATTATTGGGATATTCTTTTTTTCCTGTCTTCCCGGTGTTAATCTCTGGTCCGGAACGTTGTCTCTTGTATCAGTTTCCGGAATGTATTTTTCAGTTTTCCCAGGAGTTGTTTTTTGATTTAATGCAGCTTCATCAGTTCCATACATATTAGGCATGGGCATATCCTTTCCGGTTCTCATAGGCATTATTTCTTCGTATTTTTGCTTGTGAAGCCCTTTGTCGGTTTTAGGTGCTCTCCCTTCAATTACAAAAGCTTTTTTAGCAATAACACTGTCATTAATAGCAAAAAGCAGTAAAAAATTTCCACTGCCGTATTTTTGAATTAATTTTTCAACTGGGATGGCGTCTCCGATTTTGCTGGATCCGGATGGAACTGTAATATCGACACTTTCTTTGCGGATCATGTCTATATATTCTTTACCCTGATAAATCCTTTGATTAATTATCTCAACATCGAATGGATCACGCTGGCTTAATGAATAAGCAAAAATATCGTTTCTATTAAAAATATCTGTTTCGTCAGAGACTTCAAGTGTTGCTTTATTAAAAGATTTTCCTAATGTAATTACAGGTTCTTTATTCCCATTGCAGTTGATGCTGAAAACAATTAGAACTAATAATATTATACTTAATTTGTACATTGGACTCGTTCCTTTAACAATCCGGATTATTTAATGAACTTCTTTAAAAAAATACAAAGTAAAATTATAGATATTAATATTTTTTTATAATTGATATTTTTTCTCATGTCAATTATTATATTATAATTTTTTAAAATCGCCGCTCTCACCTATACGGATGCTTAATAAAGCCTCCGCCTCTTCAGCGTTTTTTATTGCTTCTTCTACGGAATTGCCTTTTGTAATAATTACGCCAATTCTGTCATGGTTGCTCACCGGAATCCGGATATTAGAACCTATATCTTTGAATATCCTTGAAAAAATTATACCGGAATTTTTTGATTTTAACGGATTAAACGATAAGAGGGTTCCGTCTGTACCTGTGATATATTTAACAACAACATTTTTCCGTATTTTTTTATTTACCTGCGGGGGAGAAAAATTATTATTTATTACAGATTTAATGGATTCCTGTATAATATTATATCCGGTCCTTTCCGGGATTAGTATATCCGAGAGAAATTCTCCGCCGAATTCAGGGGTTGTCTCAATAAGATGAATATTATTATTTGCAGAAATTACCAGTTCCATAATAAGCGGCGAATTGATAATCTCATAACTATTTGCAATGTTTTGCCCTATTTCCTGAATCTCGTCCCACAAAATATTATGTTTTGACGGGGAGACATGCATAATATCGACAAAATAGGGCAAAGCTGATTTAATTTTATCTGTTATTTCGACAAGGTGAAATTTTCCATTTGAAACAATGCCGATTGCAATAACTTCATCACCTTCAATGAATTTTTCGATTAAATAATTTTCGTTTTTAACAGATAAGTTTTTAAGATATTTATCAAGGCCTTTGGAATTCGAAATGAGCTCTACATTTTTCTTAGCGTGCCCTACCACCGGTTTAATTACGAACGGATAGGGTATTTTTATCTTCTTCAGGTCTGCATTTTTATTTGAGTAAATCATGAAAGCAGGCGAATTAATTTTATTCTCTTTTAAGGCAATTTTCATTTTTTCTTTATTTATAAAATTGTCGGCTTTGCTGAATGGAAACAGGGGGATATTCAGTTTATCGGCGATATAACTCGCTGTTTTTATTGCAGGTCCGAATGATTTAGTAAGAACTCCGGATATTTCGCCTTCTATGAGAAAGTCTTTTAATTTATCATAAATTTCATCGTAGTTCTCAATTGATTCCTGTATTCTTATATCGCATTTATGCATGCCGGCTGCGCAGATATCTCTGTCAACACCTATAGTAAGCAGGGAAAGTTTTTTTGCTTCCTCGATCAGAGGTATCTGGTTTATGCCGCCTCCGATGGAAATAAAAAAATTATTTTGAAGAATTGTTTTCTTTTTCCAGAACATTCAATTGCAGTTATTTATTGAAATATATATATGTTTTTTTGTTAACCTGGTTGTTTAATAAAACAATTTTTAATGAATACGTAAATTGTTAATTATGCACACATTTATCCGAAAATGCAACAACTTTATGATATACATAATTGTAAATTTTACTATTTAAATTTACAAATGAACAATTTTAAATTTTTTTAAATTATTGTTTTGCAATTTTTAATTTTTACTGTATACTTAAAGACAGTAATAAATATTAAATCGGATTTTATTAATACTGTCTTTAAATAATATTATATCCGGCGAGGTCTATATGCTCTGCGACAACTGTGACAATTCCGATGCCGTGTTTCATTTTACTGATTTTTCTAATGATAGCCGAAACGAAATCCATCTCTGCATGAATTGCGCTAAAAATATTAAGCTGAACTCACTGCATCAGAATGACATGCAATTGATTAAGGAAAATGAAAGGACAAACGGAGAAGGCGGCATTATATGTATAAATTGCGGTTTGACCACAAAGGAATTAATTTACAGCGGCCGTCCGGGTTGTCCGAGCTGTTATAAATATTTTAATTCTGTTTTCAATACAATTTCTGCTAATAATATAAAAAAATATTCAGGGAAAAAACCGTCAAATTACATTGAAATAATGGATATAGGGCATGTTCCTGCGTTAAATGAATCCCAAATAGGACTTTCGAATTCCGAAGCACACCTTGATGAAGAGCTTAAAAGGGCTGTTATAGAAGAACGTTATGAAGATGCAGCAAAACTGCGCGATAAATTAATAGAGGTCAGAAAAAGTGAATAATCCGGATTTTACGCGTATATTAGTAAAACAGTGCTTTCCTTTAAAAACAGGGAAATATATTGATATAGTATTTTCCATGCGCCTTAGGCTTATAAGAAATTTATACAATATCCCTTTTTCCTACAGACAAAAAAGAAGCCATGTCTATTTTCTAAGATCTGTATCTGAAAGATTTATCAAAGAGTCCGGATTTACCGGATTAAAATTACTGAATGTAAATTCACTGGATAGTAATACTAAGCGTTTTTTCAGAGAAAGAAATATTATCTCACAGAATATGGAAACAAATGAAAATTCCTTTATTATTTTAAGCGATTCTGAGGATTTTATTATATTAATCAATGATGAAGATCATTTTAAAATACAGATAATAAAACCCGGACTTGAGCTTTCAGAAGCCTACAGTATTGCAGACAAAGTAGATAATGAACTGAATAAATTTGCGGTCTATGTCTTTTCGGAGAATTTCGGTTATATCACGTCAAATTCATCCGGCAGCGGTATGGAAATTTCAACAACTCTTCATCTGCCTGTTCTTCTCTTTACAAAGAGAATTATTGATGCTCAGACTATCGTTAAATTAAGCAGGCTGAACATTGAAGGACTTAAACAGGACGGCCTAAAGACATTCGGGGGTATGTATAATTTATCCGGCGGTTTCACAAGAGGAATTCCGGAGATAGAATTGCTCGAGGAGTTTACCGGAGTAACACGGAAAATAATAGACCTGGAGACTGAAGAGAGGGAGAATTATTTCTCCGAACACAGCGTGCGTCTGGAAGACAGGATATGCAGGTCATACGGTATTTTAAAATATGCCAGAAGGATAGGTTATGTTGAATCAATGGATCTGTTGTCTGATATCAGACTGGGAATAATTCTTTCAATTATAAAAAGCATTGAATTACAGAAAATAAATGATCTGATGATTAATATGCAATGGGCTCATCTGCAGAAAATCGCGGATAAAATATTTGATGACACTCGGGAAGGAGATATCTTCAGGGCATCGTATTTAAGGGATCAGCTTGAATGGAGTACGGTTTATGGATAATTTTACAAAGAGATCTAAAAAAGTACTGGAAGTATTTGCCCAGTTTGAAGGCAAAAGATTAAAGTCCGACTTTATAGGGCCGGAACATATATTTTTAGGCCTTCTTAAAGACGATGATTCAGTCGCTGCCAGAATACTGAAGATGCTGGATTTAAGATTTGATCTTATCCGTAATGAGGTTGAGCAGTTAATGAAAAATTCAGGAACAGCAATCACTCTCGGCAGTGTTCCCATTAATATGAGGTTTAACAGAATTATTGATCTTGCAAAAAGCGAATCGAAGAAAATACTGAGCAATTATATAGGTACAGAACATCTGCTTCTGGCATTATTCAGGGACGGATCATGCGCTGGTATAGACAGCTTAATAAAAGCAGGTATTGATTATGATGTAATCAGAAACGAAATTCTTAAATTCAGTGGTAATGCGGCTGAAGCTCAGGGAGTGAGGAATCTTCAGAAAAGCAAGACCCCCACTCTGGACGAATTCTCCAGAAATCTTACGACTCTGGCTCAGAATAACAAGCTTGACCCGGTTATCGGCAGAGATGTGGAGATCGAAAGAGTAATAAGGATTTTATCGAGAAAGACTAAAAATAATCCTGTTTTGATCGGAGAAGCCGGAGTAGGAAAGACCGCAATTGTCGAAGGGCTCGCTCAGAGGATTACCAATAAAGAAATACCTGAACCACTTCAGAACAGGCTCGTTTACACTCTGGATATTGCCGCAATAGTGGCAGGTACAAAATTCAGGGGAGAATTCGAAGACAGGATCAAAAGGATAATTAAAGAGATCAGATCGGAAGATAATATTATTATTTTTATAGACGAGCTTCACACCCTTATCGGAGCGGGAGCCGCAGAGGGCGCGGTTGATGCTGCCAATATTATGAAGCCCGCTCTTTCGAGAGGCGAGCTTCAGTGCATAGGCGCCACTACCTTAGCGGAATACAAAAAGTATATTGAAAAGGATAAAGCACTGGAGAGAAGATTCCAGACTGTTCTTGTGAGAGAACCCGGCATAGAAGAATCGATTCAGATTTTAAGAGGCCTTAAAGAAAGATACGAGATACATCATAAAGTGAAATACACCGATGAGGCTGTGGAAAAATCGGTTATTTACTCATATCGTTATGTCAATGACAGGCATCTGCCGGATAAAGCAATTGATATTCTGGATGAAGCAGGTTCCAAGGCAAGGCTTGAACACTGCAATAAACCCGCAGATATACTGGCAATTGAAGAAGAAATCAGAAATCTGAATTTCCAGAAAAACAGCCTGGTAATTGCTCAGGAATATGAACGGGCTGCGGGTATAAGGGATATAACAAATAATAAAAGACAGCTTCTTCTAACAAAGATGAACGACTGGCAGCAGAAGATAAATGATTATCAGGTGACTGTTTCTGTTGATGACATAGCCTCCGTTGTAGCACAGGCAACAGGCATACCGGTTGAAAGGCTGAATGAATCCGAAACAAATAAATTATTGCAGATTGAAGAGAAACTGCGTAAAAGAATAATCGGCCAGGATCATGCCATTGCAGCTGTGAGCAAAGCTATAAGGCGGTCAAGAACAGGATTGAGAAATAAAAAATCCCCGATCGGCTCGTTTATATTTTTAGGGCCGACCGGTGTTGGAAAAACCGAACTTGCCAAAGCCCTGTCGGCTTTTTTGTTCAATGATGAGGATTCACTCATACGTCTTGACATGTCCGAATACATGGAGAAGCATTCGGTTTCCAGGCTTATCGGATCTCCTCCCGGATATATCGGCTATGAAAACGGGGGGCTGTTAACCGAAAAAATTAAAAGACGGCCGTATTCGGTTATACTTTTTGATGAAATTGAAAAGGCCCATCCTGACATCTTTAACATATTGCTTCAGATCCTGGAAGAAGGAGAGCTTTCAGACAGCTTCGGGACAGCGGTCAGTTTTAAGGATACGATTATTATTTTAACATCAAATATAGGGAATAAGGATTTTTCCGGCATAGGGAAAATGGGATTTATGGAAATAAATGCTGACAGTGATCAGGAAGACAGCAGCAGGAACGCGTTCAGGGAAATTAAACAGGTATTCAGCCCTGAGCTTTTAAACCGCGTTCAGGAAATCATCTACTTCCATAAACTTGAGAAGAAGCATATAAAACAGATTGTTGATATTATGCTCATTGAAGTCAACAGTAATCTGGCTGAAAAAGGCATTCAACTTATCTTTTCACGGGCTGTAAAAAGATTCCTTGTCGATAAAGGCTATGATGATAAATACGGCGCGCGCTATTTAAAGAAGACAATCATAGCGGAGATTGAGGATAAGGTTGCCCTTGCGATGATTAAAGGATCTGTGAATGAGAGCAAAACCGCGGCTATATATGTAGGCGTTAAAAGCAGTTCATTGTACTTTAAACCGATGGTGAAATCCGGAGAGCTTAAGGAAGCGGAAGAAACAGTAAAGACAAAAGGGGAACAGGAAAACATAATTGATCCTCAGGATGTTCTTAAAAAACAGTTTGAAGAGAAGGAAGTTGAGATCAGTTAGATTCCTGTCCCAAAACGTGTAATTTTTTAAACAGGGCTTTGGGACGCAATCTGAATAACCCGCCCGTAATCAATAAACAATATCCAGCACTTCTTCAAAATAATTCACGAACCTGGCGTTTAATCCTTTCCTGATGTGAGCCGGCAGTTCATCGAAATCCTTTTTGTTCTCGAATGGATAGATTATCGTCTTCACTTTCGCCCTTTTTGCTGCGATAGTCTTTTCCTTTACTCCGCCTATGGGCAGCACTTTGCCGGTGATCGTCAGCTCTCCCGTCATCGCGATCTGCTTTTTAACCGGCTTGTTTTTTACGAGCGAATACAGCGCTGTGGCCATAGTGATGCCTGCCGAAGGCCCGTCCTTTGGTGTCGCGCCTGCAGGCACATGGAGATGAATAAGATTATTCTCAAAGAACTCTTTATCCAGCCTGTATTTATCTATGTTCGAACTTATGTATGTATAGGCGATCTCTGTGGATTCTTTCATGACTGCGCCAAGCTGTCCTGTCTGCTTGAATCCTCTTGCTTTTGACGGGCCCGCTGTTGCCTCCACGTAAAGAGTTACGCCGCCCATGCTCGTCCATGCAAGGCCCATGACAACGCCCGGTATACTTTTTGAATACAGGGACTCGTCGGTGAATCTGGGTTTGCCCAGAAATTCTTCTATGTTCTTTTCGGTAACGTTAATTTTTGTCTTCTGGCCTTCTGCGAATTTCCGTGCTGCCTTTCGCATTATTTTTTTAATGCTGTTCTCCAGGCTGCGCACTCCTGCTTCCCTCGCGTATCCGTCGATTATTTTTTTAATCGCGGCAGTGCTGAACGAGATCATGTCTTTCTTTAATCCGTGCTCCGCAAGCTGCTTGGCCACAAGATATCTTTTTGCGATCTGTATTTTTTCTTCAGCAATGTATCCGGACAGGTTCATGACTTCCATCCTGTCAATAAGGGCAGGGGGGATAGTATCCGGCTGATTGGCAGTCGCGATGAACAGGATATTCGAGAGATCGTATCTTACGTCAATATAATGATCAAGGAACTGGGAGTTCTGCTCAGGGTCGAGCACTTCCAGAAGCGCGGAAGCGGGGTCGCCCTGGAAGCTCGCGCCTATCTTGTCTATCTCGTCCAGCATTATCACAGGGTTTGATGTCTGCGCGAGCTTGAGTATCTGTATCATCTTGCCCGGCATTGCTCCTATGTACGTCCTTCTGTGGCCCTTTATCTCCGCTTCGTCCCTCATGCCCCCGAGCGAGAATCTGTAAAACTTGCGGTTCAATGCTTCTGCGACCGACTTCCCGATCGATGTTTTTCCCACTCCCGGAGGCCCTATAAAGCACAGGATTGATCCGGATATATTGCCTTTCATTTTGCCGATACTGATAAACTCAAGTATGCGGTCCTTGATGTCG
>JAFGSG010000033.1 GCA_016934735.1 Spirochaetota bacterium | reverse complement strand
TTTTAAAGACCGGTGCATGGGTTACTCCTCTTAATTTCAGATTTACAGATGACGATATCAGGTTCTGTGCCAGAACATCGGAACCCGTAGCTTTTTTCTTTGACGAAGCATATAGAGAAAGAATTGTAAAGATTCGCCGGGAATTGCCTACAATTAAAAATTATATCGCAATGGGGACAAAAATTGCAGATAATGTTGAATCAATGGAAGAACTAATAAAGAATAGCCCCTCTTCGAAACTTAGTGTAAAATTAGAAGATGAAGATGATTGCGCTCTTTATTTTACTTCCGGTACAACAGGGTCACCCAAACCGGTACTTATCCAGCAGAAAAGCCTAATGTGCACGGCACTTACTGAAGCTACAAATCATTACTTAGTACACACCGATCGTTTTTTAATGATGCCTCCGATGTATCATGTAGCTATCGGACATATGCTAGGTACAATGTTGGTAGGGGGATGCAGTATACTCCTCACTGAACAAGTAAATCCCATGAATATAGTCAATGCAATCGAAAAGGAACGTATTTCAGTAGCATTTCTGCTTGTACCATGGGCAGTAGATATCCTGGAAGCCTTTGACAAAGAGGAGATTAAGGTTAAGGATCATGATCTTAGTTCATGGCGTCTTACACACATGGGAGCTCAACCAATTCCTCCAAGCGTTGTGCAACGGATTAAAGCATATTTTCCCGATATGCAATATGACACAAGCTATGGATTAAGCGAGACTATGGGGCCCGGAGTAGTTCATCTAGGGATTGAAAATGAAAGAAAAATCGGCGCTATCGGCAAGCCAGGTCTTTTGTGGGATGTTAAAATCGTCAATGATAAGGATGAAGATGTAAAGCAGGGAGATGTAGGCGAGGTTGTTGCAAAGGGTGCCGGTGTAATGAAAGAATATTATAAAAATCCTGAATTGACGGCAAAGACCATCAAGGACGGCTGGCTTCATACAGGTGATCTGGGAAGAATTGACGAAGAGGGTTTTATTTATCTGGTAGACAGAAAAAAAGATCTGATAATCAGCGGTGGAGAGAATATCTATCCCGGTGAAGTGGAGGAGATAATTATTAAACACCCTAAAGTTCATGATGTAGCATTAATAGGGGCACCGCACGACCGGATGGGCGAAGTAGTTGTCGCGGTAATTGAACCAATGGAAGGTATAGCGTTGGCAGAAGAAGAGATACGTGAATACTGTGAGAAAAATTTACCCCGTTACAAGCGTCCATATCAGGTAATATTTGATAAGATCCCGAGAAGCCCTACCGGAAAGGTAGAAAAACCGAAATTACGTGACAAGTACAGTAAGAAAGCGTAACCAGGGAGTACTTAATCAGGAAGTAAAAGTAATTATTTATTTTAATAGGGGGTTTACGGATGTTAAAAAAATCAATTATTAACGAGTTAAAATATATTGTCGGAGAAACAAATGTACTTACCACACCGGAAGCATTAAAGGCCTATTCCTACGACGGCACAACAGACTGGCAGCATGAACCGGATGTTGTTGTTTTTCCAATGACTACAGAGGACGTCTCACAGATAATGAAACTTGCCAATAAGGAAAAAATACCTGTTACGCCAAGAGGCGGCGGCACGAATGTAAGCGGCGGTTCTATCCCGATTTTGGGCGGCATTGTACTCGCAATGACAAAAATGAACAGGATTGTTAAAATCGATAAAGAAAATTTATCCGCAACGGTAGAACCGGGTGTTGTTCTTCAGGACCTTACTATAGCGCTTGCTAAAGATGGCCTCTTTTTCCCTCCTGATCCTCAAAGCTTCTTTGGTGCGACATTAGGCGGAATCATTTCAGAAAACGGAGGCGGGCCTGCATGCGTAAAATACGGTGTAACCAAACAATATGTGCTCGGGCTTGAGGTCGTGCTTCCTACAGGTGAAATTACACGTTTCGGCGGAAGGACAATCAAAAATGTAGTCGGATACGATCTTATGCATATATTCATAAGCGGTGAAGGCACTCTTGGTATTATTACACAGGCTGAATTAAAACTCAATCCGCTTCCCCCGGCAAAGAAAACTATTATGGCTGTTTATAATGATATGGCTGACGCAGGAGAAACTGTATTCAGGGTTTTAGAAAAAGGAATTATTCCGGGGAAAATTGAATTTCTGGATAATTATATCATCAACAGAGTTGAAGAGATGGTGCCTATCGGATTGCCAAAGGATGCAGACGCAGTACTTCTCTTTGAAGTTGACGGTATACCGGAAGCTATTGAGAAAGAGGCTGCTGGAATAACAGATATTGCCAAGCAATATGGTGCAAGAGAAGTAAGACCGGCTAAAGACCAGGCAGAAGCTGATCAGTATTGGACTGCAAGAAGAGCCGGATTTGCCGCGACTTTCGGCAAATCACCTACTGTTAAGAATGAAGACGTTACAGTACCGAGAGGCATGATACCTGATCTTTTAAACAAAATTAAGGAAATATCCAAAAAATATGATGTTACGATAACCGTACTAGGCCACGCAGGCGACGGAAATCTTCATCCTGCGATCCTTACAGATAGGAAAAATAATGAACACTATGAAAGGGCATTAAAAGCAATGGATGAAATTATTGAAAGCGCTGTTGAGTTAGGAGGAGTTGTCGCAGGAGAACACGGCATCGGCCTTGAAAAGCAGAAATTTTTCAGAAAGACTATGGACCCTGTTGCTGTTGATCTTATGATAAAAATCAAAAAGCTTCTAGACCCGAATAATATTATGAATCCCAACAAGATTTGGGATTAGAAAATCATAGCACCAAAAAAAGAGAGATTAAAACATGAAAGATCTCAAAGAGTTAAAAAAAATAGAACAATACGCAGATAGTTGCATCAAATGCGGTTTCTGCACTTTCTTCTGCCCTGTTTATCAGGAAGATAAAATTGAGACCAATGTTGCGAGAGGCAAAAATTTTCTTATAAGACAGATACTTAAAGGTGAACAGAAATTTACAAAAGAAATGCAGGATATTCTCGGCAGGTGCCTTCTCTGCAAAAGATGCTGGTTTATTTGTCCGCCAAAGACGCAGATCGACAGAGTTGTCATGGCTGCCAGGGCTCAGAAAGTAAACGAAAAAGGCATGGGCTTTATCAAGAGACTTATCTTTAGCAAATTGATGTCACATAGAAAACTATTCGGGCTTTTTGCTAAAATTGTCCAGAAATTTCAATGGATAATGCCCAGAACCGAAGGAAATGTCCGACACGTTCCTGATTTTGTAAAGGTCATGGGCAGAAGAAATTTCCCTGAGTTTGCTAAGAAATTTATGAGAGACCGGGTAAAACCTGTTTATGAATCTGCAGACGGGAAGCCAGCTAAAATCAGGGTCGGTTTCTTTATGGGATGTCTTATTGATTTTATGTATCCGGATCTCGGATTAAAAGCGATCGAATTTCTTACCAGGCATGGAGTTGAAGTTGTGGTTCCCAAGGATCAGAATTGTTGTGGTATTCCAATGTCCACAAACGGCGATTTTAAAACAGCAAGAATGCTTGCGAATAAAAACATAGAAGCCTTTGAAAAATTAAATGTAGATTATATTGTTTCTATCTGCGCCACATGCAGTTCCGGATTAAAAGATTATCAGAAATATTTGCCGGAGAATGAAGAACAAAAGAAACGCTATGAAGCTTTTGAAAAGAAAATTAAGGATATCAATGAGTTCATATTCGACAATCTTAAGATTAAACCCGAAGACCTGACCTTAAAAAAAGAATTCCAGGGCAAGACTGCAACATGGCATGATCCATGCCATCTGGTCAGGTATCAGAACATTAAGGATCAGCCGAGAGCGATACTGAAGGGACTTAACGGCCTTAAATATGCTGAAATGCCGAATGCGGATTTGTGCTGCGGCATGGGCGGATCATTCAGCGTATATCATTATGATATAACAAAAAAAATCGGAGCAAAGAAGATGAATGGAGTTAAGGCTACTGGCGCCGACATAGTTGTTACTGCATGCCCGGGATGCATGATGAGCCTTGAAGACAGCGCTATTCAGAATAATATGCCTCAAAAGGTATATCATATCCTGGAGCTAGTTGAGTGAGAATAAATTTTTATAATATATTCAGTCGTTTCAAGATGTTAATAATTATATGATAATAAAGGAGATTTAACTATGCAAGAAGTACAATGGTTAACAGCAAAAGATGTATTAAGAGTAAACGCCTCGAAATGGCCGAACAAGATAGGAGCAAAGGACCTCTACAAAGCTTTTACATTTAAAGAGTGGAATGAGCGCGCCTGCAGACTCGCCAATGCCCTTACTGATATGGGTATGAAAAAAGGCGATCGTTTTGCTGTCCTTGCCTATAACTGCGTCGAATGGATGGATATATATGCGGCTGCTGCAAAGGGCGGTTTTATCGTTGTCCCAATTATGTTCAGGCTTTCACCTCCGGAGATGGAGTATAACATCAATCACAGTGAATGCAAAGTCTTCATCGTTCAGAGTGGTAAAGACGGATCCGATGGCAATGAATTCCCATGGATAAAGCAGGTCAACGCCATGAAAAAGAACCTTCCCACAGTAAAGAAGTATGTTTCCTTCGCCCTGGGAAAGGAAACATATGATGGTTATATTCCATACGAAGATGCCATGGCCAAGGCAAGCCCGGAAGAACCAGCTACAAAGGTAGACGGTGAGGATACATGGATTATTATGTACACCAGCGGTACCACCGGCACGCCGAAAGGTGTCATGAAGAGCCACAGATCTCTCTTTTCCCAATACTTTATCATGATACACGACCATTTTTTCAGCCACGATGACTGCAACCTGCTCGTCATGCCTTGCTGCCATATCAACTCGCTCAATTATTCCTTTGTAAATACCTGGATCGGAGCGACAGTCATGTGTTACAATATGGTGAGCTTTGATCCGGAAAATCTTTTAAAGACATTCTCCGAACACAAGGTCACTTTTACGTCCCTTGTCCCTACTCACTATATCATGATGCTCGCTCTTCCTGATGAAATAAAAAAGAAATATGATCTTACAACCATAAAGAAGCTCCTCATTTCTTCCGCGCCGGCGAGAAGGGATACGAAACTGGGCATCCTAAAAATGTTCCCCAACTCAAAGCTCGATGAAGCATATGGTTCGACAGAAGCCGGATGCGTTACAATTCTAAAACCCGAGGAACAACTTACAAAACTCGGTTCATGCGGCCGTGAAATTATTGGTACGGATCTCCTCAAACTTATTGATGAAGAAGGCAATCTTGTTACCGAACCAAACAAAGTCGGTGAAGTCTATTCGAGAAGCCCCCAGCTCTTTACCGCTTACTGGAAAGATCCCGAAAAAACTGCAAAAGCATTCAGGGAAGACGGTTATTTTAGTGCAGGCGATATGGGATACAAGGATGAAGATGGATATCTCTTCCTTGTTGACAGAAAAGCGAATATGATCATTTCCGGCGGCGAAAATATTTTCCCATCCGAGGTTGAAAACTGCGTGGGAGGAAATCCGAAAGTAAAAGACGTGGCAGTCATAGGAATTCCCCACGAGAAATGGGGAGAAACGGTTTTGGCAGTCATTGTGCTTCATGACGGGCAAACGGCCACACCGGAAGAGATAACAACCTTCTGTAAAGGAAAGATTGCCGGTTACAAAGTTCCAAAGAACATTACCTTTATAAAGGATTCGGAAATGCCGAAAACACCCACAGGCAAAATCCTTCATAGAGTTCTCAGAGAAAAATACGGAATGTGGAAGGACAAGCAATAGATTTTGGAAAATATTTAAGCGTTGTATGGCCGGTTAAAAAGCCGGCCATACAAAATAAATATAATATTATTTTTAAATAATTTAAATATTTAAAATCTTTATGAGGCAGGAATGAAAAAAATATTACAGGGAAATGAAGCAATTGCGAGAGGCGCATGGGAAGCAGGCGTTACTGTTGCCTGCGCGTACCCGGGAACGCCCAGCAGTGAAATATTGCCGGAACTTGCGCAGTACAAGGAAATTACAGCACAGTGGTCCCCGAACGAAAAGGTTGCTGTCGAGGTAGCTTCAGGCGCAGCTTTTACAGGAGCAAGGGCAATAGCATGTATGAAACACGTAGGAATGAATGTCGCGGCCGACCCATTTATGACACTTGCCTATACCGGTACCAAGGGAGGATTTGTCATTATGGTCGCGGACGACCCGAATGTCCATAGTTCGCAGAATGAGCAGGACAGCCGGAACTGGGCACGGTTTGCAAAAGTACCAATGCTCGAACCGGGAGATGCACAGGAATGCAAAGACTTTACAAAGATCGCTTTTGAGATCAGCGAAAGATTCGATACTCCTGTGCTTCTAAGAGGAGCTACAAGAGTATCTCACTCTGATTCCCTGGTAGAGCTTGAAGAAAGGCAGGCAGCCCCGATTGCTCTTGGTCTTGATAAGAAAGAATCTTCTAAATACGTAATGGTGCCTGTATGGGTCCGCCAAAGGCGCATAGCAATCGAAGAAAGAATGAAAAAACTCGAAAAATATGCGGACGAGTTCCCATACAACATTATGGAGATCAATGATACTAAAACAGGCGTAATAACATCCGGAGCTTCCTACATGTACATGAAGGAAGTCTTTCCTAACTACTCTTATCTTAAACTCGGTATGGTTTGGCCGCTGCCTAAAAAACTTATCGCTAAATTTTTTAAAAAGGTGGAAAAAATAATAGTTGTCGAAGAACTTGATCCTTTCCTTGAAACAGAAGTCAAGGCGCTTGGCTATAAAATCTTCCACGGAAAAGACAGGTTCCCGAATATGTTTGAACTGTCGCCCGAACTTGTAGAGAAATCTTTAAAAGGGAAATCATATAAGGCTCCCAAAATCAGGGTAAAAACTGAAGATATTCCAAAGAGGCCTCCGAATTTATGCCCAGGCTGTTCCCACAGAGCCCTATTCTACTCGCTTAAAAAGCTCGGAACTTTCGTTTTTGGAGATATTGGATGCTACGCTCTTGCTTCCGGTCCTCCCCTGAGCGCCATTCATACAACAATATGTATGGGTGCGGGAATAGGCGGTGCTTACGGTGCCGGGAAAGCAATCGGCAAGGAAGGTCTCGGTAAAATGTGTGCTGTGCTCGGCGATTCCACATTCCTGCATGGCGGTATCGGGCCCGTAATGGATACAGTGTATAATAAAGGGTACGCAACTACAATAATTCTCGATAACCGAATCACCGGTATGACTGGCCTTCAGGAACATCCCGGAACCGGATATACGCTTAAGGGTGAAGAAGCCAACATGATAGACTATGAACAGCTTGTTCGTGCTCTTGGCGTCAAGAATATACGCAAAGTCGATCCATATAACGTAAAAGAAACTATGGATACTATAAAAGAAGAACTTAACAGAGATGAAGCTTCTGTCATCATCACTCATAACGGGCCGTGCATGCTACATAGAAGAGAAAAACGGAAATTCCAGTTCCCGTATTATACTGTTGATACGGACAAATGCAGAGGCTGCAAGAGTTGTCTTGACATAGGGTGCCCGGCGATTAGCTGGATAGAACAGGAGGGCACTACCGTTGACGGCAAGAACAGGAAAGGCTATGTATCAATCAACAGATTGCAGTGCCCCGGCTGCGGCCTTTGTGCCCAGATTTGCAAATTTGATGCTATTATCCCAGGACAGGAATAGGAAGGTGAATGATGAAAAACAATAAAGTTACCAATATATTGCTTTCCGGCGTCGGCGGGCAGGGAGCTATCCTTGCCAGCAACATCCTCGCCCACGTTTTTGTAGAAGCAGGCTACGATGTTAAAAAAAGCGAGGTTCACGGCATGTCCCAGAGAGGCGGTGATGTAACAACACATTTTAGATACGGCAGAAAAGTTTATTCTCCGCTCATTAAGCTCGGCGACGTGGATTTTCTGCTTTCCTTTGAACTGCTTGAAGCTCTAAGATACATCAATTACTGCAAGGACAGTGCGAGGATTATTATCAACAATCAGAAAATATTTCCTCCAGCAGTCAACCTCGGCCTTGCCATGTATCCGGAAGATATACCGGCAATGTTTAAAAAGCATTTTAAAAACAATGTCCGGATAGTCAACGGACAGGAAATAGCATTGAACATAGGAAACGCACAGGCTGCGAATGTTGTTCTTGTGGGAGCCTTTTCACAATATTTCCCTGAAATAAAAGAAGATATGTGGATTAAAGCTATAACGGATCTCCTTCCGAAAAAGATACACGAACTTAATATCAGGGCATTCAAGGAGGGGCAGCGAATTTCATCTGACAAATAATATAAAAATCAATACAATCATGTAATGCATTATCACCATTTAAGTCTTATTTAAATTTTCTTGACAACTGATACTTGGACATTGACTATTACATGATTTTTTAAATTAGAAGGCAAGTTGAATGATAGATGGCAATAAACGTTTAACTAAAAAAATTAATAATATACTAAAGATTGGGGCTGAACTTTTTAGTAAAAATGGCTATGCTGAAACAAGCATGGATGATATAGCTGCAGCGGTAAAACTCAGCAAAGGCGGGTTATATCATTATTTTAAAAGTAAAACTGAACTCCTTTACTATATTGTAGATAATTTTATGGATGTTGTTCTGGAGGATCTGCAGGAAGAACTTAACAGAATTGATGATAAACTTGAAAGAGTGAAAAGACTGATTTATCGTCATGTTGAACGATATCCAAGATGTATTGCCGAAGCAAGAACGCTCTTCCATGATGCACACAACTTGCCTCCTAAAGCCTTCAACAAAATTGTAATGAAAGAGAGAGAATATGACCGCATTACAGCCAATGTGTTATCCGATTATTTCGGGTCATCCCTGAGTAAAAATCAGATTACCGCCATAACATTTATTCTTCTCGGGATGTGCAATTCTATCTATTCATGGTACAATCCCAAGAGCCCCATCACCCCGGAACAACTATCAGAGATAATTTTTAATATTTTAACCGATGGTGTTTGCGGCCTTCAGCAGAAAAACAGACAATAATTACGAATTCAGATTGAAGCGCAGCAAAAATAAATTGCTTGACAAAATAAAGCATACTATGTTAATGAAGCATAAAATTTTTTAATATTAAAAAATTCATTGACATATAAAGCACGAGCGTTCGCCAAGGTTAATCTTCATTTAGAGGTACTCAATAAAAGAAGTGATCTATATCACAATATCTTTAGTCTTAATGCCAGTCTTGATTTATTCGATCGATTAACGTTCAAACGGCTTAATATCTCTAATAAATTTAAAGATGTCCGGATAACCATTCACCCCGAAGGAGGCGAATGCGCGGATGCTTTATCGTCTATTGAAACTGAAGATAATCTTATAACAAAAGCTGTTAAGGCCTATTTAAGCCGGGTAAAAAAAACCGGGGAAATATCTGTATCAATTGAAAAAAATATTCCGGCAGGCGCCGGTATGGGCGGAGGAAGCAGCGACGCAGCTGCGGCTCTAAGACTGCTGAATAATTACTTTGCCGATTCGAACGAAAGCCTTAGCGAACATGAATTGCTGCAGATCGGATTTAAAATAGGGGCTGATGTTCCTTACTGCTTAAATGGCGGTTATGCTTTATGCGAAGGCATTGGAGAAATTATTGAAAATATAGAAGGTAAGCTTAAATACTGGGTATTGATCGCTAATTGCGGTATTAAAATAAATACATCCTCAGCATACAAATCGCTGAATAGGGGTACTGATTCGATTTATAAAAAAATTGAAATAGAAGAAAAAAAAGCGATAATTAAAGAGGGTATAAAGAAAGGCAACATAAACAGTTTTAAAAATATATTAAAAAATGATTTTGAAAGCACGGTTTTTTCAGATCATCCTGAATTAAAAAATTTAAAACAAATGATTGCTGAATATGAACCGGAATATACTGCAATGACAGGAAGTGGATCAAGTATAATAGGGCTTTTTAAGAATAAACAAAAGGCAAAAAGTGCTCAAAAAGCACTGAATAAAAAAGCAAAAATTATAGTTACAAAATTTTTATAAAATAGCTATTGAGGCGTCGCCAAGCGGTAAGGCACCGGGTTTTGGTCTCGGCATCCCCAGGTTCGAATCCTGGCGCCTCAGATAATTT
>JAFGSG010000003.1 GCA_016934735.1 Spirochaetota bacterium | reverse complement strand
CCCACTTGAAAAAAATGGGGCTATTATCATCATTGCATTCATTCTCATCATTATCAGTAAAAAAACCTGAAAATGATATACAAAATATATCATCAGTTCATCCCATTCCTATTTTCTCAATCATCAAAAACAGATTTTTTGTATAGTTTACCATGGTACGGATTATCCATGAAGAAAGTAAAATAATTGTTGCAAAGATGGCAATCATTTTCGGTACAAAGGTCAATGTCTGCTCCTGTATGGATGTAGTAGTCTGAAATATCGCAATAATTAATCCGACAAGCATCCCACTGCCGAGTATTGGTGCGGACACTACAAGCACTGTCATCAGCGCTTCTCTCAACATAACAGTTACTTCAAGATCGGTCATTTTTCCCTCGTATATTTTTAACCTTAGGGGCGAATAATCATTTGCCCCTATCAATCCCTACCTGAATGATCTGACAACTTCATATATTAATAAATTCCAGCCATCAACCAGCACAAATAAAATCAATTTAAACGGCAAAGAAATCATTACTGGCGGAAGCATTATCATACCCATTGCCATAAGAGCGCTGGCAATTATCATATCAATAACCATAAACGGGAGAAAAAGATACACTCCCATCTCGAATGCCCTTTTTAATTCGCTGATCATGAAAGCCGGTATAAGGCAATGCGTCGGGACATCGTCTTCATTCCTGGGCTTTTCGAGTTTGGCCAGATCTATAAACAGAGCAATATCCTTTTTTCTTGTCTGCTTTAACATAAACTTGCGTAAAGGCTGCATTCCTTTGTCAAAAAATTGTTCGTTATTTATTTTGCCTTTCAAATATGGCTGAAGAGCTGTATCATTTATTTCCGTTAAAGTCGGTGTCATCACAAATATTGTGAGAAAAATTGCCAGTCCCACTATTACCTGGTTAGGCGGCATTTGCTGTAAGGTCAGCGCTCTTTTCACAAAATCCAGAACTATTACTATCCTGGTAAAAGAGGTCATCATAATCATAATTGAAGGCGCGAGGGTAAGTATTGTTAATAAAAATAAAACCTGAAGACTGAGAGCCACATCCCTGGGAGATGCGGCCTCTTTAATATCAAAAGTAATTTTAGGAATAGGCATCCTCACTCCGCCAACATCCTGGGCACAGAGAGGTTTTAATAAAAAATACGGAACGAATATAAAAAAAATAATTATTAAAAAAATTATAATAATATTTCTATATCTCATCTTCATTCCCGTTTATTTTCTTAAGCCTGGCCCTCTGTTTTCTCAGATAGTTTATTCTGTCGATTGACGTATCCTCATATTTATTTTCAAAATTGCCGGGCTTATTA
Source organism: Spirochaetota bacterium (assembly GCA_016934735.1). Taxonomy (GTDB): domain Bacteria; phylum Spirochaetota; class UBA4802; order UBA4802; family JAFGDQ01; genus JAFGSG01. The sequence goes on along the minus strand of JAFGSG010000003.1, from coordinate 1,764 downwards.
TCACGATTTTTATCCCCAAATAATTTGGAAATATATCTGGAAATATACTCCTGAAATCCGCCGGGCTGAACAGGACTGGATTTAGAGCTTAAGAGTCTGATTCTGTCTATCTCATCCTTATCTTGTATCTCTGTAATTAAGCTAATATTAGAATCCGATACGGCGATTACCATTATTCTGCCTGCCAGATCTATTACCTGCAAAAATTTATTCTGTCCCACCGGTACTATTGATAATATCTTTATTACGTCCCTGCCGACAAGATGCATCCCTGTCTTTTTTGTTACAAACCTGAAAAAATAATAAAAACCGCCAACCAGCAGGCCTAATACTATTACCGTCTTAAATATCAACCATCCATAGGAATCTTCTTCTATAGTTGGTCTTTCGTAGTCATATAGGGAGACATCTTCTTCAGACTTTTTATTATCTGTATTTTTATTCCGATTCTCTGTTATTTTTTTATTTTCTGATACCCCCTCTTCGGCGCATCCGGAATTTTTTATGGGACATAATACAATAAAAAAGACAAAAAAAATGAATACTGCGAAAAAAGCTGTAATAGTTTTATTTTCCTTATGCAGTATAAAACTCATTTACTTTACCATGGAGAGATTATGTCTCTTAATTTACTATTTATTTAAAAAAAATTATTATTTTTTACTGATTTTATAGATTTATTGAACTTTATTCAATCTTTCCGCCGGACTGACAATATCCGTTACACGGACGCCGAAATTTTCATCGATAACAACAACTTCGCCTTTTGCTATAAGTTTTCCATTAACGAGGAGATCGACAGGCTCACCGGCCAGCTTATCAAGTTCAATGATCGACCCTTCACCAAGACCGAGAATATCACGCACGAGCTGTCTTGTTCTTCCCAGCTCCACCGTAAGGGTCATAGGAACATCCATAAGCAGCGAAATGTTACTCCCGGCGCCATAAGGCACACTTTCGCCTAACGGTGGAAACTTTACCGGATTTATTCCAACCTGCTGTCCGGCCGATTCAAGCGCATCGTAAGAATGTGTCTGCATTGCCTGCTGAGAAGCGCCTCCCGCGGAACCCTTTACTTTTGCCAGTTCAGCTGCCAGCTGAAGTTCCATTATATGATAAAATTTGGAATTAATCAGACCTTCAACATTAATGTTGTATGTAATTTTTACCAGATCGCGTCCGGGAGGCAATTGAAGGTCGGACGCCTTTCCAACAATTGAAAGAACAGGCTGAGAAGTATTAATGGAACGTCCGAACCTGTTGCTGAAACCCGTAGCAACAGATGAAAGCATCTGATTCACAAATTCCTGAATTGTGCTCTGATGAGCTTCAGTCAGCTCAGCCGGACGGGCGCCGGAATCATCACCCATCATCAGAGAAGAAATAACTTCAGCATCCGCAAAGTTAAATATTATTAAATTCTTGCCATTAAATCCGCCGGAATAATCAATTGGCAGCTGTATGCATTTCTTTTTAATATCATTTCGAACAGCATCCTGAGATTTTATTTCAACCACAGCGTTGCTAATAACAATGTCCCTGCCTAAATAACCGGCGAGAGAAGGAACAACGGTCTGCATTGTTGAATTTAATAATTCTGCCAATACATCCTTCTCAACAGGAGAAAGCAATCCCGCCTTCTGCGGCATATCCATAGCAGGAGCCGCTGAAGAAGTAGACAGCATATCATCCGCACCCTGCAACAGGGCATCTATTTCGTCTTGTGATAATGATCCATCACCCATGTTCTCCTCCTGAAATATG
>JAFGSG010000032.1 GCA_016934735.1 Spirochaetota bacterium | reverse complement strand
TGAGAATTTCCTATTTTAATCGGATTTTATAAGATTTATTCCTTAATGATCAAAAAAGGCAATTGAGTTAAGAAACAAGTCTAATATTTAGATTGCGTTTCAAAACCCTGTTTAAAAAATTAGAGGCTTTCTAACATATAATAAGTAGTCATAGCAAAAAAATTGTTGTAAAATATGAAATTGGATTTTTGGATGCACTCTGAATTTATATTCCGAAAAATGATTGATTATTTTTTTTAATATGACAATATTGCTATACCATCCCAAAGTATCATACCATCTGAAAAGGAGTCAGCCGAATGGGACTATTCAAACCAAATATTGAAAAATTAAAAAAAGCCAATAATATTGCCGGTTTAACACAATGCTTAAATCATAAAAGCGCTGACGTGCGTTACGGCGCCTTCAGCGCTCTCGCAAGCAGAAACGATCTGAATAACGACCTGCGCTCCAGGCTTAAAAGCATGCTGGATGATCCGTCTCCAAAAGTACGTACTATTGCAACAATGAAATTCACTAAAAGAGGCGATAAAACCACTATTGATAATCTCATGGAGATTATCAATAAAGGAACGCAGAGTGAGAAAATTGAACTTTTACGCATTATAGCTGGCAGAGGCAAAACTGTGGACCAGGCCATTATGCAGGCAATCGGACTTGCCATGGTTGACAAAAAAGAATTAGTGAAGATCGAAGCGATAGAAACTGCAGGAGCCACGGGAAACAGCCACTTTATCCCCAATCTGCTGAATTGCCTTCACGACAATCTGCATACGGTTCGGATTCAGGCTGCAAAGGCTCTTTATAAAATCGAAGGTGCGGAAAGTGTCGGACATCTGATAGGCCTTCTGGTGGACCGCAACCCTGAAGTGCAGAAGACGGCATACGCGTACCTTTCATCGATCGATTCAGAGCGCGCCCGCAACGCCCTCCATGACCTTAAATTCCAGCGGCTGGTCAATGGGATGAACGATACTGAGTCAGTAAGACGCGAGACTGCCTTGAAAATCGGCGAACAGAAGATCAGGGAAGGGCTGCCTCTCCTTTATACTGCACTGGATGACGAATACAAAGAAGTAAGGATCGCTGCGCTGAATGCGATCGCGGCATTCCGGGATCCCTCCTCAGTTGATTTTGTTGCAAAGATGCTCGAAGACAAGTATCACGATGCGCGTCTTGAAGCAGTAAAAACACTCGGGCGGATTTTTTCTAAAAATTCCCTGAAAACGCTGGAAGGAGCTCTGAAAACAGGCGACAGGAATGTCCGCGAGGAAGCGCAGAAAGCTATTTACAAGCTCAGGTCTCGTGTTTAGCACGTGTTCCTTCAAATCATAATCCATACACCTGGAGAATTTTGTGTCCATTGAAATAAAATTCATTCTTTTCCAATTAGTAATTATTTTACCTTTTCTTACAGGCTATATCTTAAAAAGATTCATAAAAAATACGCAGGATACTGCAAAAAAAATAATCAGAGTAAATCTTTTATCTTTCGAACCGTTAATTGTTCTCTGGAGTATATGGGGATTGTCGCTCTCATTTGATCAGCTATTCCTTCCGCTTTCCGGACTTGCACTCGTATTAGCCGGCTTTTTAATCGGGACGATTACGGTTATGTTCACCGGCCGCAAAGATGCAAGCAGAAAAACATATTTAATAAGCTCTTCGCTCGCGAATCACGGTTTTACCATGGGCGGATTTATTTGCTACCTGATTGCCGGTGAACAGGGACTCGGACTTTCAGCCATTTACACACTGTATTTTCTGCCTTACACTTTTATCTTTATATTCAGTTATGCAAGATCAGTCTCAATAGCTCATTTTTTCAGTGTCAAAGGATTCATTGAAAACATCTTCAATCTGCAGAACATGCCTCTTCATGCAGTCATACTCGCGTTTTTTTTACATGCGATAGGACTTAGAAGACCAGATATTAAATTTCCTCTTGATCCTTTGCTTATAATATCAATAGCCCTATATTATTTCACGCTCGGCCTCAACTTCCACTTCGGAGATTTCAGGTCAACCGGCAAGGAACAGTTTCTGCTCTCATTGACTAAATTCCTAATACTGCCGCTGATTACATTTTTTATATTAAGAACTACCGGTCTGGACTCGGTTGTAAAAACAATTATATTAATTCAATCGTTTATGCCTGCTGCCATTTATTCCGTTGTAAGTTCAATACTTTTTGACCTTGACTCAAAACTCGCCTCAACCCTCTTTGTTGTGAATACAATTGTATTTCTTATTCTGGTTTTACCAGTGCTGTTCTTCTTCAGGGAAACAATAGGATTTATATAATGTATTGGAAGATTATTTAAAAAAACTTTAATGAAAAAGTTATTGCCATACTGTAAAATTATTTCTGAATTTATCCTCTATGTAAACGTCGAGGCATTATGCCTTGAAATATAAATTTTCAACCCATATCCATTTACACTAATCGGAAAATATTATGAATAATTATGTGCATGGCTATTCAGAAAGAGAATCAAAAAGACTACAGGATCAGGCAAATACGCTTGATGAATTGCTTCATCATGACTCAGTATTCCCGGCAGGCAGTAAAATACTTGAAGCAGGATGCGGCGTTGGTTCGCAGACAAAAATAATTGCACCTAAAAATCCTTCCTGCCGCTTTACTTCAATCGATATATCCGGAGAATCGCTTAAGAAAGCAAGTTATACAATACAATCATTAAAAATTAAAAACGTAGAGTTCCGGATCGGCGATATCTTTGATTTGAAATTAGAAGCTGAATCATTTGATCATATCTTTTTATGCTTTGTTCTGGAACATTTGTCCATGCCCGTACAGGCACTTCTTGATTTAAAAAAAGTATTAAGAAAAGGCGGGACAATAACTGTTATCGAAGGAGATCATGGTTCTGCATATTTTTATCCCGACAGCGATGCCGCGCAAAAAGCTATTAATTGCCAGGTAAAGCTGCAAGCAATGCATGGTGGCAACGCGCTTATCGGCAGAGAAATCTATCCATTGCTTTGCAGAGCCGATTTTAAAGACTGCACAGTATCCCCCCGCATGGTTTATGTAGATTCAAGCAAACCTTTTTTAGTTGAGGGCTTTACAAAAAATACATTTACTGCTATGATCGAAGGAGTCAGGGAAGACGCACTCATGAATTCTCTCATTTCCGAACAGGAATGGAATCAGGGGATAAAAGACCTTTACCGCACAGCAGAAGATGACGGCGTTTTCTGCTATACCTTTTTCAAAGGGACTGCAATTAAAGGATAAAAAACCATGCCATTAGCCATAGACAATCTTTTAGAAGCTGTTAAATCCAGCGATTTTCTTTTCGATAATCTTCCCTCCGCGATTTTTCTGGTGGATAGAAATATCAAAGTTAGAAAAATAAATATTTCATATAAGGCTTTATTTTCGAAAAACGAGTTGGATGTCATAAATAAGTTATGCGGCAATTCCCTCGGTTGTTCTTTTGCTATTGATGAAAATAAGCTGTGTGGATCAACTTCTGAGTGTATTAACTGTGCCATAAGAAACTGTATAAAAAAGGCATTTAATGAGTCGGAGAATATTCAGGATACATTATTAACAAAAAAATTTTATATAAATAATAAACCGCTATTAAAACACTTCAGGATAAAAGCTAAACAGGTAAAATATAATGAAGAGGATATGATTATTATCGCGGTTGACGATATTACCGAACTAGAAGAACAGAAACAGATCATTACAGATATGGCCAATTGAGATTTTTTAACAAATCTCTATAACAGGCGATATATTTACGAAATCAGCGGGCATTTATATGAAAATGCAAAAAGAGGAAATATAGAACTGTCTGTTGTTATGATT
>JAFGSG010000002.1 GCA_016934735.1 Spirochaetota bacterium | reverse complement strand
GAGAATTTCCTATTTTAATCGGATTTTATAAGATTTATTCCTTAATGATCAAAAAAGGCAATTGAGTTAAGAAACAAGTCTAATATAAAAGATGGCATAAACGGCGAGTCTGAGAATCGGGCAATATCCATTAAAGACGGGAACGGATATCATGCAAATAAATTCAATGATCTTATCTATCTGTCTTCCCACGGGAAAAAAACTACGTTCAACTCAATAGAACAGACATACACCGTAAATCAGCTTTTAAAAGAAATAGAAGATAAACTGCCTTCCGACATATTTTTACGAGTTCATAAGCAGTATATAATCAATATCAACTACTTAAAACAGATCAGATATTACGAAGGCGGTCGATATACTGCTTATCTTGACGACGAAGACGAAAGCATCATTCCTCTAGGTAGAAACGTAGCTCCGCAGTTAAAAGAGAAGTTCGGCATATAAAAAAGCAGTATCTTTGATTCCCTGTTTTGTATCTTTCATTCCTCCCTCATTGACTCTTTATATAGAAATAGCTATATATATTAAGTAATCTGGAATATCATTAGTTTCCGAAACATTCTGTTCTTACCGGCAGGAACACTTTTTAAAATATAATTTATTAAAAATTCGATTATCCGCAGGAAAAAAATGTACCATGTAGAGAAAGATGGTTTAATTACTGTAAGACTATCTAAAAATGAAGATATTATCCAGTCTATAAAAGATATTTGCAGCGAACGCCGTGTAGATACTGCAATTGTATTTTCTGCTGTAGGCAGTGTGAAAAATTTTAGAATGAGTTTTCCGAACAAAAAAGAAGTACTTTCTCATGACTTCACTAATGTCCATGAATTGCTCTCACTCTGCGGGAATTTTTCTCGGTCTACCGATAAGATGGATTATTTTTTTCATTTATATGCCGTTATCAGCGATAAAAACAAAAAGACTTTCGGAGGGCAGCTCTTGAGGGCCGTTGCTCATTCGGAATGTGAAATTACACTTCAAAATATAAGGTTTAGAATGGAATCCGGAAGAAAAGAGTACACCGGACAGGCAGTTGATTATCCAACAACTGAAAAAATGTTTCTCATGCATTAAAAATATTTGAAATCCGCAAGCCAGAATTGTAGCATTGCGCTGATTTAGTGCATATTACTCGTCAGTTATGAATCAACTACAGATGATATTTCATTTCTATTGGATACTGATGCAGTCTATGTAATAAGTATATCATTAAAAGAGCATACTGTTATTAATTCACTCTTTACATTAGTCAGCGAAACCAAGTCTATGAAATTAAACCACAACAATATATTTGTTCTTGGGGCTGATGGAGTGAGAATAATTGATTTTATAGATATTCAAAATATGAATTATTTAGAATAAACGGCGGTTAAATACAAGTAGGTGTTCTTTCTATATATAAAGTGGAAATTAATTTGACTTTCTGTGGAATGGCCGTAGTATCGTTCCAGCCTTTTGAAATTAAAGAAGCAATAAAATTAAACTATTGTATAATAATTTGCTTATTACTATTTTTCAAAAGTGGTATTTTAATTCAGGAATAAAAAGAATCCGGAGGATAAATCCATGAAAAAATCAGTAAAATTATCATTAAGCGTTATCGGGGTTTTGGTTTTGATTGTTATTATTATAGCTGGATTTTTCATGTATAAACTCAACAAAGAGTTTGGGAAAATGACCGTATTGGAAACCAGAGAAATCACAAAGGGCATTTATTCCATAAAAGATTCAATGGGCAATATGTATATTTTAAAAAGTAAGGACAAATTTATAGCAATTGATGCGGGTAACGATGCAAAGAATATACAGAACGAGCTGAAAAAATTGAATATTGATCCCGAAAAAGTCGGTGCCGTGTTGTTGACTCACACGGATAGTGATCATGTCGCGTCCCTGGGTCTTTATAAAAATGCGAAAATATATATATCAAAAGCAGAAGAGCAGATGATAAATGGAAAAATTAGCAGAATGATGTTCATGAAGAATGAATTGAATTATCCTTACGTAACGGTTGAGAATAATGATGTTTTGAATATTGCGGGTTTAAAAATAAAAGGCATACTTACTCCCGGGCATACACCCGGGTCCATGTCCTGGCTTGTAAACGACAGATATCTGTTTACGGGTGACACTCTGAGTCTTCGCGACGGCAAGATCGCAGTATTCAGCGATCTGTTCAATATGGACAGCAAAACCCAAATATCATCATTCAAATATATTTCGAATCTGCCGAAAGCTGAGTTTATATTTACTGCTCACTACGGTTTTACAGCCAACTATAAAAAAGCTGTCGAAAATTTTAATTAAAACTTCCCTTCAGTAAGAAGACGGAAGTTCCAGAGTAATAATATAATCCCCGCAATCTGCATCGCGCGGATTATATTATTATTTAACTTTTTATTTTCCACGATATCGGAGTCTTTATTGCCTGATACTACCAAAAATTTTTCCTATTATATAAATCCCGGTAGAAATTAACAATTATAAAAGTAACACTTTCAGGTGCCTTCCGTGTTTAATAATAAGTATCAATAATTTAAAAAATTTCAATTTAAAACAAGGGTTTGCACCATGCTGTTAAACATGAAAAAATCATGCTGTTTATTTATTTTTAGTATTTTATTTATTTCAGGATCTGCACTTCAGGCACAGAATATTAAGAATGACGCAAAGAATGAATCGCGTAATGTAATTAATACGCCTGCTGATAAAAGTACTTCTGCATCCGGTGAAACGCAGAAATCTGATGATCCTGCAAATGATAAACCGGAGGAAAAGTCCGTACTGAAGCCGCTTGTGATCCGCGGCAGTCGGGCGCGGGACAGGAAAAAACCCGAAATTCAGAGCATCTCCCGGCAGACAATGACAGCTGAGGACATGAAGGAGGTACCGGCTTCATTCGGGGACTCGGTAAGCGCACTTACTTCGCTTCCGGGAATAACACGTGAAGGAGGAAGCATATTCGGCGATCTGGTGATCAGGGGCGCAGATCCCATGGGCAATAAATATTTTGTCGATGATATTCCGCTTTATGATCCTTTGCATTTTGGCGGTATTCACTCGGTAATCAACACAAATATGATAAAAGACATAGACGTATACTCTTCAGCGTTCCCTGCAGAGTTCGGATCGGCCACATCGGCTGTTATAAATATTTCCACTGTCGACAGGGTAAATGACTACGGAGGATATTTCGACATAAGCCTTCTGTCAGTAAACACGCTTTTAAAAGCTCCCATACTGAAAGATAATAACAATAATTTTGTTTTGAACAGGCCTTTAACCGGCGATGATAATGACATACAGAATTCCGGATATGCAATTGCATCCGGAAGGTACGGCTATCTTGGTCTGGCGATAAAAGCCTCGGATAAAATAACAGGCGACGATACGCCAATATCTCCGGAATACTGGGACTATCAGTTTAAGATGAAATATAATTTGTGTACCGTGCATTCCGCGACAATTTTTCTTTTTGGATTTAAGGATTTCATTCGTATGATAATGAAAGATGATGTTATGGAAGAAGGGGATGATCCCTATATGTCTGATGCAAAAATGAGATATGAGAGAATATCGCATAACCAGGGGCTGTACTTCGATTCTAAATTCAGCAATCATTTCAATAACAGGATCCTTTTTTACGGTTCTCTGACAGATATTAAGGAGTATTATAATTTCCCGGCAACCGGCGCTGCTTCATGGGCAAAGGATCTGGGCGTCCATTCAAAACCATGGATATTCGGATTAAAGGATAAGTTTAAAGTAAAATGGTTGGATTCGCATGCAGAACTTAACGGCAGTGCTGAATACACATATTATTATTTTACCGCAAAGGGCAACACTCTTATGAACAAAGGAATGTCCCCCATATTTGATCCGGGTGACGAGGATGCTTTTTATAAATATAACCTTGATGAGAAAATAATCAATCATGTTTATGGCGGATACCTTGAAAATAAATTTGTTTTTTCGGGCCTTACAGTTACACCCGGCATACGTTCCGATCATCTTGTAAGAACAGGAGAAACAACATTTGATCCCAGGGCAATGGCAAGCTATAAATTCGCAACAGACACAACAATTGCTGCGGCAGGCGGACATTACAGTTATTTTCCGCAGGTTAATCCGTATATTTTTGGTGAAAATACAGACATCGCAGGCCTGGGTAAAAAATTAAAATCCGAAAAAGCATGGCATTCAAGTATCAGCATTGAGCAGGAAATAGGGTCTGTTGCCGTTAAAATTGAAGGTTTCAGTAATTATTTTTATGATAAACCTCTGGCTTATCCTCATACTGAAGCTGATGGTACATATTTCCCGGGATTGTGTTCAGGCAAAGAAAAAACCCGCGGATTTGAAATAATGCTGCGCAAAGACTCGGAAGAAAGCAACAACGGATTTTTTGGTTGGATGAGCTACACATATACGCGAGCCAAATTTAAAAGCGGCCTGCCTACAACGGAGTTTTACCAGGGAATCGATCAGGGATATGTAGGAGACGAGTATGGTGATAAATGGATCACATCGGACTATGAACAACAGCATAATTTCAAGCTTGTTGCGGGTTACAGGCTGAATAAGCATATTTTGAGCGGACGTTTTCAGTACTGTTCGGGATTTTCATATTCGCCAATTACGGGACATGACTATGATGATGATTATCATAATGAAACGGGGAAAGATCGATATATCCCTGTAACAGGATATAGAAATTCGAAAAATTATCCGTCGTATTATTCGCTTGACCTGAGATATACACACAAGACAAATCACTCATGGGGAAATGTAAGCTGGTATATTGAAGTAATAAATATTTTAATGAAAAAACAGGTAAATACTCAAAAATGGTACTGGGACAGGCCGTATGCCGAAGGGAGCAATCCAAAAAATGAATCCGATAATCCTCTGATTTTTATGCCGAATTTAGGGGTTGAAATAAAGTTTTAAATGTGAATATCTAATAAGTTCATTCCGAAATATTTGGAAAAGTGAATAATAGTATAAAAATGTTGATGTTGCTTATGCCCTCACCCCTAACCCCTCTCCCGGAACAATGCTTTACTATTTGATGGGAGACGGTAGTCCGGTAGAAGGGTTAGGGGTGAGGGCATAAAAAAATAACTTCATATTTTCTCAAGATTCCGGAATGAACTATTTAAATTAATAGCAAAATATTATTTTGAGATGCACTTTTTGTAAAAATGTGAAAAAATATTTTTAAGTCTGCCATAAAAGACTATGTGATAATTCAAGAAAGTAACAATTATTTTAATTCAGGGTGTTTCATAATCAGAGATCAAGAAGGATGCCGAATGGAAATTGACATTGCGGAATATTACAGAAAATACGGGCCTATGGTGCTGAGAAGATGCAGGATGCTGCTTAAGGACGAAGACAGGGCAATGGATGCAATGCAGGATGTATTTGTAAAACTTTTGCAGAATCAGAAGCGGCTGAAAGGGGATTATCCTTCGAGCCTGCTTTTCAGAATAGCCACAAATGTTTGCCTTAATATTATCCGTTACGATAAAAGCAGACCACAGGCAGACGGCGATGTTCTGGCATACATTGCTTCGAACGAAAACATGGAGAGAAGAATTGAGTTAAGGGATTATCTTGATAGAATTTTCGCAAGGGAGAAAGCATCCACAGGCGAGATCGCCGTAATGCATTACGTGGACAAAATGACTCTTAACGAGGTTGCCGAGATGTCAGGATTATCAGTTTCCGGCGTCCGGAAGCGTCTAAGGAAATTAACTGAATCTGTAAAATCTCTGAGTATGGAGGGAGATATATGAAAACTAATCAAATACCGGATATTATGCTCGAAAGATATGTTCTTGAAGAGCTTGATATAAAAAAGATGGATGAGATCAGGAAATTATGCGAAAATGATCCGGATGTCTCATTCAGGGTAATGAAGATAAAAGAATCAAATATTGAAATTTTAGACGCATATCCCGAAGAAAAGATCGCGGCAGAGATAACGCATAAAGCCGATGCACAAAATGCCGCTTTAAAAAAAACCCGTAGAATCCCGAAAATTTATCTGCGCGTTTTCGCCCCAATAGCGATTGCCGCTGCAGCGATAGTAGTAGTGCTGCTTCCTGCTGTAAAACAGGACGTTGCCGTTATTGTACCGGACGATATTACGCGTGAAAAGGGGAAAGAAATGTCTCTTTACCTGTACAGGAAGAACAGGAACGGCGAAATCGATATTATGAAAAACGGATCTAAAGCTAAACCAGGCGACCTGCTCCAGATAGGCTACTCATCGCTGAAAAACGGATACGGCGTTATTTTATCGATTGACGGCAGGGGGAAGGTCACGCTGCATTATCCTGCAGATGAGAAAGCATCAACAAGGCTTGATGCCGGGAAGAAGCGTCTGCTTGATAACTCATTCGAGCTTGACGATGCGCCGGATTTCGAACGTTTCTTTTTTATCACTTCATCAAATGAAATAAATACGGAGTCCGTTATTTTTTTTGCAGAGCTTCTTGCTGTTGAGAGAAAAAAAGCGGAGCTTGAAAAACTGACATTCGGAGATTCCAGGGATGAATCACTGAATCAGGTTTCTTTTTTAATTAAAAAGGATTAAATTGAATGAATAAAAAATTTATAATTATTAATATAATATTATTCTGCATTTTAGGAATAATTGATATTCACAGCCAGGAAAAGGACACTATCCGCAGGTTTGCTGTTGTGGCAGGATCAAATAACGGCGGCCCGGGCAGGATAAAACTGAAATATTCAGTTTCTGATGCCAGATCGATGCTGAAAGTGCTGACTGAAATGGGCGGAGTAATGCCCCGTGACGGCGTATTGATGATAGAACCGGACAGAAAAAGTTTTTTTTCAGGTATTCGTGTAATTCAGAAAAGAATCGGGGAAGCGGCGAAGAGTTCGGGGAGGAGAGAGTTAATTTTTTATTATTCCGGGCACTCGGATGAGGACTCAATTCTTCTCGGCAGTGAGAAAGTATCGTATAAGGAGATCAGGGATTACATCAACAATATTTCTTCGGATGTCCGGATTGCCATACTCGATTCATGCTCGTCCGGAGCTTTCACCCGGCTTAAGGGAGGGAAGATGCAATCGCCATTTCTGGTAGATTCCGCTTACAACATGAAAGGTTATGCTTTTATGTCTTCAAGTTCCCACGATGAAGCTTCGCAGGAGTCGGAAAGGATCAAAGGATCGTTCTTTACGCATTATCTTTTAGCTGGATTAAGGGGGGCTGCTGATATGACGCAGGACGGGCGGATCACACTTAATGAAGCATATCAGTATGCTTATAATGAAACGCTTGCCGGTACAGAAAAGACAATGAGCGGGCCCCAGCATCCGAACTATGATATTCAGATGTCGGGGACAGGCGATGTTGTTATGACTGACATACGTAAGAGCTCTTCCATTATGATTATAAGCGCAGACATAGCAGGAAAGCTTTTTATAAGGGACAGCGGTAACAATCTGGTATGCGAGCTTAGAAAATCCGCCGGGCGCGAAATGCAGCTCGGCCTTGATGAAGGAATGTACACGGTCACCTATATAAAAGAACAGAATCTGTATGAAGCCAGTATTTCCATAAGCAGTAAAATGGAAGCGGTACTGTCCCAGAATGATTTCAGAAAATCCGTCAAAGACAGCACTGTGGCCCGCGGCGATACGGCAGACACCGGCGAAACTGAGAATAAATATGAGATAGTTGAATGGGAATTCTCATTGTACCCGATGATACACAGGAACAGGAACGTGATAAATAATTTTACGTTTAATCTTGTGGGTAGCTACAGTGCCAAACTTAACGGCCTGAGCTTCGGAGTTGGTCCGGGCATAGTAAGAGAGGAAGTGAAAGGATTTCAATTTAATGCTGTGGGGAATTATTCCGGAGGCAAAGTTGACGGGGCGCAGATAGCAGCGGCAAATATTGCAGGCGGGGATATTACAGGTGCTCAAATAGCCTATTTATTTAATATTTCCTATTCGAAAGGAACCGTTAAGGGCGCACAGGTATCAAATGTCTTTAATGTTTCAAAAGCTGATTTTACAGGTGCTCAGATTTCCAACGTGTTTAATTTTAACAGTAAATCCATAACCGGAACACAGACCTCCTGCATTTTTAATCACGCATTGGGCAGCGCAAACGGCCTGCAGCTTAGCGGTGTATACAATTACTCGGGAGACAATGTTAAAGGCACGCAGATCTCTGGTGTGTTTAATTATACGTCACAGAAGATGACAGGCCTGCAGTTAAGCGGAGTCTGTAATTATTCAGGCGGAGATGCTGCAGGGACACAGATATCCGGTGTTGCGAATATTGCCGGCAACATAAAGGGCGTACAGGTCAGCACATTCAATCTGGCAGGCGACTTCAGCGGAATTCAGCTTGGAGTGATCAATATTGCAAAGACGCAGAACGGTTTGCCGATAGGTCTTATAAATATATCCGGGAATGGAGGTGTCGAAACCGCAGTATGGGGAAGTACGCTTATGGCAGGCAATGCCGGTCTGTTGTTCCGTTCGAATTATATTTATACGATGTTTTCCGCAGGATGGAATAATTTTAAAGAAAAGATCGACAATTCATTTGCATATGGTTTCCATTTTGGCATTCATATTCCCATAGGCTCTTCAATTATGCGAGAGATACTTGATGCCGCCGGAGAGCCGGAGAACAACTGCATCCATGCAGGTTCTTTTTATACGGATATTGACATAGGTTTTATACAGATCGATAATGATGAAGTATTCTCCGGTAAAAATAAAGTTGATCAGCAGGCGCTGCAGGGAAGATTTATATTAGGATACAATTATACAAAACACATTTCTGTATTTGCAGG
>JAFGSG010000031.1 GCA_016934735.1 Spirochaetota bacterium | reverse complement strand
TAGTTGTTATGGATATTGACAGAGACGGTGCAAATGAGATTATAGCTGTCACAAATATTCCGTCATTGAGCTTCTTGCAGAACTGGAAAAGTTATTCAAAAGGTAATATTAGCGCTTATAAGATAGACGGGAAAAGGCTTATAAGTTCATGGACTTCTGATGAGATTGATAATTGTATTACAGAAATTCAAACTGACGGATGGACATTGTATTTAACAACTGAGGATGGCAAGCCGGTTTCATATTTTAAAGGTACGAGCAAAATTATCTGGTTTGACTGAAAAAAAACCCTAATCCCCTATATTCCATGTAAGTCTATCGATTTGCAGGGAAAATTGATTACGCCTTGAAAAATAATACCCCGCTTATGCCGAAGGCGGAAGCCGGTGTTGAATCACCTGGGGTTTGCCCAGGGGAATTTTATTAAATGGTGAAAATACGGAAAGTTGATGAAACATAAAGTGTTCTACGGGTGGTATGTTGTCGGCGCAAGCTGTCTGATTTTGCTGTACGGCAGCGGGACTGTTTACCTTGGATTTACTGCCGCAATTCAGCCGATTGTGAAGGAGTTCGGCTGGAGTTATGCAGAGGTGTCGTTTGCTGCCTCCCTGCGCGGACTTGAGGTCGGTCTTCTGGTGCCGCTCGCAGGCATGCTCATGGATAGGTGGGGCCAGCGCAGGCTGGTTTTCGCCGGGGCAATACTGAGCAGTCTTGGGCTCATTCTTCTAAGCCGGACTAATTCCCTCTCTATGTTTTATGCGTCCTTTATTCTTGTGGCAACCGGACTCAGCACTGCCACCTCATCGCTTTTAATGACAGCTGTATCGCACTGGTTCCGCAAAAACGCCGGCCTGGCAATGGGAATTACTGCGAGCGGCGTATCGCTCGGCGGCATGCTGCTGCCTGTAATAAGCGGGCTTATCGATTCATTCGGGTGGAGACAGGCCATGATTTTTATGGGGATCGGTATGCTGGTTGTTCCTCTGCCTCTTTCCCTGCTGCTAAGGCATAAACCTGAAAAATACGGTTATGTGCCGGACGGTGCTGTCGGTCAGTCTGTAATTTATGATGATTCTGTCCCTATATCGAAAAAAGAAAATTACAGCGCTGTAGAAGCGTTGAAAAGCCCGGTTTTCTGGATTATCGCATTCGGATTTTTTTGTCAGGTGCTGCCTGTAAGCGCTATAACGACACATATTATGCCTTATCTGGGCAGCATAGGCATTGAGAGATCAAGTGCCAGTTTGATAACCGCTTTTGTGTCAATAACGACTATTATCGGGAGGATCGGATTCGGCTGGCTTGGTGACCGGATTGATAAAAGAAAAGTAGCTTTAGCGGCTTTTCTTCTGACGTCATTAGGTTCTCTGATCCTGGGCTTTACATCAGCGGGCAAGAACTGGATGATAGTTTTATTTATACCTGTTTTCAGCATAGGATGGGGCGGTTCGGTACCAATGCTGTCTGGACTTCTTAAAGAGTACTACGGCGGAGAAAGGCTAGGAACAATAGTCGGATGCGTCGGCAGTGTTATGATGCTCGGGCAGATATGCGGGCCGCCTTTTGCAGGATGGGTGTTCGATAAATGGGGCAGCTATCAGCCCGCATGGTTTATACTTTCCTTTATCGTTTGCTTTACTACAATTATTTTTTACACGGGCCTTAACAGGATGTTAAAGCAAAAAAGAACGGCTTAATAATGCCTTTCTCTCTTTACACGATAAAAGTATATCCTGTATAAATTACTATTTTATATTTTTAAAAAGATGCTTGATTTATGCGGCTTGTTCCGCCCTTTTAGTTGCATATATAACAAAAATCCGTTTTTTTGCCGATTTATACTGTAATTAGTACAAAATTACAATAATTATCAAAATAGTTGTTGACGCAACTAATTTTATAAATTTACATTAGTATTAAAAGTGTTTTGTTTTTATGGATTTACGGCAAAGTTTTAAAAATAAGGAGAAACATTTTATATGACCGAGAGAATAGAAAAAATCAGAAAAGCTACACAGGTTGAAAAATTTCCGATATGCATGGAAAAAATAAAATTGATGACGGAAATCTATAAACAGACGGAAGGCGAGCCGGAAATAATCCGCAGGGCGAAGGCTTTGTCCCATACGCTTGACAATATCCCCATTTTCATCGTGGAAGGCGAACTGATCGTAGGGAACGGGGCAAGCAGGTATATGGGCGTGGAACTTGAGTTCTATTTCGGCCCATGGCCGGAAGAGGAAATTCTGGCTCTCAGGGATGAAGGATGGATAATGGCGGATAATGATCTATCGGAACTCAGTGACATGAATAAATACTGGAAAAACAGGAGCATTATGTCCCGAATAGGCCAATCGGTTGATGACGAAAGGCTGTGGCCTTTTATGCAGTCGGGTATAGTCCTCGCTCCATGGAAAAGCAAAACCGAAGGATCGGGCGGCGGATATGCTGAAAGCGGCATGGGACTCGGCCCAGGCTTTTACCTTATGGTGGTGGATTTTGAAAAAGTGATAAACAGAGGCCTTGTCAGCTTAATAGATGAATCAAAAGAAGAATTGAAATCTCTCAGATATCTGGAACCAGACAGTGTGGATAAGGGTTATTTGTTAAATGCGGTTATAATATCACTTGAGGCAATTAACAGATTCGCGCTCAGGTTCTCAAATGCTGCGGCGGACCTTGCTTCAAAAGAGAAGGATGCGGTCAGGAAAAAGGAGTTGGAGACAATATCGGAAACCTGCAGTAGAGTCCCTGCTTATCCCGCCAGGACATTCAAAGAGGCGCTTCAGGCTACATGGTTTACTTTCTTAATGACATCTCCTTCGACAACCGCCGCTTTCGGGAGAATGGACCAGTATCTTTATCCTTTTTACAAAAAGGATAAGGAAGAAGGCCGCATAACCGACGAAGAGGTAATCGAACATCTTGAGAACCTCAGACTCAAGGATATGGAGCTGAACAGGATATCCGGTTCCAAGCTGAGGCAGAAAAACGCCGGCATGGCAAAATGGCACAATGCTACGATCGGTGGTCAGACAAAGGACGGCAGGGATTCAACAAATGAACTGAGTTATTTAATTCTCGAAGCTGCCCGGAGATGCACGGTGCCTCATCACACAATTACAATAAGGGTTCATGATAAAACACCTGAAGCCCTGATGGTAAAAGGTATTGAAGTAGTCAAAACCGGTATAGGCATGCCTGCTTTCATAGGAGATAAATCTTATCTTTCCTTTATTGAACATCAGGGAGTGCCTGTCGAGAAAGCCCGCGATTATTCAATGTGCGGATGTCTGGATGCTGCACTCCCGGGCAATTCGCGCATAGGCGCGTATCCCATGTTCATTGTGTCAATGGTGTTTGAAATTACGATGAACAACGGAGTATTTCCGAAGACAGGCAGGCAGCTTGGTCCCAAGACAGGCGATCCCGAAACATTTAAAACATTTGACGAATTTTTTAATGCTTTCAATATCCAGTTTGAATATTTCTCGGGCCTTAATGCCGAATATAACAACCTGTTCAACAATGCCGTTGCGGATCTGTTCCCGGATCCGGTTCGTACAGCACTTTCCGAAGACGGCATAAAACTGGGCAAGAATATTCTTAACCGTAAATACCTGCTCGAGAACATGGCTGTTCTCAATAATGTCGGGATGATCAATGTCGCGGATTCGCTTACTGCAGTTAAAAAACTCGTATTTGATGATAAAAAATACTCAATGAAAGATATAAAGGCCGCGCTTGCAGTAAACTGGGCCGGCTACGAACAAATGCAGAAAGACTGCATAGCAGCTCCGAAATACGGCAACGATGACGACTATGCGGATTCAACTGCTGTTAAGCTCTACAGCAGCCTTGCACAGATAGCCGCCAAGCTGCCAACTATGGTAGGCGGAACCCATAAACCGTCTGCGATTTCAATATCTTCCCAGTGGCCTGGCGGCATGCAGACAGGAGCAACTCCCGAAGGCAGGGAGGCAGGAGCATGTCTGGCGGATGGCAGCATGTCGCCAGTTCGCGGAATGGATACGCACGGCCCCACAGCGATTTTAAAAAGCGCATCAAAGATTGATCAGGATGCGTTCCAGGCCACGCTTCTAAATATGAAATTCCATCCAACTGCGCTTAAGAAAGAAGAAGACATGAAAAAGCTGGCCTCAATGATATCGGCATATTTCGATATGGGAGGCAAGCATATTCAGTTCAACGTGGTTGATAAAAATACCATGATGGAAGCAAAGGCAGAACCCGAAAAACACAAGGATCTGGTTGTCCGTGTCGCCGGCTACAGCGCCTATTTCGTAAAACTGACTCCGCCAATGCAGGATGAGATTATTTCCAGAACCGAACAGCAGAAGTTATAAAGGAGATTAAAAGCCGGATGGAAAACACTGATAAAGAACTGTTGTTTTATGCTGTCGGGGATATCGCTCCGGACAGGGAGAATCCTTCAGAGTGTTTTGAGTTTGTGGCAGATACTTTAAACGAAGCCGATATAGCTTTCTGTCAGCTGGAGACGGTTTTTTCCACGCGAGGCACCCGGCTTCCTCAGGCAAGGCATGCGGTTATGGTTCATCCGAAAGCCGCTCGCGCTGTCAAAGAAGCCGGTTTTAACCTGGTATCCTTTGCCGGCAATCACTGCATGGACTGGGGAAGAGAAGCATTTGCCGATACAATCGACGCCCTGCGCAAGGAGAATATTTCGGTTATAGGGGCGGGAGCAAACATAGCGGAAGCGCGCAAACCGGCAGTTTTTGACATAAAAGGCAATAAGACATCCTTCCTCGCATATAATACCATTCTTCCAATGTGCTACTGGGCTGAGGAAAGCCGGCCCGGCTGCGCCCCCATGAGAGCATGGACTCTTTATGAACAGATAGAACATGATCAGCCCGGGACTCCCTGCAGAATACATACGTTCCCGAATAAAGAAGACCTTCAGGCAATGATTGATGATATAAAAAAGGCAAAATCTATTTCGGATGTAGTTATTGTTTCAATGCATTGGGGCATACATTTTGTTCCTGCTGTTCTGGCGGATTACCAGAGGGAAATGGCCCATGCGGCCATAGATTCAGGCGCAGACCTGGTACTTGGCCATCATGCGCATATACTTAAAGGCATTGAAGTATATAAGGGGAAAGTAATATTTTACAGTCTTTGTAATTTTACAGTTGATCTCAGGATGGATAAAGCGCATGCAGAAGGCAAAGGATTTAAGGAAATACAAAAATTGAATCCTGACTGGATACCGGATTTTGAAGCGCTTTACAATTTTCCAACTGATTCCCAAAAGACGATAATTGTTAAATCCATTATTTCAAAAGGCTCTCTAAAGAGCGTTTCTTTTTTGCCTGCTTTCGTAAATAAAAAGACAGCCCAGCCGGAAATTCTTAACTCAAAAGATGATCGATTTGCACAGGTAATCAAATATCTCGACAATATCTCAAAAGATCAGGGTTTAAACACAAAATTCAGCATTAATGTCAATGAAGTAGTACCTTCATAAAAACAATCTCAAATATATGACTGAGACTTCCGATGGTTAAAACAGCATTGCTGACATTGTTGGAAATAATTAATTATATATTCAAACATGATTTATTATTTTTTATATGTTTTGGGGCACAGCCTCAATAAAATACGCCTTTGTCTGTAAATTCAGTAATTTCCTTTTCTGTAAAACCGAGAAGATCGGTAAGAACATAATGATTGTGTTCTCCCAGCAAAGGCGCGGGCTTCCATGTTTTAATTGTATTTCCATAAAATTTTGCCGGCGCACTGTCCGTATAGGTTTTTCCAAGAACAGGATGATCAACTTCAACATAAAAATCCCTTGCTTTGAGATGAGAATCTTTGGCAAGGTCTTCTGCAGTCTGCACTATGCCGGCCGGTATTCCGGCACTCTGCAGGATCTCTATTGCCGTTTCCGCCGTCAGGTTGATTGTCCATTGCTTAATAAGCCGGTCCAGCTCAGCACTGTTGGCTTTCCGTTTATCAATATTTGAAAAGCGCTCATCTTTGATCCATGTCTGATTGCCGGTTGCATGGCAGAAAGCGCTCCATTGCTCTTCACTAAAGACGGCAATGACGCACCATCTGTCTTTTCCAAGGCATTTGTAGCAGCCGTGGGGAGCTGACTGGATATTCTGCAAATAATTCGTGTAATATGATTCAACATTACCTGTCTGCTTTATTTCTGTGCGCGTCAGAGCATAGCCCAGCAGTGTGCAAACAGCCTCGTAACCCGATATGTCAATGTACTGGCCTAGGCCGGTTTTATCCCTGTAGTCGAGAGCTGCGAGAATTGCCAGGGCAGAGTAAAGTCCTATGACCGTATCCGCGTACGCATGACCTAGACCTGCCGGATGTTCCTGTCCTATTGATGTCATGTGGGTTAAACCTGAAAGCGCGTGAAAGGTGGGCCCGTAACCGACAAAATCTTTCCACGGTCCGGTCTGCCCCATTGCGGAAATCCCGGCCATTATTATGTCCGGATTTGCCTGCTTTAACTGTTCATAATCCAGTCCCCAGTTGCGCATAACCCTTGGAGAAAAATTTTCCACAACAACATCGCTTACAGAGGCTAATTTTAAAATAATATCCTTTGCCTCCGGTCTGGAAATATCAAGTGTGATACCGAGCTTGTTCCGGTTCCATGTATTGAAATAACCTGTTAGGTTCGCTTCAGCACCATTAGCGGTTTTGTGCGACTGAATTTTAATAACTTCAGCGCCGTGGTCAGCGAGTATTCGTGTCGCGTACGGCCCGGACAGCATCCATGTAAAATCTAAAATTCTGATTCCTTTGAGGGAGTGTTTGTAATTTTCGCAGGATTTTAATTGATCTTTCGATGCAAAAATATTCTGCGTTTTATTAATTACAGGCCGCTTTTTATCAGCAAACAATTCAGAGTTGTGCTCTCCCGATAACGGAGCCCGCCTATTCGGAAGCAGCGGGAAAGAAGAAAACCTGTAAGGCAGCCCAGGACTGATAATGGTTACATTGCCGGGATATCCGGTTCGCCTGAAGAATTGACGTTTTTTTAATTGCGGGCTTTGCATTACTTCTTCAGGAGAAAAAACAGGAGACCATGGGAAGCGCATGGACTGGCCTGTTTGAAAGAGTTCCTTAACGCTGTGTTTAAGGGTCCATTCTTTGACAACATCAATTATATGGTCAATGTTTTCAATCCGGTAATCTTCGCTTGACCATTTCTTGTCAGTCAGGTTATTGGCCATATCTTCGGAAGCCAGCAGTTCAACAAAGGTATCCCATTGCTGGAGAAGCGATATTTGAATGTATCCGTCTTTGCATGGAAGTATGCAGAAAAAGCTGTTTCCGTAAAGGTTGCCCTGCCTTGTACTTACTGTGTTATTATAAAAATAGCTCACCATTACATGGTCGAGGGTTGAAGCAACCGCTTCCTGTGCCGAGATGTCAATGAATTGACCTTTACCTGTTAAAGCCCGCTGCCTTATAGAAAGAAGAATACTGACAGCACCGAATAATGAAGATATATAATGAGATTGTTCGCCGAAATATGCAAGCGGGTTCTGTTCAGGGAAGCCGCATACATACATCTGCCCGCCGAAAGCGGCAGAAACTATGCTGCTGGGCTGATAATTTTTTTTAGGGCCATATCTGCCGAATCCGGTAATCGAGCTATGGATCAGGGCAGGATTGATTTCAGTTAGTTTCTCGAGGCTTAACCCGGATGTTTCGGAATATCCGGGATTGAATGTCTCAATAAGTACGTCGGTATTTTTCAGCAGCTCGAAAAATTTTATTCTGTCAGATCCCTGCTCAATGTCAAGAGTTACGCTAAGTTTATTGGAATTATGATATGCGAAAAAAAGGCTGTTTTCATTATCCGGCATGCCGCTGCAAAAAGGGCTTTTCTTTCTTGAAGGATCTCCTCCCGGCTTTTCAACCTTTATTACAGAGGCTCCAAGATCGGCAAGTAGCCTGGAGCAGAAACTTCCGTTTTCATCCGCCAGATCAAGTATACGTATTCCATCCAGCAAAATTTTTCCCCTTAATTAAGGACAGTAAGGTTTGCTATAAAATTTTTTTTAAATCTTAACAATCATTTCAGCCGGAAAGACAAATCGTACAATAATTGCAACATTTCTCGTTTTTCATTTTCCGGAATGACAATATATTACAGCAAGTCTATTAATCGGAAGAAGGGATCGGTTTGGGTTCCTGAACTTTCATTTCCTGATTACAGCAGCTTAATGTACCCTGTCCGGCTTTAGAACATAATACTTCAGTTCCGCATACTTCGCAGCGGTATCTTTTTCCTAATTGTATCACTTTAATACTCCTGAATATTTACTTCTTAAGTTCCATCGGCTGGCCGCAGCAGACAACAGCTCCGTTACCCCCGCGTGTGACTATTACTTCTGCGCCGCAGTTTTTGCAGATATATCTTTTTCCAACCTGATTTGCCATTTCTAAACCTCCAGATTACAACAATAAATTCCTTATAGGAATAATATAATTAAATTTTACTTAAATTTCAATTTCTTTTATATCAGGCGCAATAATAAGTACCGGCTCTGTTATAGACTGAATATCTTCCGGAGTAAGTCCCGGATAGATTTCTTTTAGCACAAGACCTTCGGGAACAACATCGATCACTGCAAGATCGGTGAATATTTTACTGACTTTTTTCTTTGCTGTCGCAGGATATGTCAATTCCCGCACTATTTTGGGTTTCCCGTCGTTGGTTACATGTTCCATGGCAATGAGCAGTATTTTTGCGCCGACTGCCAGGTCCATTGATCCGCCTACGTTCCCTACGCCTTCAAGCCCTCTTGAAGGATTATACCAGCTCGCGAAATCTCCGGCTGCGTTTACCTGAAAAGCGCCCATTACTGTAATATCCACGTGTCCGCCGCGGATCATGCCGAAGGATTCGCAAATGTCAAAATATACGCTTCCGGGGACTTCGGTCACTGCCTGGCAGCTCGCGTTGATAAGATCCTGATCTATGAATTCTCCTTCTGCTATGGGTCCTGTTTTTAGCATGCCGATCTCAGACTGGAGTATAATGTCTCTGCCTTCTAGCCAGTTGCTGACTAATGTAGGTATACCGATGCCGAGGTTCACGTATGAATTGTCTTTTATTTCTCTGCTTACTCTCAGCGCAATAATTTCACGGGGCAATCCCTCGAATTTTTTCAATTTATACTCTCCGTGCTTAAAGGTTTGTAATATTAAAGCTTGTCCTTGGGACTTTAATTACTCTTTGGACAAATATTCCTGGCGTATGGATAGCGTCCGGGTCGAGTTCACCTGCAGGCACAATATTCTCCGCTTCGACAATCGTTATGCGCGCAGCCATGGCCATTACCGGATTAAAGCTCCTCGCTGTTTTTCGATAGCGTAAATTGCCTTCATAGTCGCTTGTGTGCGCGTGAATAAATGCAAAGTCGGGTTTTAGCGCGTATTCCAGTACGCACGTTTGTCCGTCAATCTCCCGTGTTTCTTTCTTTTTTCGATTGCTATCTATATTAGTCAGTGTAGTGTTTTCTATAATGGAACCTGACCCTGTAGGCGTAAAGAAGGCCGGAATGCCGGCTCCGCCTGCTCTGTATTTTTCGGCAAGCGTGCCCATGGGATATATTTCCAGCTCAATTTCCCCGGCTCTTATCTGCTGCTCAAAGGCATGCTTCGATCCTTTCGTGGCAGAACGGAAAAGTCCGTAAGAATCAATTACTTTTTTTATCTGCCGGTTCTTTACCATTTCTTCCAGCTCATTAACAGCGCCCAGCATGGGGCCTGAACCGCAGGCTAAGGTAAGATCCGTTACACCTTTTTCGATGATGGCTTTTAGAAGCGTTCGTGGTACTCCGGCGGCAAAAAAACCTCCGATGGCTATCGTCGCTCCGTCTTCTATTCCTGCGACAGCCTCTTCCAGATTAGTAACAATTTTATTCATTATTAGTCTCTTCAATCGATGAGAAAATACAGAAGCAAGACCTGCATACCGTGCTATCTGAGATTATCTGTATATTTTTTTTCAGAGCCTGTATTCTTTCAATAAAAAAATAAAGGGATAGGGAGAAAAACAATGAAGATATTTTTAAAGTTTCCAATACTAAGATGATGGTAATTTTTAATTTATAATTAAAAATAATCAAAAAATAATCTCTCCGATCTCCCTATCCCCTTTTAAATGTAGGTAGCTTTATATCATAATATCCACTTAAAAAATTTAAAAATTGTTGAACTACTTTATTGAAAGTCTCCTCTCAAGTTCCAATCCTTCCTGAAGAGACATATCCAATCCTTTAATAACCGCATACTTTGCTAATCTCACTGAATCGGGATTATAAGATGCTATTTTAAGCGCAGTTTCCTCGGCATTCTTCATAAGTTCATTTTTCAAAACGACTCTGTTGACCAGGCCGATTTGAAATGCTTCATCGCTTTTTATCCAGCGGTTGGTCAGAAGCATATCGAGCGACCTTGCTGTTCCAATTATCCGCGGAATAGTCTGTGTCCCGCCTGCTCCGGGTATTATACCGAGGCCTACTTCGGGCAGTCCGAATACAGCATCCTCGGATGCTATCCGGATGTCGCAGCATGCAGCGATTTCCATTCCTGATCCAAGGACATAGCCGTGCATGGCGGCAATCAGGGGCTGAGGAATATCGAGCAGCAGTTTCCAGAGATTTCTCCGCGAACGGATCTGCCTTGCCTTAACCGCGGAAGGAGCAGTGAGAAATTCGGTTAAATCAGCTCCTGCGCAGAATGCCTTATCTCCTGCGCCTTTCACTATTACAGCCCTTACTTCATCGTCATCCTTTATTGCTCTGAAAACTTCATAAAGATCATCCCGCATCTGTATGCTGAAAGCATTGAGAGCCTCAGGGCGGTTAAGTGTGACATAGGCAACATTTTCATTTTTTTCATAGATTACAGTTTTAAATCCGTTCATAATATATTCTTATATTATTTACCCTGGAACAGCGGTTTTTTCTTATCTTTGAATGACTGTATTCCATTCAAGCGGTCATGCGTACTGTATAATAACAAATAAAGATCTCCTTCCATTCTGAGAGCCTGATCGAGAGCTAAATCCGCTCCTTTGTATATTGCTTCTCTGGCGTATCTGACCGCGACCGGTGCTTTTGATGCTATGTCAGCGGCAAGCTCCATAGCGGTTTCTAAAATATTTCCTGATGATACTGTTCTATTAACCAGACCTGTCCGGAAAGCTTCATTTGCGTCTATCTGTCCGCCTGTGAGTATCATCTCCAGCGCTTTGGCCTTGCCTGCCAGGCGCGGCAGTCTTTGTGTCCCGCCATCCCGCGGGAGAACACCTTTACTGATTCCGGGCAGACCAAAATTCGACGTATTTGAAGCGATTCTAATATCGCACGCCATAATCAGTTCAAAGCCCTGTCCGGTTGCGTCTCCGGTAACAGCCGCAATAACCGGCCTGTCTGTCTCTGCGATAAGGCTGCTTAAAGAAAGACTGCCGGTTATTTGCGAGCTGTCAGGAGGATTTGCGTTAGCGGTATTGTGTTCCGCATCCGTGATAATGACAGCTCTGATATCGTCATTCATTTCAATTTCAGAGCATACATCTGCAAATTCATTATACAGCTGAAGTATGTTGTTATTGCCGGAAAATCCGGGAAAACCTATAACTGCCGTGTGACTTTTTTGTTTAAAGTACAATATGTGATATTTTGTTTGCATAAAAAATTGAATAAGCGCTATCAGATTACCGGAATAATGGATCATTGAATAATTCCGGTTATTCTCAGTCTTACATATACTTGCAGATGCAATTGTTAACGCGTTAACAAATTATTGGTTTATATAATATTCCAGTCAAGTTATTTTAGCCGGTAAATGAAAAAAAATTCGTTTGACGTTTATATCTTTTAATATATTTAAAATACCGTAAAAAAGCTGTGTTTGACGTTTTAAATGCGTTTCCAATAATCAGTTAAAGTCTTATATCGAATCTATTAGTTATGTCCGATCTGATCTTATATAATGCAAATATAATTACAATGGATCCCGCAATGCCTAAGGCCGAAATGGCGGCAGTTAAAGACGGTATTATAGTTGAAGTTAGCGGGAATGAAAGAATCCATTTCTTTTCGACTGACAGTACCATGCTTATTGACTGTAAAAACAGAACAGTTGTTCCCGGCTTTATAGATGCGCACGGCCATCTGGCAGGTTACTCGGAAAGCCTGGTATCCATCAATTTATCGTCTTATGAACATTTTAAATCAATATCCGATATTATTAAAGCAATTAATTCTGCAAGTAAAGATATTTCCCCCGGGAACTGGATAAGAGGGAAGTTTTATAATGAATTTTATCTCGCGGAAAAACGTCATCCGAACCGCTACGATCTCGATAGGGCTTCCTTATTGCATCCAATAAAACTAACGCACCGTTCAAGTTATGCCTCAGTTCTGAACAGCCTTGCTTTAAATCTCGCAGGCATAACTGCGGAAACAGGGGATCCTCCGGACGGTATCATTGATCGCGATCCTGAAACAGGAGAGCCGACAGGCATTCTTTACGGCATGGGTGCTTATCTTGCAAAAAAAATATCTGTACTGGAGAATGATGAGTTAGTGCGCGGTGCAAAGCTTGCTAATGAAAAACTTCTCTCTTATGGAATTACAACTATACAGGATGCTTCAGCTCTCAACGATAACAGCCGCTGGGACATGTTCCGTACGTGGAAAGATGAGGGAATATTCAAACCAGCGCTTGTTATGATGTATGGCATAAACGCTTTCAATGGAATGAAGGAGAAGGTATACCACCCGTATGGCGACAGTAAGGCTCTTTCACTTGGAGGCGTTAAGATTGTCCTGAATGAAATTACTGGAAGCCTCAGCCCGTCTCAGGAAGAGCTGAAAGGGATGGTTCTCTCAATACATGCAGCAGGCCTGCAGGCTATTATGCACGCTGTAGATGAAACCGGCGTACGGGCTGCATGCGAGGCCGTTGAGTATGCGTTGAAGAAGCAGCCGCGTGCTGACCACAGGCACCGCATTGAGCATTGTTCCGTCTGCCCGCCGGATACTGTAAAGCGGATAAGAGCGCTGGGGATAACAGTAGTAACACAGCCTTCCTTTGTTTATTACAGCGGAGACAGATACCTTGGAACAGTACCACGAAATCAGCTGAAATATTTATATCCAACCGGTACGCTCATGAGGAACGGCATCAGAATTGCCGGAAGCTCGGATTTTCCAATTGCTGACCCAAATCCGATCATGGGTATTTATGCTGCTGTAACAAGAAACACAGCCGGCGGCAGGACAGTTCTTGCGGAAGAACGTATTGAACCTGCTGAAGCGCTTAAGATGTACACGCTAAACGCAGCTGAAGCAATGTTCGAAGAGAAGGGCAGGGGTTCAATTACGCCGGGGAAAGCGGCTGACTTCGCAATACTGAGCGATGATCCGACAAAAGCATCTGCCGATAAAATACAATCCATCACAGTTGAGATGACGATAATAGCCGGTGAGATTGTATGGAAAAAAGAAGCAATCTGAATTATCTGAGCTTGTATCCGCTTTTGCTGAGCGCATTCACAACGTTTTTCTGAAGTTTTTCTATCTGTTCAGGTGAAAGCGTAGAATCTTTCGCGTTGAAAATAATTTTAAAGGATACTGATTTTATTCCTTCCGGCACAGGCGCACCTTCGTAAACTGAGATCACATCAATGCTTCTTATAAATTCCCTGTTGCTTTTTTCAATGACGGAATGTATATCCGCGATATAGGCATATTTGTCCGCAAGAACCGATATTTCGAAAGTGACATCCGGGAACTTGGGAAGTTCCGTGAACCGCATTCCCGCTTTTTCCGCTGTCATTACAGTCTCCATGTTTATGTCAAACAGTGCGGTCTTGCCTGTGAAATCGAATTTTTTATACATCTTCGGGTGAAGCTCGAACACATGACCCGCAACTTCATCGTTTATCTCTATGGCCAGCGTTCTGCCAGGATGCATATACGGCAACAAATTTTCTGTAGCAGGCTTGTACCGCAAATTTTTCACTTTAAGCGTTTCCAGAAGCCCGATTCCAGCGTTTTTTGCATAGAAAAAGAGGTCGTCGTTTGCATTTTTTATATAGAATGAGCCGCAAATCCATCTTTCTTCTGCGATCAGGTCTTTCGATTTTCTGTCGTCCTTTTTATAAACACGTCCGAGTTCGAACATTGCAAATGTTTCCGAATATCTATGATTGTACCATATGTTTTTCAGCATGTTCGGCAATAGAGTGCGTCTCAACCTGTCCTGATCCTGCGAGAGAGGGTTGCGGAGCCTCAACTCTTTGTCGCTGTTTATACCGGACATATTCAGAGCATCCTCACCAGTAAAAGAGTAGCTTGTTACTTCTGTCATATTGTAATTTGCTGTAAGTATGCTCTTCACGAGTCTTTCAAATTGTCTGGTTTCGTTGACAACCGGAACTTTGCATGAGACAAGAGGGGATGACTGGTTTATATTATCGTATCCGTAAACCCGGCCTACTTCCTCAACTATATCCGCCTCTATTGAAATATCCTTTGTGGCTCTGTAATGCGGGACTTGTATAATCAAATTTTCGCCCGTTGCTTCAACTCCGAATTCGAGCGATTTCAGTATTTCGATTATTCTCGCATCGGATACATCATGGCCGAGTTTATGTCTTATATATGAAGTCGTGGTGCTGATAGAAATAGCATTTAATTTTTTTGGATAATTATCAACTATATGCGTAACCGCTTCCGCTTCAGGAATGATCTGCTTTATAAGCTCATAACAGCGAAGAAGCGCAGGCCGTGTAAGTTCCGGCGACTGGGACTTCTCAAAACGCATGGAAGCGTCGCTGGGCAGATTATAC
This sequence comes from Spirochaetota bacterium, assembly GCA_016934735.1. GTDB lineage: Bacteria > Spirochaetota > UBA4802 > UBA4802 > JAFGDQ01 > JAFGSG01. The sequence goes on along the minus strand of JAFGSG010000031.1, from coordinate 24,599 downwards.
CTGTGTGCAGTCTTTCGTACGTTCACTGCGTTGAAGTTGGCTGCCTCGAGAACTATCTCGCTTGTGCTGTCTTCGATCTCGCTGTTGCCCCCGCCCATGACGCCTGCAAGGGCTATGGGCCCGCTCTTATCGGATATTACAATGTCTTCAGCGCATAACGTGTGTTCGCGTCCGTCCAGCGTGTTCATCTTCTCGCCGTCTTTAGCCATACGTACAATGATCTCGTCGCCTGCCAGTTTTTTTCTGTCAAATGCATGCATAGGTTCGCCTATCTCGGACATAACATAGTTAGTAATATCAACTATATTGCTTATAGGCCTCATACCTATGGCAGTGACCTTTGCTTTCAGCCACTCGGGAGATTCGGCAATCTTTATATTTTTTACCACTAGGCCGGTATAGCGTGGAGCTTCATCCGGGCACTTAATAGTAACTTTAAGGTGGTCTGTATTTTTGAAATCAGCTTCCAGCTTTTCATTTATAATGTTCTTTACAGGTCTTCCGAATAATGCGCCTATCTCGCGTGCAATGCCTGCATGGCTCCAGAGATCAGGCCTGTGCGTGATAGACTTATTGTCTATCTCGAGAAGCGTATCGATCCAGTCAGGAAATAACTCGGCAAGGCTCTTGCCGAGCGGAGTACCTGAAGGGAGTATCATTATTCCTGAATGATCATCTGACAGGCCGAGTTCTTTTTCGGAACAGAGCATACCATTGGATTCTTCACCGCGTATCTTGCTTTTTTTTATTACGAATTCTTCGCTGAACTTTGTGCCGGTTTTGGCAAGCGCTACAATGTCGCCGGTCTTGTGATTGGGCGCACCGCATACGACCCGCAGTTTTTCACTCCCTGTGTCAAGATCAACAAGTGTTAGCTTGTCAGCGCCGGGATGTTTCTTTACTTCAAGTATCTTCGCAGTGACTATTGTCCGGAAATGTTCGTTCATGCGGTGAATGCTTTCTATTTCCGCAGTAGACATTGTGAGCCTGTGAGCAAGTTCTTCGGCAGGAATGCCGCTTATATTCGTTATCTTCGAAATTATATTAAGTGATATCCACATAAAAAATACTCCGGTATTGTCTGATATTTAGAATTGGGAGAGGAAGCGAAGGTCGCCGCTCTGATAATGACGAATGTCGTTTATGCCGTAGCGCATCTGGACGAGGCGCTCAAGCCCCATCCCGAATGCGAAGCCCGACCATTTGTCCGGGTCAATTTTACCTGCACGGAGGACTTTTGGATGCACTAGCCCGCAGCCCAGGAATTCTAACCAGCCGTTTTGTTTGCATACTTTGCAGCCCTTGCCGCCGCATATCATGCACTGGAAATCCAGGTCAAATCCAGGTTCAACGAACGGATAATAGGAGGGACGCAGCCTGACAGTGATATCCTTTTTGAATATAGCTGAAAGACATTCTTTCATTATATATATAAGATTTGAAACTGAGATGTCTTTATCCACCATCATGCCTTCGATCTGGTGGAATGTGTGCTCGTGCGATGCGTCCACGGCCTCATAGCGGAATACGCGTCCGGGACCCAGCATCTTAAAAGGCGGCTTGTGCTTCTCCATTGCACGTATCTGAATTGCGGATGTCTGTGTGCGCAGCAGATTGCCGTCCTCTGTCCAGAATGTGTCCTGCATGTCCCGTGCAGGATGATGCTTCGGAATGTTGAGGGCCTCAAAATTATAATATTCTATTTCAGCTTCCGGGCCGTCGACTATCATAAAGCCCATGGATGAAAAAATATCCTCAATCTCGTATTGTACCTGCGAGAGTATATGCATGCGGCCTCTGCCGGTAAAAAGCGCGGGCTTGTTAAGAGTTACGTCGAGCCATTCGTCCCTGCAGAGCTGGTCTGCTGAGATCTCTGAGAACGCTGCCATCTTTTCGTCAATCGAGTTTTCGATAATCTTCTTGATCTCGTTCGAGCGCTTGCCTAAAACCGATTTTTCTTCGTGTGAAAGGCTTCCAAGCGAACGTAGTATAGCTGTTAGTTCGCCTTTCCTCCCGAGTACTTTTATGCGTATTGCTTCCGCATCGTCTGCAGTATTTGCTCTGGAAATATCAGAAAGCGTGGTTTTTAGAATATTTTCTAATTGTTCTTTCATTGCGTTTATAAACCTATAGGAAAATAACTGACTGCCATCAGATGGACTGCCTTGCTGTTATAGCTCATCGCAGAGAGCCGGGATTTATATATTTTATTTTACCGGATTTCAACGGGAGACAGCGATAAGAAGTATAAAAAAGATAAAATGTGTTAAAAAGTCAAGGAAATTTGTTTATTATTTTATTCTTAAGGAAACATCTCCGCAAAGAATATTTTTTTTCTCCCCATTGCTTTTTAGCAGAATAAGAGAGCCGTCTTCTGCTATAGAATCAGCTATTCCTTCTTCGCTGTATCCTTCGGAAAATACTGTTACATGCCTGCCGGTAACCAGCGAATACTTATTCCAGTTTTTACGAATCCTATTGTTTTTTCCATCCTTTAACAGATTATATTTCTTCTCAAGTTTAAATAAAATTTCTTTTAATAATTCATTTCTGGATATAATTTTGCCTGTCTCATTAAAAAGGCTGGTTGCGATCTCTTTAATTTCCGGGAATTTATTCATATCGGCATTAACGTTTAAGCCGATGCCTACAATCGCATAATTTATTTGATTTCTCCCGACGTTTAATTCCGTTAAAATTCCTGCCAGTTTTTTATTATTATAATAAATATCATTGGGCCATTTTATTTTGGTTTTTAAACCTGTTGTTTTTCTGATTGCTTTCACGATTGCAATCGAAGTGATCATTGTTAAAGAAAATAATTTTGAAGGCGGTAACGCAGGGCGGAAGATGAGCGATATGAGTATGTTTTCATGCGGCGCTGATACCCAGCTTCGATTAAGTCTGCCTCTTCCTTTCGCCTGCTCTTCTGTAATAACGAGCGTGCCTTCACGTGCGCCTTTTTCTGCCAGCTCTTTAGCGTCTTTGTTTGTGGACTCTGTTTTGGTGGAATACACAATGCTTTGGCCGATAAAAGCAGTCTTAAGGCCAGACCTGATCATATCCGGATTCATTTTATCCGGGACGGAGTCTTTTGATAGTGGTTGCAGGCTTTTCTTTTGTTTTGTAAAATTATTGAAAAATCTGTATATTGACATGTTTTTACATTACTGTTAAAAATAATTTAAGTGCTTGTCAATGGATTTTCGAAAATATATATATTGAATTTCAAATATAATTTGTCAGGCAGCAAAACTAATGATGCGTGAGACTGAAAACGTACGTCAGATCAAGGGAGAATCATTGCGAAGATGGTTCTGGAGCGATTACTTTGACCTGATAGTCTGGTTAGGACCTGAGGATGAAATAACAGGATTTCAGCTTTGTTATGATAAAAAGAGAAAGCAAAGAGTCCTAACATGGAAAGAGGGATCCGGTTTTTCGCATGATAGGATAGATGATGGAGAGAGCTTTCCGGATAAATATAAGGCAACGCCGATTTTAACGGCTGATGGAATATTCGAAAAGGAAAATATTGCAGTCAGATTCAGCGAAGAAAGTAAAAAAATCGAAAAGAGGATAGCGGATTTTGTTTACACGAAGATTACAGAATATCGGGTAAAATAGTTTTTAAGCTTTCAACCCTCTGGAAAACTGAATTTTCAAAAGTCTGTTTTATCTTTGCCTGTCGGGCAGTGTGGATTGCCAAATATAAACATAGCATACTGAGCATAGCATTTTTAAGATAGATTCTGATTTGATTTATAATAGAGTATTTAACTATGCTTGGATTTTTTTTCAGCCGTCTTCTGGTCCGTGATGTCCCGTGCGATTCCCAGGTATTTTACAATATTGCCTTTATCATCACGAGCTGCTGAAACAACGGAGGAAATCCAGCGAACTGATTCGTCGCAGTGTAAAATCCGAAATTCCATACTTGTAGCCCGCTCACCCGATTTTAAGATATATTGAAGTAACTCCTGATATTTCTGAACATCGTCGGGATGTATGTATGGTATAAATGATTTGCCAATAGCCTGAATAGCAGGTTCTCCTATTAGGTCCAGCCATGCGGGTGACATGTAGCTGAAATTTCCATCCGGTGTTATTATGTAAATAGTATCGATGGCATTCTCAGTGATGTTCCGAAATAGCTGGTCATTCTCACGAAGTTTTTCTTCCATTTGTTTGCGTTCGGTTATATCTACCAAAGAAGCTAGGCTATAGGTGGTATCCGGTATCATTGTCACGCAAAACAAGGCATCCCGTATAGTACCGTCGCGTCTTCTGATTTTTGCGTCGTATGAATCCGGAGCCAGACCCGGATCAATTCTGCGGCGCCAGTGATATTTTTTCATGCTTTCAAGGGTATCCGTATCGGCTATAAACTCAGTCCACTTCATCTTCCCTTCTATCCGGGCCTTGGCATAACCTGTTAATTTTTCAAATTCCTTGTTCACGATATCAATAGTCATGTCCTCTCGGATGAACATTATACTTGTTCCCATATTTTCAAAAAAAATCCGATAACCTTCGTCTATTATGTTGCTATCTATATTTTTTTCGGGGGACTTAATTTCAACCCCAAAGGCAATCACAAGGTTTTGCTGCGGACTCTCATTGTTGCTGATGAGTAATGTGCTCCAGCGGATAGTTTTGATTTTATTGTTTAAACATGTAACCGGTGTATTGAATGATTCCTGCGGATTCCCAGAAAGTACTTTCCTTATAATGGATAAGAATTGTTCCTGATAGCTTGCTGCGAAAAAGGGCCAGCGGTCGATTTTTATTAATTGAGACGTAGCATATCCTAAGTTTTTTTCGAAAGCATCATTTACCCAAATAATTTTCCTCGCTGTGCTAAATATCACAACAAGCGCAGAAGTACTGCTAAATATTTTTTCTGAGGACGTTATCACTATTTTATTATAATTAATCCTTATTTAAATGCAAGGATAATTATAGGCCTGAATCAATTCAATTTTTAATTTTTTAAAATTTAGTATTTTAAGGTCATTCGTCTAATCATTCTAAAAAGTCAGAATGAAGTTATACATACGGGAAATTAAAACCTGATTTTGAGAAAACAAGCTAATAAACATAAGCGCTTATATCCCGGTTTGATCTGCTGTTGACATTAATATCCAGTGTAAAGAAAAATAATACCGGGAAAATTTATAATGATATTGACTATTGCGTTAAAACAGGCATTGAATTTTATATTATTATCTGTGTGAGGAGGCCTTTTATGAGACTGTGGTCATTGCATCCCGCTTATCTTGATGCTAAAGGGCTTGTCGCACTATGGAGAGAGGGCTTGCTGGCGCTGAAGGTACTAAGGGGAATGACTAAAGGTTACAGAAACCATCCTCAGCTGGAACGTTTTCTTTCGGTGAAGGATCCGGAGAGATCGATGCTATATTATTTGTACTGGGTATATATCGAAGCCGTTAATCGCGGTTATAAATTTGACATTACAAAAATTGAGAAAAATATCAAATGCAGTCAGCTTAAAGTAACAAGCGGTCAGCTTGAATTTGAGTTAGCGCATCTTAAGAATAAGCTTAAGTATAGGGATAGGGAAAGATATTTAAAAATTAAAAATAAAAGAATGCCGAGGCCACATCCTCTTTTTATAATCAGATCCGGAGAAATTGAAACATGGGAAAAAATGCTTTAAAGTCCGGCTCTTTATACCTCGTCTTTTAAGTTTTGCCATGACGCGTTATTCGCGAAATCATAATAGTGGCAGTATTGTGATAAAAGAGTGATCGATTTCTTTATCAGTCTCGGATTTATTTTACGCGACTTATTGATCAGTCTGAAGAACATTCTTATCACAGGCAGAGGCTCATTTAAAATATAATACTTTAATATATAAAAAAATTTGCATAATTTTGAAAAATTCGTTTTTGAGTTTTTATAAAGACTAGTGTAGTACTTTATGTTTTTCATCCAGTCGAGTGCTCGCGCTTCAAAATTTTCGGGTTCGTACAGATTTTTAAACAGTTTCCTGTGTCTCGTGATCAGTTCGGAAAGGGGCATTGAAGTCGGCTTTATATTTGTAGAAAAATGCCATAAGCCCTGGAAATTTTCATTTATCCTTCCCGCTTTTTTCATTCTCTTATACAGAGTGGTATTTTCCGGAGCGTTTAGTACACTGATTGATGCAATTGGACTTGCAGTGCTTAGCAGGAATTCTTCAAGTTCCTGAAATGTAGAAATGGTGTCATTGTCAAATCCTACTATCAGGCCGACAAACGGAATTATGCCATAACTTGACATCTTGGAAACAGCTTTAACTGGATTGAAATGATATATGTGACCTTTATTTATTTCGTTAAGGCATTCTTTTTTAATACTTTCAACACCCAGGAATATTACCGAAAAACGCGCATCAGCGAGTAATTTAAGAATTTCTTCATCATTTCCGATTTTAATGGTAGCCTGTGCGCTGAAGGACAGGGGAGTGGGGAGGCTTGTGTTGAGTTTAATAATTTCCGTAAGTAATTCTACAGTGAATGATTTTTTTACAAAAAAATTATCTTCGGAAAAAAAGATTGTCTCCGCTCCCGCATTGTAGGCGTTTTTAATTTCGGCCATTATCTGTTCTATTGATTTAGTGCGGTATTTATGGCCGACTAATTTTACTGCATCGCAAAAATCGCAGTTATTAGGACAGCCTCTGCTGGTTTGTACTGTAAAATAAAGGTATTCCCTGCCATTGATAAACGACCAGTCCGGGGCAGGGCTGTCTTCCATATCAATATGTTCTTTCTGCACATAAAGATCTTTTGCTTTGCCGTTAACCCATTCTTTTAAAAACTGAGGCCATGTGTATTCGGCTTCGTAAATAAAAAGATGGTCGGCAAGTTTACGGGCATATTCCCTGTGAAGCGTTGCAAATGTGCCGCCGAGTGCAACCGGGACGTTGTGTTTCCTGAATTCGTTGCATATCTCCGTTATACGCTGTGAATGAAGAGTGTATCCGGTAACAGCAACTAAATCGCATTTTATGTTCCAGTCAATTTTGGCAATATTTTCATCGCAGTAAATATATTCAATATCCAGGTCTTTTGGCGTAAGCGAAATTAAAGTAGCCAGCGCTGCATTCGGCATCAGGGTCTTCGCACCGACTGCCTTAACTGAGCTCTGCATTGTCCAGAAATTATCCGGATTATGGGGATTGATAAGATAAATACGTTTTTTATTATGGTTCATTGTTTAGCTTGTGTAACTTGATTATAAAATCGCCGACATGATATGAGATATCAGCAGTTACTATTCTTAATAGTATTGTCGGCTTAACGATGGCAGACTGCTTATATAAGTCAACAGAATTTCAAAGATTTTGAATAAACGTAATTTTGTTATAGCATTAAGTAATTGACTAAAAAAGACCATGCGGGTTTCAATCAGATCATGAGTAATAATTAAATAAAAATTACCGGGGATGCAACATAATGCTGAAAAATATTAAAATAAAAAAGCTTGATGAATTAAAATGGCCGATGAGATGCCCTTATTGCGGCCAATCGATGGAAGAAGGAGACATTGTAGGATTTGACCTGAAGATTAGAAAAACGTTTAAAGTATTGCTGGTCGCGGGTTTGGGTCAGAAAAGAATTAACGTGAAATTATGCGGAGCATGTGGAGGCAAGATTTCTAAATTTAAAACAATGGAAACTGCCGGGAGCATAATTATTTTTGCAGCAATTATTTTAGCGTTGGTTTTTAAAGTGGACGATGCATATAAAATTTATATAGGAGGAACTGCATTCTGGCTGGGTATCATTTTAATGGGCATTGGTGAAATAGCTGCTAAAAAACTGGTAGGAGTGGAATGCAGGCTTCTCGGAGAGAATAAATGGGAATTTAAGTTCAGGAACGATAATTATTACAAGGAGTTCGAGAAACTTAATTCAAAAAATATATACAGAATGTAATTTCCTGATTAGTAACTGTTAAGAGTGTATTTTAAAGCTGCTGTGGAACGTAATACAGTTTATTGATATTTATTATCTTTGCATGGAAATATTATAAATTATTCTTAATTTTCTGCGGAACGAGGGTCGCATACTCAAACAGTCATAGAAAACAAAGAATAATATACTATGTTTCCGAAGATTGTTAATTCTTGTATGTGGGGCTTGAACTGCAATCTAAGTTAAGCGCAGACAATTCTGTCCCTGCCGTTTTCCTTTGCTTTGTAAAGTGCCTGATCAGCTTTATGCCGGAGTTCTGTCAGGTTTTGTGCGTTTCGCGGAAAGGATGCCATTCCCATGCTTAAGGACATAGTACTGACTGAGCCTTCCAACTGTTTTAAAAGAGTTATTTCTTTCATATCAATCCGGATTTTCTCAGCCAGATAAAGCGCGTCTTTCTGGTCAGTGTCGCGCAGAATCACGGTAAACTCATCGCCTCCGTACCTGGCCATGCTGTCCTGCTCACGCAGATGTTTTCTGAACGTATTTGCAACCTCAATAATTGCTTTGTCGCCGGTTTCATGACCGTAAAGATTGTTGATTTCCCTGAAATAGTCCAGATCAACCATAATAAGAGTCATGGGTTTATTGCCTGCCCTGGAGATCTGGAAATATGTCTCAAGCATACTATCCAGATATCGCCGGTTATAAAGACCGGTGAGTTCGTCTGTAACAGCGCGTTTGCTGGCCTCGTTGCCCCATCGTACCATATCTGAAAGAAAATTGCCTGTACTCCTGAGCCTCTGTGTAATTATTTTCAGCATTTTATACATTATGCGGATAGTAAAATCCGGATGAGCTTTCAGGAGACTAAAAAAATTACTTTTTTGAAATTCATACAGAACACTTTCTTCTTTAGCATAGCATGTCGCCGATCTGGGTGCATTCTCAAAGATAGACATTTCGCCGAAGAAATCCTGCGGCTTAAATACTGCAATCTCTCTCTGGCTTCCGTCCTGACATTTTATTGAACTGGCAACGGAACCGGACTTTACAATAAAAAATTTATTTCCTTCGTCGCCTTCAGTGAACAGCATTTCATTTCTTTTTATCCGGATAGATTTTAGACATGGATAAACAATGCCGAGTTCTTCTTGGGAAAATGAGTTAAAAAGTGATACTTTTTTTAAAAAACTTATTTCTTCTTTCATAATATATTATGCTATTATTGACTTTACTCTGATTATATTCACAGTTTAATGCCTTTAAGTAATATAATCAAGCAGGCTGGATATGAACAAATTATTATTTTATATTACGCTTAGCACCTTGTTCCCGCCGCTGTTCCTGATTTCCATCATCTTGTTAAAGGCAAGTTCAGTAAGTTTCCCGGTATCTTCCGCATGATCAGGATAAATAGACAGTCCTATGCTAGTATAGAAATGAAATTCTTGCCCGCCCGTTGTATTCCTGATATTGATATTATAAATATCATTTTTTATTTTTTCAGCTCTAATAATGGCTTTATTAATATCATTATCCGGCAGAATAGCGATAAATTCATCTCCTCTGTATCTGACCCCTATATCCTTTCCTTCCAGGTTAGCTTTGATTGTATTCGCCAGGGCAAGCAGAGCTTCGTCACCGGCGTTGTGTCCGAATGTGTCGTTGATATATTTAAAGTTGTCGGGCTTGATGAAAAGAATTCCTGTATGCCTGCCGAGTTCAGGCAGTAAAGATGTTAATTCGTCTGTAAGATAGGAGCGGTTATACAATCCTGTAAGCTTGTCATATAAAAGCTGATTGCGGAGCTCTTCGATCCACTTTGTTTTCTCGGACACAAGCTTATTCGTTTCCCGGATTCTGTGCGCTGTCATCGCGATTAATTCGTGTAGAATATTTGCAAATATAGCCGTATGTTTTCCAATTATTTCAGCGAATTTTCCGCCCTTTCCGGGGAAAACAAGAAGTGAGGTGTCCTGGTCGGCGATCGCAGAGGCGTTTCTTGACGCTTCTTCAAATAAGTCGTGTTCGCCGAACAATTCGCCTTCGATGAATTCTGCAATATCCAACTCTTGTTCATCTTCGGTTTTTTTTATAATACGCACCTTGCCGGTTTTAACTATGAACAGGGATTCGCCTTTGCTGCCTTCATTAAAAATAACGGACTTATCCTTGAACCGGATAATGTCGCTGTATATGGCCAGCACTTCCAATTCTGCAGCATTCAGCCTTGAGAAAAGCTGCGTATTCTTTAATAGGTTTATTTTATCTTGCATGCATTTATAAAAGTAATAATTTGGAATTATTAAGAATACAATATACTATAACTATGGATTTTTAAGTGCGTTTTAAAAAGTATATATTATATAAATGAAAAATACTGACTGATAATGGAGTCGAAATTTTTTTTAACTTCACTTTTTCCTTGAATGAAACCCATATGCCCTGGCAGGAGTATTTCTATATCCAGCTCAGACATTTTTTTTATGCTTTGTTTCAGGAGATCTCCGCTGCCTCCCGGAAAGTCCACGCGGCCTACACTGTTTTCAAAGATCAGATCCCCGCAGACAAGGGTTTTTTTTTCGGGCCAGTAAATGCATATAGAAGAGGGAGAGTGTCCGGGTGTAGCAAAGATTTCGAGTTCGGTTGCGCCCACTTTCCACTTGCCTTCTTTTAAAAATGTATCGAATTTAATTTCCGGCATTTGCATACCCATCATTTCATAAAACATAGGGCTTGTTTTCCCGATAAAATCAACCTCATCTTTATGTATTGCTATGGGAATGTTTTTTTTCATAAAGTAAGCGCTGCCTTCATAATGATCCGGATGGCCGTGAGTGTTTACAATATATTTGATATTATCCGGATTTAATCCATCCTTCTGCATTTCCATAATTCTTACGTCAACATAATTGTTTAAACCCGGATCGAATAATATATTTAAAGGATCTCCGAAGTAATACATATTGGAATTGTTTTCAAACATGCTTCTCCAGATGTAGGCATAAATTCCGTCTGCGATTTTCATTTTTGTTTTCCTGTGTTAATAAATATTTTTTATTTTTTTGTTACGGCATTGTAAACAAAACAGCATATATAAGCAATAAATTTTCTGGTTGAAAATAAAATTAAGTCTGTTATTATTAAAGACAATAAATATGATATTAAAATATTTGTGTACTCAAATTATGAAACTTACATACAGAACAATAATTATTTATATCCTTGTTTTTGTTATTGTAATTTTTTTGTATTTTTCAAGGGAATGCATAACAGGCAATACGTCCATAGTGCTGGAGGATTTTGAGAAATATTCCGATAAGGATAATATTTTTAATACATGGCTTTTAAGAGATGACGATAAAAAAAGTTCTTCCGGAACATATAAGGTCAGTGAGGAAAACGGCAATAAGTTTTTAAGCGCTGTCTCGGCCGGCAATTCAATACAGATAGCAAAAAAAGTCTCATGGGATATAAGGTCGATGCCTGTGCTTTCATGGAAGTGGAGGATAACTATACTGCCGGAAAATGCTAACGAAAAGGCCAAGGGAAAAAACGATAGCGGAGCATCAATTTATGTTATTTTCCAGAGAAGCCGCATACCTTTTCTTCCATGGCAATATCAGCCTATAAACGTCATTAAATATGTGTGGAGTTCAAACCTGCCAATAGATCATATTGTATACAAAAAAAAGACTAAACTCGGCAATATAATATACGAGGGATATTTTTATGTAATTGAATCAGGCAGCGGAAATACCGGTAAATGGATCACAGAAGAAAGGAATGTTTTGAGTGATTACAGGAAAGTTTTCAAAGAAAGCCCGAAAAATAATCCTTATTTAATTGCCATATTATCTGATTCGAATGACACGAAAAGCAATGCTGCGGCTGATTATGATGACATTATTATTAAAAAGGCTGATGATAAATAAAGCTTTAGATGGTATTTGAAGCTTTCTTTATAAATTCAATCTTATTCCCGATTTCAATACTGCTGTAAATTTCTTTAATCTTTTTTATAAAACCAAGATTTAACGAATGGCCGGACTTACATACAATAAAATGTCCTATGATAGGTCTCCCGAGAAGAGAGATGTCACCTATAAAATCAAGAATTTTATGCCTTACGCATTCGTCTTGAAATCTCGGATCATTTAAATAAGAGTCATCTGAAATCAATAAGGTATTCTGCAGGCTGCCGCCTAATCCAAGCGAATTTTTATGCAGGTAGCCGATGTCCTTAATAAAGCCGAATGTCCTTGCAGGAGCGATTTCCTTAATGAATATATCTTTAGATAAGACAAATTGTGCATATTGAGTTTTTATAACCGGATTATCATAATTAATAGTATATGAAACTTTAAGCTCATCTGATGGAAGAACGATGATATATTTATCTTCGTTAAAAATCCAGATAGGATTAAGTATATAAATGGGATTATTAATTTCTTCATAAGTATAAAATTTTTTTTCATTAAAAATATTTATTATGGGATTTATTGAGCCGTCATAAATAGGTATTTCATTGCCGTCCGCTTCTACAATGATATCAGTTATTCCGAAAATATAAAAAAAGGAGAGAAGATGCTCCACTGTGCTTATACGCCATTTGTCGTTTGAGAGGGTAATTGCATAATTAGTGTCGACAACACTGTCAGGGGAAACTTTTATAGGCGATTTCATTCCAAATTTTTTTTGAATGAAAACAATGCCGGTATTAAGATCGGCCGGTAAAAGGCGTAATTTTGTAATTTTACCTGAGTGAATACCTATGCCTTCGGAACATATTACGTCTTCAATTGTTTTTCGGTTATATATATTTTGATTATTCATGATGTTAATGCCTGTTGCAGTAGATCATCATTATATTTATTTTACATATAATTAAAGTTATAGAATGCAACCTGCGCAAAGAATGCTCCGCGTTTAAAACAGGAAAATTGAAATATGTTCTTATAAATGCAAGCTATAAGAAAGAGAATATTTTAATCAGAAATTTTTGAGAAATCAAGAAGATTTTTAAAGGGATCAAGTATACTCTTAAGAAGCGCCAGGCGGTTATCCCTTAATTCAATTTCTTCGGCCATTACCATTACATTATTGAAAAAATTGTCAATTATAATTTTGCCTTCTATCAGCAGGCTAAAAAGATTAGTGTAATTATTTAGTCGAATAAATTCAGCTACTTTAGTTTTTCTAGAATCAAAGAAATCATATAAGTCGTTTTCGGATTTTTCTTTTAATTTTTTCTGATTAAAATTAAAATCGTGAGCCGGATTTTTTTCCATAAAAATGTTTAGAATGTTATTCATTCGTTTAAAACTTAAAAGCATTTCGGAAAATTTTTCATTCTTTCTGAATTCATGAATACTGGCTGCTCTTTTAAAGAGTTCGAAAAAATCAAAATATCCTATTGAAAGGCATGCATCTATTTCATCATACCTGTATCCGTTTTCCTGAAAAATTGTTTTCGCGCGCGCTGTTACAAAATCCAGTATTTTAGTGATATGAGCTTTACCGTCTTTGTATCGTGAAGATATCTGATTTAGAATATCACTAAGCGATACATGCAGTTCATTTTTAATCAAAATATTAATTATTGCATTAGCCTGCCTTTTCAATGCGTAAGGATCTTCCGACCCTTTCGGAATATTCCCGACGGAAAAGGCCCCGAAGATATTATCAAGTTTTTCCGCTATTGAAACAATAATGCTTACGATGTTCACCGGCAGTTCATCATCCTGAAATCTCGGCTTATAATGATCGTCTATTGCATCTGCTGTATCCTCGTCCTCCCCGTCAAGCAAGGCGTATATTCTTCCCATCTTTCCCTGCAGAGAAGAGAATTCGAACACCATAGATGTTACAAGATCGGCTTTAGAAAGGAGGATCGCTCTTTTTATTTTCTGTAATGTTTTTTCATCAAGATTAAGCGCTTGTGAAATATATTCAGCAATTCCGGACATTCTGATAATCTTGTCATAAATTGTGCCAAGTTCTTTATGGAAAAGGACATTTTTTAAAGCTTCTGCTTTATCGATCAGTTTTGTTTTTCTGTCTTCATTGAAGAAAAAAGACGCATCGTTAAACCTTGCTCCGATTACCCTTTCGTTGCCTTTTTTTATATAATCAGTCGGCGGGTTATTGGAAACAACAAGGAAGTTAGGCATCAGTTTGCCGTTTTTATTTTTTACCGCAAAATATTTCTGATGTTCCTTCATTTCCGTAATAAGAACAATATCCGGGATTTTTAAAAAATCCTTCGTGAAGTCGCACTTGACTATATATGGATTTTCCACGAGGAATGTTACAGTATCCAGAAGTTCGGCATCTTCTATCAACTGGCCGCCTATATTATCAGCGGCTTTTCTTAACTCTTGCAGTATATGTTCTTTTCTTTTTATGTTATTCAGTATAATTCCATTTTGTAAGAGAATAGATTCGAAGTCCCTTATGTTATTTATTTCAATCATTTTATTATGTTGAATAAAATGCCCCCGGCTTTTATTGGAAGATTTAATGCCGTCAACTTCGAAAGGTAGAACTTTATCGTCAAATATAAGAAGAAGATATGATATCGGCCTTGGGAATGCGGTTGTCTTATTGCTCCATCTCATTTTTTTAGGAGTGCCGATATTTTTTATAATAAATTCAATTATGCCAGGAATTATCTCTTCCGATTTTTTTGACACCAGCTTTTTAATGGCAAAGATGTACTCTCCCTTTTCGGTTTTCCTGGTAAAAATATTTTCTTTTAATATTTTATTTCCGCTGATAAATCCGGACAGAGCCTTTGTGGTTTCGCCTTTATCATTATAGGCGGCTTTAACGGAAGGTCCTTTAATTTCAATTTCGTCTTCGCTTTGCGACGCGGCGATATCGTAACCGAAAACAACCAGCCTTCTCGGAGTGGCGAACGCTTCTATTTGACTAAAGTTTATCCTGTTTTCCTTTAGTTTTTGTTTAAAAAAATTTTCAAGGTCTTTTATAATTAGCGGAATATATCCCGCAGGGATTTCTTCAGTACCTATTTCGCATAAAAAATTAGCATTATTCTGCATATGTTATTTATTAACCTTTTTTTAATTGCCCGATTATAACAATAAAAGCTTATTGTAGAACATGAGTGCGGGTGTGCCTTATCTGCGCAATAAATAATTATAAGGATTTTTCGGGACGCCGTTTTTTCGCAATTCAAAATGCAGATGCGGGCCTGTTGAGTATCCTGTATTGCCGCTTTTGGCGATCCATTGCCCCTGTTTTACATACTGTCCGGGTTTTACTAAAAACCTGGACAGGTGGCCGTATAATGACTTCCAGCCTCCGGGATGTGCAATTATTACTACGTTTCCATATCTTCCCATCCAGCCTGTATAAGTAACTTTGCCGTATTTGGTAGCTCTTATCAGCTGATGATTCGATCTTATATCAATTCCCTGATGAAATTGCCTTGTTCTTGAAATCGGATGTCTCCGCCATCCGAATCTGCTGGTAATGCGAAAGTTGCGTGCAGGCCACATAAAACCCGGAACGATATCAGTAGGTTTCGCGTCCGGGACAAATATTATTTCCCCGACAGAAATAAAATCAAAATTTTTTTTATTATTTTCCGTAAAGATTTTTTCAACAGTTACTTTATATTTATTTGCTATATCATTTACACTCTGTCCTTTTGCAACCGTATGCAGAATGCCGTCTTTATTTGGAATTTTTAATTTTTTTCCGGTCCGGATAATATCATAGGAATGGAGATTATTACTGCCGCAAATTGTGTCCATTGACACTCCATATTCCTTGGCAAGTTCACTTAAAGTGTTACCATCTATAACCAGGTGTTCTCTTATCTGTAATGATTCTGTTTTTTCCTGTTCTGAATAATCCGTTGTCTTTGACAATAATAGTTCATTCTTCTGTTTGTCATCCTCATCCAATGCGTTATCATAAGAGTGAAAATCGATGTTATTGTATATGTAAAAGGCAAGTCCGATTAATAGTAAAAAGCAGATGGCATAAATATATTTTTTTGCTCCTGCTGGTGAACTGCTGGTATAGACAACCTTTGAGAAATTTTTTTTTCTCCCTTTATATATAAAGGCAATTTCATTATTAGTTTTTGAAATTATCAGATTTCCGAATTTGTATGTTCTGTAACGAAGTTTATTCATTGGATATTTTTTAAAAAGCGATTAGTCATTTTATTTATCGGGTACAGATATTTGATTGTTGATATTATTTTTTATTTTCCGGTTTTTCCTCTTTAACTAATTTATCGCCGTATGAGTCGTCAATAAGCTTTTTAATATTTGTTTTCTGGCCTCCGGTTATTGTAATATGCCCCTGAGTTATAACTCCCTTCTGTATTGTCAGGATAGGAGTTTCAATATCGCCTGATACTCTGGCTGTTTCCATTAGAATTACTTCCTTTTCTGCAGCGATATTGCCTATGACAGTGCCGGAAACCACCACCGATTTTGCTTTGATATTGGTTTTGACTTTTCCGGTCGGCCCAACTACCAGTTCTTCATCGGTTTTTATTTCGCCTTCAAACTTGCCGTCGATTCTCAATGAACCGCTTATATAAAATTTTCCTTCAAATACAGATCCTTCCCCAATTGTACTGTTGTTTAAACCGTCTTTACCTGCCATATAAATATCCTATTTATAATAATACTTTTCAAGAATTACATTTATTGCGCGAATTATTCTTGGTTTTGTAAAAATTTCAATAACAATTTATTAATAAAGTCAATTTATAAGTACAGAGGTTTATCATTTGAATATTTGTTTTTTCCTATAGAAACCACAGTAAATCTTTTATCTATAAATAGTTTTTTACATACCCGCTCGAAGTCATTAAGCGTTACTTTATCGATCTGTTCCACTATTTCAATAAATGAAAAATTACGTCCATATGTAATTTCATTTCTCGCCAGCTGGCCCATTCTGACCTCGGTGCTCTCCAGGCTTAGTGCAAGATTTCCCTTTATATATGCTTTTATATCAATAAGCTCCTGTTCTGTTATACCTTTTTTTAATAAATTTTTACATTCTTTCATGATTAAATTAAGGACACGCTTGTAGTTGTCGGGTGAAGTGCCGCAATAAATGCCGAAAACTCCGGTATCGTGGTAGGATGAATGAAAAGAGTATATTGAGTAGCATAATCCTTCTTTTTCTCTGATGTTTTGGAACAGTCTGGATGAAACGCTGCCGCCGAGTATAGTGCTTATTGTGTAAAGCGCCCATCTGTCGGGATCATCTTTTTTTAGTCCTTCTGTTCCCAGGCAAAAATGGATCTGTTCTAAATCTTTATTGATGTGTTTATGGAATAATCTGATGGGTTTAACTGAATTTTCTATTATATTGAATTTATTATCATTATGATTTTGAGGGAAACAGGATGTTATATAATTTTTTGCTTTTTCGATATTGAACTTTCCGGCAATAGCAAATATGCAGTTTTCATTAACATAATATTGATTAAAAAAATTCAGCAATTTTTTTCTATCAGCTGCTGAAATGCTTTCCGGTGTTCCAAGAATAGAATTCCCGAGCGGATGTTTTGACAGCATGGTTTCCATAAAGATATCATGAATGATTTCGTCAGGGGTATCTTCGTACATGCTTATTTCTTCAAGTATTACATTTTTTTCTTTTTGAATATCCTTTATATTAAAAAGCGAGCGGTAATAAATATCGGATAAAAGATCAATGGATGGTTCCAGAAAATCAGAGATTACATTGATATAGTAACAGGTATATTCCCTGTTCGTGATAGCATTATGCTGTCCGCCGACTCTGTCCGCCATCTGCGCAATTTCTTTTGCAGTATAGTTTTCAGTACCCTTGAAGAGCATGTGCTCAATAAAATGCGCGTAACCCAGCTGGTCTTTTTTTTCGTGTCTTGAGCCGGCTTTAACCCACAACCCTGCGGAAATTGAAACTACGCTGTCAATTGGCTCTAAAAGGACGGTTAGGCCGTTATCTAAATTATATTTAATCACCATAGCGATATTTAAAGTACTTGAAGAGCTGATTATTAAGTAGTTTATTTTTAAGAGGTTATTTTTTTTGCAGCGCGTCCTTTCTGCTTAAATCAATTCTGCCGAGTTTGTCGATGCCTATAACCTTGACGTCGACAGTATCTCCTTCGTTTAAAATATCTGTGACATTGTTGACGCGTTTAAAATCAAGTTTTGATATATGCAGTAAACCCTCTTTACCCGGAAGAATCTCAACAAAGGCACCAAAATCCATTATTTTTTTTACGCGGCCGGTGTATATTTTACCTACTTCAACTTCTTCAATTATGGATTCAATTTCTTTAACTGCCATTTCAAGAGAATTTTTGTCTACAGCAGCTATTGTAACTGTCCCGTCATCCTGAATATTTATTTCTGCACCTGTTCTTTCCGTAATACCTTTTATCATTTTTCCGCCGGGGCCTATGATCCCTCCGATTTTATCCTTATCAACAACAATTGTAACTATTCTGGGAGCAAAGGGTGAGAGTTCCTTTTCCGGCTGCGAAATAACCTCGTCCATTTTACTTAAAATGTGAAGCCTGTTTTCTTTTGCCTGAAGAAGTGCTTCTCTAATGATTTCAGGAGTAATCCCCTGTATCTTTATATCCATTTGAAAGCCGGTTATGCCTGTCTTGGTGCCTGCAACTTTGAAATCCATATCTCCAAGATGATCCTCAAGCCCGATGATGTCACTTAAGACCGCGTACTTATCTCCTTCCATTATGAGTCCCATTGCGATTCCAGCTACAGCATCCTTTACCGGTATACCTGCGTTAAACATCGAAAGAGAGCCTGAGCATATCGTAGCCATGGATGACGATCCGTTTGATTCAAGTATCTCGGATACTATTCTGATCGTGTATGGGAAATCATTTTGTTCAGGCAGTACATATGCGAGCGAACGTTCAGCAAGCATGCCGTGGCCGATCTCCCGTCTTCCGGTTCCTCCGAATCTTCCGGTTTCTCCGACAGAAAAAGGAGGGAAATTGTAATGCAGCATAAATCTCTTAAAGGTTTCGCCTTCAATTGCATCGATCTTTTGAGAATCAGCTACTGTGCCTAGGGTTACAACTCCCAGACTCTGAGTCTGCCCGCGGGTGAAAACCGCGGAACCATGCGCTCTCGGTAGTATGCCTATTATAATATCAATAGGCCTTACTTCTTTCAGGTCTCTTCCGTCTGCCCGAACTTTTTCATTTAATATTCTTCTTCTGAGAATTTCGCCGTCAAAATCGTCAATGATTGAGCCGGCCTGGTTAATGGTTTCGGGATATTTTTCACTTAAGCTTTCCTTTGCTTTTTCAATGATGGATTTATGAGCGTTCTCCCTTTCCTTCTTATCTTTAAATTGGATCAGATTTTCTATTTCAGTATAATATTTGTTTTTTATTTCCTCTCTTAATTCTTTATCCTCGGATTTTGGTATATAGCTGATTGCGGGTTTTCCATAAATTTTTACCAGTTCTTCGATTTTATCGCATATCTTTTTTATGTTTTCATGAGCAAATATAACAGCATCTATCATTTCTTCTTCGGAAAGATTTTTTGCTGATCCCTCGATCATGGTTACAGCCGTTTTTGTGCCTGCAACTACAAGATCAAGATCGCTCGATTCAATTTCAGTAAAGCCCGGATTGATAACAAGCTCTCCGTTTATTTTACCTACTCTGACTGCGCCTATCGGCCCGCTGAAGGGAATGCCGGAAATAGAAAGTGCAGCTGAAGCGGCATTGATTGCTACAATATCCATCTGGGTCTGTTTGTCCGATGACAAAACATAAGCGATAAGCTGGACCTCGTTTGTAAAGTCTTTCGGGAATAGCGGCCTAATTGGTCTGTCGATCAGTCTTGATGTTAGAGTCTCGCGGTCGCTCGGCCTGCCTTCGCGTTTGATGTATCCTCCGGGAATTTTACCTGAAGCATAATATTTTTCCCTGTAATCCACAGTTAATGGAAAAAAATCCTTTTCATCGGTGTCTCTTGACATTACAACTGAAGCGAATACGATCGTGTCATTACAGGAAACCGCAACAGCCCCATCCGCTTGTTTAGCAAGATGCCCTGTGTTAAATATAATATTGTCTTTTCCAATATTTACTGAAAAGTGTGAACTCATAGTTTTCCGCCTGATTAAATTAGCATTTATTATTTAGGATTTTATCGCGTGTTTCCTGAGGCAAAGGGTGTGAAATATTTTTCAATTTACCTTCTGATTCCCAACGATTTAATTATACTTCTGTATTTTTCAAGATCCCTGTTCTTTAAATAATTCAGAAGTCTTCTTCTGTGGCCAACAAGTTTAAGCAATCCTCTTCTGGAATGAAAATCCTTTTTGTGAAGTTTAAAATGCTCAGTAAGATGATTTATCCTTTCGGTTAAAAGAGCTATTTGTACCTCTGACGAACCGGTATCTTTCTCGTGGATTTTATACTGGTTAATTATTTCGTTTTTCGGCTGCATAAAAATTTAATATCCTCTTAATAGATTTTAAAATTTTTAGAGACTGGCTTAAAATAAAGATTATTTTTTAAACAGTCTCTATTTATATTCTTAATTTTAATTAAACACATTTAAATATTTTATTAACCAATTATTAATATCAACATCCGCAATTGCAATAAGATTTTCTTCTTCATCTAAAATTATGAATGGATTGCCTCCATTGCTATCAATGGAAATTATATCATCCTGTGTAAAAAATGCACCGTTTAAAATTCTTTTTTTTATAATATTTTTTATTTTAATAGTAGAAAAATTCATTAAAGCCTCTCCGGGCGTTAATAAATATTTCTTGTCTATAGTACTGCCGTTTGCGGATTTTTTTATTTCATCAATTGTGGCGGCATTTTCTAAAGTAAAAATTCCGGAAGCAATTCTTTGCAGGCTTTCCAAATGAGCCCCTGTGCCGAGGTATTCTCCAATATCCATGGCAAGGGATCTGATATAAGTTCCTTTAGAACACGCAACATCTATTTTGATGCTGTAATTGTCAAGATCAATTTTTAAAATATCCAGTTTCTTTATTGTTACTTTTCTTTTATTTAAAAATACATTTTTTCCTTCGCGGGCAATGTCCGATGCTCTTTTTCCGCCTATTTTTAATGCGGAATAAAGCGGAGGAACCTGCTCCGTTTCCCCTGTGAATTCACCTGGGATTTTTTTTATGTATTCGGGATTAAGATTTTTTATCTCTTTTCTCTCTATTATTTTACCCTCTGAATCAAAACTATCTGTAATGATTCCCAATTTAATTGTTCCAATATATCTTTTGTCGCTGTTTAGAAAATACCTGGTGAGTTTTGTTGCAGAGCCGGTACAGACAACCAGCAATCCTGAGGCAGATTTATCGAGTGTGCCGGAATGTCCTATTTTTTTTTGCTTTATTATTTTTTTCAGTTCATTAAGTGTATCGGATGAAGTCCGGCCTGTGGGTTTATCAACAAGGATAACTGAATTGTTAAATGCGGAAATAATGGCTACCTCTCATCATTGTCTTCTTCCGGATTGTTAGACAATTCCCTATTGACTCTTTCTTCTTCGATTTTTGTAATAGTATTTACCATCTCCACACCATATTCTATTGAAGAGTCAAGTTTAAATACTATTTTCGGGGTATTCCTCATTTTCATTTCACGGCCTATTTTGTATTGAAAAAAACCTTTTGCCGAATTAAGCCCGATCATCGATTTGTTTTTCGATTTCTCATCTCCCATTACAGACACAGATACAACTACTGCGGATTTATCCTTATTCAGCTTTGCTCCTGTAACTGTGACGAATCCTATTCTGGGATCCTTAATGTCTTTGATCAGTGCGTCAGCTACTATCATCCTGATCTGTTTTTCCAGTCTCTCTTTTCTATAACCGGGCATAATGCTGCAGCTAGCCTCCAATATTATTTATTGTTCTTATAGTGGATTATTACTTTAATAAAATACAAGGAATTTTTTCGGAGTATTGTTTATCGAAGTTTTATAATTAAAGGCAAATAGTTTTCCGCCTGTATGGATTTAGGAATCCAATGTTTTTGCTACTTCAACCATTGTATATGCTTCAAAGGTATCTCCAACCTTAATATCATTGAATCCGTCAATAGTAAATCCGCATTCCTGGCCAACGCTGACTTCCGATGCATCATCCTGATACCTTTTCAGGGATTTCAGTTTGCCGTTGTAAATTACAATTCCATCCCGGATCAGTCTGATGGAATTGCTTCTTTGCACTTTACCTTTGTGTATCATGGAACCTGCAATAGTCCCGACTTTTGATATCTTGAAAGTTTTAATAATTTCTCCGGAACCGATAATCTCTTCTTTATAGTCGGGCTTTAGCATCCCCTGCATTGCAGCCTTTATACTGGCGGTAGCTTCAAAAATAATATTGAATAATTGAATTGAAACGCTTTCTTTTTCAGCGAGATCCGCTATTTTAGCTGTTGGCCTGATATGATAACCGATGATAATCGCATTGGATGCTGATGCAAGTATAACATCAGATTCATTGATGGTGCCTGTACCGCTGTGAATAACTTTTACTCTGATATCTCCGGTTGATAATTTCTGGAGTTCTTCATGCAGAGCCTGGACTGAGCCGTCCACATCGGCTTTTATTATTACTTTTAACTCCTGAATCTCTCCCTCTCTTATCATTTCGTTCAGATTTTCGAGAGTAACTTTTTTAACTTTCTTTGCTGATTCTACTCTTTTAAGCTCCTGTCGTTTATTGGAAATTTGTTTGGAATATTTTTCCGATTCGACAACCTGAAATGGATCGCCTGCTGAGGGGATCCCTGTTATACCAAGGACTTCAACAGGCGTGGAGGGTGTTGCTTTATCGATTGGATTGCCCTTGTCGTCAAACATTGCCCTGACTTTACCTGAACATACTCCTACAACAAAAGGATCACCTACTTTGAGAATTCCCTGTTGTACAAGTATTGTTGGCACAGAACCTCTACCGCGGTCGATTCTGGATTCCAGCACCGTTCCTCTTGCCATGATTTTCAAGTTTGCTTTTAGCTCGAGCATTTCTGCCTGTATTAAGATAAGTTCCAAAAGTTTATCAATATTTATGTTGTTCTTTGCGCTTATTTCCGCGTAAAGCGTATGACCTCCCCATTCTTCAGGTACAAGCCCATAGTTCGAGAGCTCCTGCTTCACTTTCTGCGGATTGGCATCAGCTAAATCGATTTTATTCAACGCTACAACTGTCGGCACTCCGGCATCTTTTGCGTGATTTATTGCTTCTATTGTTTGAGGCATAACGCCGTCATTTACTGCAACGACTAATACAACAATATCAGTAACGCCTGCTCCTCTTGCTCTCATCGTGGTAAATGCGGCATGGCCCGGTGTGTCAAGGAAAGTAATATGGTGATCATTAATAAATATTTTATATGCACCTATATGCTGAGTGATCCCGCCGAATTCCTGATCCATAACATTTGTTTTTCTGATTGTATCCAGAAGCTTTGTCTTGCCGTGGTCAACATGGCCCATAATGGTTACAACAGGCGGTCTTGTTTCAAGGTCTTCCGGCTTTTCGATCTCGTTTGATTTAATAACGGTCTCTTCAAATAGGGAAACAACTTTTACTTCTGTATTGTATTCACCGGCCAGGATCTCGGCGGTTTCGGAGTCAATAATCTGATTTATTGTAGCCATGACCCCTAATTTCATAAGCTTGGCAATTACTTCGTTGGCTTTAATGTTGAGTTTGTGTGCAAGGTCTCCCACGGAAAGATTTTCCGTAATTTCAATCCTGCCCGGTGTAACGATTTCTCGTTTTAGGTTTTCTATCGGTTTTTTCTTTCGGAGTACAATATCCTTTTCTATAAATTTTTCTTCTTTGAATTTTTCTTCTTTGAATTTTTTATTTTTATCTTTATCCTTTCCGTGAAGCTTTCTCCGGGATGTTTCTTTTGTATGTTCTTTGATGGACTCTTTAGCTGTTTCCGTACTTTTTGGTCTTGTTGGTCCTCCCTTGCCCAATGACTGGAAGGCTGTCGGTCTTGCCTGCCCTGTTCTTTGTTTATCTTTTCCGGCATCTCTGCTTTTAAACCTGTCCGGTTTTGTTTCTCTTTGAGTCTGGCCTATGTATCTTTCCGGTTTTTTTTCCTCTTTTGATGGGGTTTTCTCTTCTTTTATTTTAGTTGATTTAATTTTTTCAGTATCAGGTTCTTTTTCGGCCTTATCTTTTATTAAACCTTTGGAAACATGTACTTTTCTTTTGAGTTTGATTTTTTTCCCGGAGTTTGAATCTGCGTTTCTTTCGCCTTTTTTCTCGATTAGTTGAATAGTTTTTTTTGTTTTTTCGGTTTTTATAACCTCTATCTTTTTTTCTACAAGAAAAAGGTCTTTTTCTGAAATATCGGAATTTTCATCCTTGCATGTAATACCAAGCTCTTCGCATATTTTTATTATGTGTTCGATTGAGACATGATTTTTTACGGCAATATCGGCAGTTTTCATTTAAATCCTTGGTGAATACGATAATTTTTTAGATCAATCTTAATAATGATGATTTTTATCCGGTTATAATAATTTAATCTTTATTCAGTATTTGTGCTGTCAGTGTCATTCGCGTTTTCTTTATTATCATCATCTGTTGCACTTACTTCTTCTTCTTCTTCTTCTTCTTCTTC
>JAFGSG010000030.1 GCA_016934735.1 Spirochaetota bacterium | reverse complement strand
ATTACTGAATTTTCTGCGGAATCAGACCTTCCTGGTTATTATTTTATGTTTTTGAGCGTTATTACATCAGGTCTGAAAGGCGTCCTCGAAAATTTAGTAATGTATTCCAATTTCAACAAATAAAATATAATTTTGAGATGACTTCTAATAATTATTTTTAACCCTTTGAACTGTTGCTGTTTCTCATACTTCTCAGATATGCATAAATAAATCTGTTGATATCCCCGTCAAGGACTCCGGCGCTGTTGCCTGTCTCTTCTTCTGTTCTATGATCCTTAACGAGCGTATAAGGATGGAACACATATGACCTTATCTGGTTTCCCCATGATATCTCCTTTTTCTGGCCAAGCATTTCCTGCTTTTCTGCATCGCGTTCCTTTCTCCTGAAATCATATAGTTTTGCTTTCAAAACTTTCATGGCAAAAGCCTTATTCTTGTGCTGTGATCTTTCGTTCTGACACTGAACCACTATCCCGGTAGGGATATGAGTGATCCTCACTGCAGAATCTGTCGTGTTTACGTGCTGGCCGCCGGCTCCGGAAGAACGGTATGTGTCTATGCGAAGCTCGGACTCGTTTATTTCTATATCGATATCGTCTGAAACTTCGGGAATGATTTCAACTGAGGCAAACGACGTGTGGCGCCTCTTGTTTGCATCAAAAGGGGATATCCTCACAAGTCTGTGTATTCCCCGCTCGCTTTTAAGAAGCCCGTACGCATAATCTCCTTTTATTAATGTAGTGGAACTCTTGATTCCTGCTTCTTCACCAGGGGTATAATCTATTGGATCTATGGCAAAATTATTATCGTCCGCCCAGCGCAGGTACATTCTGTAGAGCATCAATGCCCAGTCCTGCGATTCCGTACCGCCTGCTCCGGGATGTATGATAATAAAAGCATTGTTAACGTCACTCTCATCGGAAAAGAGTTCTAGAGTTTCCAGGTCATCAAATCTTTTATTATACTGCTCAATTTTTGCGGAGATTTCTTTTAATACAAGCTCATCGGATTCTGCAGCAGCCATTTCGAATATTTCTTTCTCATCCGATATTTCACTTATTAACTTTTCCCATGGATCAATCCTTTTTTTAATCCTGCTTATTTTAAGGTTTACTTCTGTAACATTTTCCTGATTTTTCCAAAAATCGTCTTTATAGGTTTCCTGCTCCAGCTCTTTCTGTTGAGCCTTTAAATCTTTAATGTTCAATGATTGATAAAGAAGGTTAGCCTTCTCGTAAACATTATTCAGTTCTTTAAGGATATCCCTGTAATCCCGCTCTGCCAATTTTTTGTCCCTCTTGAAAACAATAGAGTTGTTGCATAACTCAATATAACATATGAGAAGTCCGGATAAATTCCCTCTCATTATTTCTTAGTTTTGCAATAAGTCTAATATATATTAAAATCGCCGATTGAAAAGAATAAATTACACTGAGACAGATGTCCACAAAAAAATAATATTACACTTATTACTTTAAGAAAGTATCCCTAAGATAAAAGCCGAAATCATTTTCAAGAGCGAATGATGAATCATAATATTTATTAAAAACTGAATGCCACACATCAACGCCTTCCATACACAAATAGATAAAGGGCTTATCCGTGTACTTACTGATACAGCTTTTCATGGTTCTGTAAATCTCTATCCTTTTGTTTTTCAGATACCTGTATTTACCGTCAATACCGGGGAACATTTCTTCAAGCGTGAGTTCCTCGTCAGGAAATTTCTCCCGTAAAACATCTTTAAAGCCCGGGCTGTACCTGAAACACCCAAGCGATATCCATACTACTTTATCCCTGCCGACATTCGAAAAAAGCCTGCGGATAAGCTCACAATAATCTTCTTCCCACTTATCATATATAATAATCGGATCAAAATGAAAAGCGAGAAAAAAACCCGCTTTGCCGGCTTTTTTCGCAGCTTCTATGCGCTCATGAAGCAGAGCACTTTCATGCTCATATCTTTCAATATTGCGTTCGGTATTCAGACTCCACGCGAGCACAGTGCTGCCTTTCTCTTTAATGCTCAGAAGATGGTCAATGTTGTCTGATTTCGTCTTAAGCTCAAACATGACATTCCCGTGAGGGACGAATTTTGCGATAAGGTTTTCTCCTATGCGCGTCACATTGTCCATCATAAGAGAGTCCGTGAACTCACCTGACCCGATCCTGTACACATAATCCGGATCAATATCCTTTAAAAATATATCTATCTCCCTGTACATTTCTTCCAGATTAGTAAATTGCAGAATACCGAACGAGTTTAAGTACGAATTTAAAAAACAGTAGGTGCAGTCAAACAGGCAGTTAAAACCCGTGTTTACAATCCTGTAATTACAGCAGGTTACTCCGCGCGAGCCCGGGCAAGTCTGGAAAAATCTGCCTTTAAACGCTTTTAATATAATGACTTCCTTAGAATTATAAATTTTCTTTAAATTAATAATATTATAATTTAGTTCTTCATCATCTTTATAACTCTGAAAGTATGGGCCTTTTAATTGAAGGAACCTGCGGGTAATATCATTATCTTTCTCTTTCTCATTAAAAAGAACAGCTTTAATATCATTCGCTGATTTCATTACTGCATATCCAGATTTACCGTGAATGAAAAATTTTTTCCTGCTTCATTACCGGAGAAATCAGCTGCTGAAACAGTCAGCGTGTTGATGCCGTCGTTATATTTTATTTCTGAAACCTTATAATATCCCTTCTCATCGAATAGTTCGTCAAAAACCATGCCCGATATTTTCGATACATTATCGGCAACGGATATCTCTGAATAATCCTTATCGGGTATTTTTTCTCCGTTGAAACTGATACGCAGCTTATAGATACCAAGCCTGTCTCCTTTATTTACAGAATCCCAGATATTAATAAGCAAAGGATAATGCTGCGTGAGCCTGATATTGTCGTTTTCTTTTATTCTGAAGTATTTATCTTCAATCCTGATATAAACTCCTTCAATTTCGGGTTTCATATTATCCGAAACACCGGGAAATATTTTTAAAGGATTTATATATTCATTGGATTCTATCTGATACATCGAGAAGTGCAGATGTTTTCCTGAAGAATGTCCCGTTGATCCCATTTCGCCGACAGGATCATTATTTAAATATATACTTTTACATGAAGGATTATCATCCAGATGCATATAAACAGAATAATAACCGCTCTTATGCCTTATAATTTTATAATTACCCCCGCCCGGATAATTTTCCACAGGAAAGGCCGACTTATCCCAAAAAAATACAAGTTCGCCTTCCTCAACAGGATAGATTTTCGTAGTGCCAGAAATCAGGTCTATTCCGCTGTGGAAATGATCGCCCCTAGATTCCCCAAAGCTGGAAGTAATCCTGGCGTTCTCAACAGGCCAGGAAAAAGAGAGATTAATCAATACCAGAAAAAACAGGCAGCAATAAAAAATAATTTTATTATTTAAAAATATATTAAACGATTTCATCTTTATTCTCCGGAATACGTCAATGACGTTTTTCTAAATGTATATTGCAGAATTCTCCCGGTTCGCTTCCTGCATAGTAAAGCTCATCAACCACTGTTTTGGGACATAAATTGCCCTTGCGCGGCACCATGCCGGATTCAAGGCAGATTGTCTGTCTTGTAACGCCATTGCCGGGAACCGCAAATTCGCCCGGCCTGGCATCCGCATATATCTGCGAAACGAACCTGGCCCACACAGGCGCCGCAACAACTCCGCCGGCCCGGCCTTTCCCGAGAGATATTGCACCGGCCTTGTTCCCTATCCAGACAACTGTCACAAGATCCGCAGTATAGCCCGCAAACCAGGCGTCGCAGAAATCGGACGATGTGCCTGTCTTGCCTGCAGCAGGAAATCCAGCCCTTGCGCCCTGAAACGCAAAATAGGCCGTTCCTTCAGGCTCGAACACTCCTTTAAGCATAGATACAGTTATAGCACACGCGACCGGGTCAATGATTTTATCAAACTCATTTCTTTTCTCTTCTACATAATCCATTACTTCTTTTTCGTTGTGCCATACAATATTGCCGTTATAATCCTTCACATATTTAATGCCGTAAGGCTGAATAAATTTGCCGCCGTTCACAATAGTCGAATGCAGCACGCAGTTTTCAAGAGGGGATATTTCATATGTGCCTAAAGCAAGCGATAAGGTCTGCCCGAATCTCTTATTCACTACACTGTCCGGGAGATCAAGCGCATCACGCAAAATCCTGAACACGGTTTCATATCCGGTTTCCTCCAGTACCTTAACTGCAATTACGTTTATGGATTTTCTCAGGGCTTCTCTTACTATGACTTTTCCTGTATAAACATCATTATAATTTTTAGGAGAATAGTCGCCCTTAAATTCGGTCTTCTCAT
Organism: Spirochaetota bacterium; assembly: GCA_016934735.1. GTDB lineage: Bacteria > Spirochaetota > UBA4802 > UBA4802 > JAFGDQ01 > JAFGSG01. Next base: position 9,929 of record JAFGSG010000030.1, on the reverse strand, counting down.
CAATAAATACGCTCGATGGAGTTATGGTTCTGTTCTCAAGAGCTGCAGCATAAATGACAGGCTTAAAGGATGAGCCGGGCTGTCTCACTATCTGGGATACAAGATCCAGCTGGCTCTTTGTTGAAAACGCGTAGCCGCCCGCATAGGTTATTATTTCTCCTGTATGCGGATCTATTGCTACAAGCGCGCCGTCAATATTATTGGCCTTTTCCTCCTCGAACCTGGATTCAAGGCTGCTGATGTTTTCATCAGCCACTTTTTTATGATACTCTTTCTGCTTTAATATGCCGTCCTGCAGGGCTTTCAAAGCTATATCCTGTTTTTTGCCGTCAATCGTTGTATATACGGAAAGTCCGCCTTTCTTTAAAACATCTTCCCCGAATTTATCACTCAATACTCTTCTTATGCTCTCATTAAAAAAAGGAGCGCGGTTTACCTTATAAGAGCTGAAAAGAAAACTGCCGATCAGAGATGTTTCCGGCTCCTTTTTCTCATTGAATGAAAAATCCCATTTTGTTATAAATCTTTTTGACTGGTATTCCGCCACTTTTTCTTCTATAAAGCCGGCATCAATCATTGACCTCATAATAGCTTTTGTTCTTATTAAGGCATTTTTCAGATTTAACAGCGGGGAATATATGAGAGGATTGGCAATAGTTGCCACAACCATTGCACACTCGGTTTCGTCAAGATCCTTCACCGACATACCGAAAAACATCTTTGAGGCAGATTCAACTCCGTACGCCCCGTTGCCGAAATAAATAAGGTTAAGATACATTGACAGGATATCCTGCTTGTCATACCTCTTCTCGATTTCCAGAGCACAGAATGCTTCGTAAATCTTTCTCTTGAACTCCCGCTCCATATCCGTAAAAAGTACTTTTGCGAGCTGCTGGGTTATTGTGCTTCCGCCCTGAACTACGCGCATATTAATGATATTTGTAATTACGGCCCTGAAAATGCCTTTATAGCTCAGTCCGCTATGATTATAGAAAGCCCTGTCCTCGCTCGCGATAACCGCTTTTACAAGCCATTGGGGAATGGAGGCATAGGGTACTATTTCCCTTTTCTGCTCAAAGTATTCGCCGATTATTTCATTGTTTCTGTCATATATTCTGGTGGGAATATCCACGACCTTTGCTGACAAATCGATCTGGCTGTAGCTGTAGGTCTGTCCGGATTTCAGCTCTTCAGTGCGGTCAATTAGTTTCTTATATCTGGATAAAGTTTCTAATGCTTTGTCTCTATCTTCAAGCCAGCTTAAATAAATAGTTCCGGCAAATATACCGCTTATTATTATAATAATAAGCGGTATATAAACAAATATAAAAATCTTATGCGATATTATCCAATGGAAAAAATTTTTTAACATAGCGCTGTTTCTCTTGTTTGTCTTTCTTAAAAACTGTCATAAATAGTTATATGTCAAATATAATTTATATTCTTTAATTAAGAGTGCGTCCCAAAACCATGTTTTAAATTATAAAACAATTTATTTGCTATGATTACTTATGCAGTAACATATCACAAATATGTTTTCTCCTGATAATGGTTTCAATTTTATGCTAAGTAATCCATATAAATTTATATTTTTAAGATGGCTTCTAATAATAGTTGACATAATAAAGAAAATACATTTATTTAAATATCCTTTAATCGTAAAAAACAGCATTCCGGAGGAATTTATGAAAAAGATTATTATTGCATTAATTGCATTTATGTTCATTATCCCATGTTCATGCAAAAAGGACGGGACCATAAGTAAAGAGACTGCTCTCGCTAAAAAATATGCAAAATACAGGGTTCAGGTCAGTAAAGATAAAGAATTAAAAACATGGCTGGCAACTCTTGAAAAAGCAGAAGATGTAAGCCTGCTTGAAGAAGAAAAGTATACGAATCCAAGCGGCAAAACAATCGATATTTCCAAAGTGCAATTAGCAGATGATTCCATAGGATACATTGATCCGAAACATCTTGCCGATTCTCCGGTTGTCTTTACTGCAGACACAAAAACATTCGTAAGGCCTACCTCAGGAAGCACTATTTATGCCGTGATACCGAAAGGAGAACTCGGATTCATAATAGGTGAAAAAGGCCTCTGGGTGCAGGTTTATGTCGGTAAAATAAATGAGAAGTTCGTTGCACAGCACTGGGTAGAAGGCGGATACAGCAATGATCCGGCATTGGTGCTCGAAGCAAAACAGTACGCCGCTGCTGTAAATGCGTTGAACGATAAAGACGAGACAAAAGCCGGGCAGGCCAGAACCACTCTTGAGGAACTTGCTGAAGGAAGCTCGGTGATAGCAGAACTGGCAAAAAATAAACTCGGAATTAGAAGCGAAAAGCAGCTGAGTGAAACGCCTGCCGGTGAAATAGATAATTCAGAAGAGGATGAGGGCGAAGGGCAGTAATCAAATAGTATTATTCCCTGCTGAAATTGAACGGCGTTTCGCCGGAAAAATCCGGCGTTAAACTGCTGTCGTCAACTTCCTGAATAAAAAGATTCTCAAACCCCAGTTTAAGCGCATAATCCAGAACCTCTCTGTATTCTTCGCGAGTAATCCTGCGGCCTAACAGCTTATGATCGCGCACCATGGCAACAGGCGTGTACTGCGACATGAGACTTATTGATATTGAAGCCGATATTTCTTTTTTTATCTGCCTGAAAACTTCTTTTGAATTCTCTGTCATTCCCGGCAGAATAAGATGACGAACGATTATTCCTCTTTTTGCTGCACCGCCAGACAATACCAGATCATCACCGACCTGCCTGATCATTTCTTTAAGGGAATCGAGTGCAAAACGAGGATACCCGGGGGCTGAAGAAAGCAAAACGCTTTCTTCTTCCAATCCGTACTTAAAATCAGGCAGATAAATATCCACCATTCCCGCAAGCATTTTAATTATTTCCGGATTTTCATATCCGCCGCAGTTATAGACAAAAGGGACATTCAGCCCCTGCCTGCGGGCTATTAGAAGGGCTTCCATGATAAGCGGAACCTGATGTGTGGGGGTAACTGGCTCAATGTTATGACAGCCCTGCCTCTGCAGATCAAGCATAATAGACGCCAGCTCTTCCGTGCTGATCTCCCTGCCGCTGGCTGTATGTGATATCTGGTAATTCTGGCAGTAAATGCAGCGCAGATTGCACGAAACAAAAAAGATTGTGCCTGCTCCACGTGTGCCGGACAGAGGCGGCTCTTCACCGTGATGAGCAAGCGCGCAGTCCATGACTATCTTTGCGCCAAGCCCGCAAAAGCCTTTTTCGCCTTTAGTTCTATCAACATGGCACGCACGGGGACAAAGTGTGCAGTCTCTCAGGATTTCTTTTAGTTCATATACTTTTACTTCATGTGTCATATTGAATTATGCATATAAATACTGGAAGTTATCCCAAAATTAAATTTTTCTTGCTGATAAATCGGGATATGTTACAAAATTTTCTGCGGAATCAGGCCTTCCCGGGCAGTTTCTCTTGTTTTTAAAAGCTTTTACATCAGGCCTGAAAGGCGTCCTCAAAAATTTTATAACATATCCCGATTTATCGTTAATCATTTATTTGAAGCTATAATTTTCAGGGGGCATCTTCCAGTCTATGTTTCCCGGAAAGCTGGCCGCATGCGCCGTCTATATCGGCACCATATGTTTTCCGAACCGATACCGGTACGTTCATGATCTCGAGATCCTTAATGAACGCGTCCATCTCCTCCTGCGAAGGCGCGTCAAGCTTATGAACGCCCGGATTAAGCGGGATAAGGTTAAGCTTTATCCTTGCATTCCTGAAAATCTTTTTAAGTCTCTTCGCGTCGCTTTCCGAAATATTATCCTTTCTCATCACGTACGCAATAGTAAGCCTGTTCCTGGATATAGGGAACTTTCTCTCAAACAGGTCTATTATTCCTGCTACAGGAAACTTTTTCTCAACAGGCATATTCTTCTGCCGTTTATCAGGATCAGTGTCATTAACCGATATTGCGAGATTATACGCACGCTTTTCATCTGTGAATCTTTCGATCGCATCCGTGATCCCGCATGTGGATATTGTGATCTTGCGGACGGACACATGGAAGCCGAAAGAGTAATTCATTATATCAGCAGCTTTCAGTACATTATCATAATTTAGAAACGGCTCGCCCATTCCCATGAACACTATGTTGTTGTTGATAAGGCCGGATACGCGGCGGACATGGTTTATCTGGTCAAGTATTTCCGCGGTTTCAAGATTGCGTTTAAAGCCGATCTTCGCGGTCTGGCAGAAGCGGCATCCCATGGCGCACCCTGCCTGGCTCGATATACATATTGTCAGTCTCTCTTTCTCATTTGTATCATTCTTGATGAGAACAGACTCAATGTAATTGCCGTCATAAGTCCTGAATAAATATTTCTCAGTATCATCAATTTTTGAGATCTGTCTTTCTTCGAGGGCAAGCGCGGAGATGGAATAATTATCTTCCAGCGTCTTTCTCAGCTCTTTTGAAAAGTTCGTCATTTCGGAAAACGAATCAATGTTCTTTTCGTACAGCCAATTGAAGAGCTGTTTTGCCCTGTACGGCTTTTCTCCAAGCTCCCGGAACAGCGATTCGACTTCGGATAGAGACAAATTTTTAATAAGGGATTTGGTCATTTTGAAAAAATTCTATTTGAAAACAAGTTATATTTATTATAAATCAAATCAAAATATATAATAATATTGACATATTTCAATCTTTTAAATAAAAATAAAATCATGCTTACCAAAGAAGAAATAAAGAATAAACTAAAGCAAAATGTCAATATACTTAAAAAATATAATGTGAATCGTATTGGCATTTTCGGATCATATGTTAAAGGTAATTTTACAGAAAAAAGCGATGTTGATTTATTGCTCGGCTTCTCAAATACCATTTCTCTCCTACAATATGTCCATCTCTCCGATTCAATAAGCAGCTTCCTTAAGCATGATGTTGATCTTGTCACAATCAACGGCATTAAACCGCTTTTAAAAGACAGCATACTTAAAGAGGTGGAATGGATTGAGGGATTATAAACTTTACATCCAGGACATTAAAGAAGTTATTGATAAAATTCAATTATATATAGAAAATATTGATTTGGAATCTTTTAAAAATGATTCCAAGACGTATGATTCCGTCCTTCATAATTTTTTAATAATAGGCGAAGCTGCATGCAAAATTCCGGAGGAAGTACAGGAAAATTACAACGAAATTGACTGGCGAGGGATGGTTGGCCTGAGAAATATCATTGCTCACGGATATTTTTCTATTGATCCGGATATTGTCTGGAAGACCATAAAAGATGATCTGCCTGTGCTTAAAGAGCAAATTATAGAAATTTTGCAGACTACATCTTAAAACCTCTATCCACTTATTACTTCCTATAGGTTTTAAGATGTAGTCTAAATTATCTTCGTGCCATGGTTCTCAATCCTGTCCATGACATACATCATGGTGGAGTAACTGCCGCTCAGATTTTTCGCGCTGAAGCCGTGCTGGGTGAGTATTCTGCAGCCTATGTAGGATCTTAATCCTGTTGCGCAGTACGCTATGTATTTCTTTGCCCTGTCAAGCTCAGGAAGCTTTTTGCGGAGATCGTTCAGCGGTATATGCATTGCCTTTCTAAAAATTCCCGTGTCTGATACTTCGTCTTTGTCCCGCATATCAATAAATACGTATTCGCTTCCCAGCCCGGCAATCTCGTTCCAGTTAACAGTCTCTACATCGCCTTTAAGGATGTTGGCCGCGACAAAGCCCGCGATGTTTACAACGTCCTTTGCGGACGAGTACGGGGGCGCGTATGCGTGCTCGAACGCCTCGAGATCGTACACTGTCATGCCTCCCCGGACAGCCAGTGCCAGCACGTCGATGCGCTTGTCCACGCCGTCCGTACCGGCTGCCTGTGCGCCAAGCACGCGCCCGTCCACGGGCGAGAACAGCAGCTTGAGCGAGACCGTTCCCGCGCCCGGATAGTACGTTGCATGCGATGCAGGATGCACATAGCATGCCCTGTACGGAATGCTGTTTTTAGCAAGCGTCTTCCCGCCTGCTCCTGTAACAGCGGCAGTAAGGCCGAATATCTTCACTATTGCAGTGCCCTGCGTTCCTTTGAATACCGACTTTCTCCCGAGCGCGTTATCCGCTGCGATCCGCCCCTGCTTGTTGGCAGGCCCTGCAAGCTGGGTCATTACCGGGAGCCCTGTGACAATATCCTTTAATTCAACAACATCTCCCACGGCAAAGATATCCGGATCTGAAGTCCGCATTGTTTCGTCCACATTAATGCCGCCGCGTTCGCCGGTATCCAGCCCTGCATCCTTTGCGAGTTTGTTTTCGGGTCTGACCCCGATTGACAACAGCACCATACCGCACTCAATCTCATTGCCGTCATCTGTTGAAACTATCAGGCCGCTTTTGCTTTTTCTGAACGATTTGACCGCGCGCCCCAAAATGCATTTCACACCCTTTTCTTCTATGTGATTCTGCACAATCGCAGCCATCTCAAAATCCATTGGAGCCAGCACCTGGTCAAGCATCTCTATGACCGTGGTCTTTACCCCGCGTTCTACAAGGTTCTCCGCCATTTCAAGGCCTATGAATCCCGCGCCCACTATTACGGCGGACTTCGGCTTCTTCTTATCTACATACGATTTGATGAGATCAGTATCGGGAATGCTTCTAAGCCTGAAAATATTTTCATTGTCAATGCCTTCAAGCGGAGGCTTTACAGGCTCCGCGCCCGGCGATAAAATAATTTTATCATAGCTTTCAATATATGTTTTACCGGAGGAATTGTCCTTTACATGTACTTCTTTTTTGTCCCTGTCTATCTTTACAACTTCGGAAAATACCCTTACGTCGATTTTATACCTGTCTCTCAGTGCATCAGCAGTTGTAACAAGCAATTCATTTCTGTGTTTTATCGTATTGCCTATGTAGTAGGGCAGCCCGCAATTCGCGAACGAAACATATTCCCCTCTCTCGAACAGAATTATCTCCGCGAACTCGTCAACTCTTCTTGCGCGGGCGGCTGCGGTTGCGCCGCCTGCCACACCGCCTATTATTATGAGTTTTACAGACATTGATTATTATGCTCCAGGGTAATTATTTTAAGGATTTTATTTTGCTTTAAGGATTTCCTAAGGTATGATATTGCTTTTCTTTTTCGTTGAATACATATGCGAATCTGCCTTTCCTATTATCTTTTTTATTTCAGTCCGTTTGCCGGTAGCATGGCCGAATGAATAATCGATTTTAATATTGTCAATAAGAGTTTTCCTGTTCCCGTTTTCCAGCAGTCCGATAATCCTGTCCCTGGCTGTCTCCAGCTGGTCAAGCGCAGCAGATTCCAGCAGGATTATGAATTCATCCCCTCCAAGCCGGAACAGGACGTCATCCCCCCTGATGCATTTTTTAAAAAACACTGCTGCTGCCTTTAAAACATCATCTCCGGTTAAATGTCCGTAAGTGTCGTTTATCTCTTTAAAATTATTAAGATCCACTGCAATGGCGGAAACATATTCTTTTTCATTACTGCGCCTGTGGTTCGATTCAGCCTTCTCCATTTGTTCAACTACCATATCGAACCTGGTGCGGTTGTACACGCCTGTCAGGCTGTCAATGTGCGACAGTTCAATAACTGTCTCATACAGGGCGGAGTTCGCGAATGCGATAGCGGAAAAATCCGCTATTGTCTGCAGGATTAAAACCTGGCCTTCGGAAAAAAAAGTTCGGTCCGCAGGATTGATTATTTCAATTACCCCGTATACTTTATCGCGGCAGACCATAGGCACTGCAATAATTGATTTTGTTGTAAAACCTGTTCTGGTGTCCACTTTATTTGAAAAATTCTTTTCTTTTGACGTATCCTGGACAAAATAAGGAGATTTGGTCTTTGCAGCAGTCCCGGCTACGCCTTCGCCGATCTTTAGCCTGACGTCTTTAACGTCCTGGAGCAGTACCGGGCCGTTGAAAATTACAAAGAACAGCTCCCCTGCCGCTTCATCCAGGCGCAGGAGGCTCCAGTATTCCGGCTTAAAAAATAAATGGATCTCCTCCATTATCCCCTTAAGGATCTGATTGAACTTGAGAGACGAGGTTATAAGTTTGCCGATATTTGCATAAAGCTGCTTAACGGGTTTTTCCACACGTGTTATCCCTTTTTGTTAATGTATATATTTAAAGTGTATCTCAAAACTTTTATTTCAGAGTAAAAAGGCTTATTAGCCTCAACTGTCTATGCAGGGACATAAGATAAATTAATTTTTAATTCCTGCGGAACTCGGCCTGTCGGCCTCAGACAGTCCTCGGAATTAAAAATTAATTTATCTTATGCCCGGTGTTCACTGATTACTTTTCATGGGTTTTGAGATGCACTCTTATTTATTATATCGGCCGGATATTAAAAAGTAAATCAAGATTTATTGAACCGGAAACGATGCTTTTTTGCATGCAGCAGTCATTTTGTCAATGACTTCGCGGGTTGTCCGTGTGAAGAAAACATATTTAAATAATGGCAAAAATGGATGAAAAACAGAGCCCGTTCACGCGGTTATATTTGTAAATAATAGCAGTCAGATTGCATTGTTGAATTTATACAGCTGCTATGGCTGGCAAAATCAATCAATAATATCTACGCTGTATCCATTTAGTTCTCTATTCACTCGGGCAACTTCTCTACAACATAGCCCACGGTTTAGACCGTGGGCTATGTTCGGTTGCAAATCGACATCCATTGCAGACAACAATGCCCGCGGGAGCGGGCTTTTGCATTTAGTCATATAAAATTCACATTAATATGGTAAGTTATCAGCAAGATACGGATATTCGTCATTATATGTGTTATCAATGATCCATACCGGTAAAGTTGAAAAATCCCAGCCTGCCGTTGAAAAAATATTTGGTAATAACTCATCAGTCATATCAGCATTAATTGCTCCAATACCAACAAGACTTCCATCTGATCCTGAATCATCACAAAAGGTTGTACTTTCATCATAAAAACAATCAGTTACTGTAACAGCACTGTCCCCGGCAAAACCACCATAATTTGCAATATTAGCTACTGCTCCGACAGCATAACAGTTATCTATTATACTGCTGCTTATATAGATACGTCCTGCAAATCCCCCTATATAATCATCCCCGGAAGTTGCTCCTTTTGCATAACAGTTTACAACACTACTATTACCAAGAATATCGCCAACGAATCCGCCTACATATTCCCTTGTAAAGGTTACACCAGAGGCATTCCCTGTAGCATAACAGGTCATAACTAAAGCTTCATTAAGACGGCCCAGAAATCCACCGATCCTTTCACCTCCGCTGGTATTAGCCGAAGAATTGGAATTCTGAATAGTGGCGCTGATCGCATTTATTCCGGCAAATCCGCCTGCATAATTACCGGACACTCCTCCGAGAATTGAAGCTGTACATTTGTTAATATGTGCACTGGCACTATAATTATAGCCTACAAACCCGCCGACTTGAGTACCGCCAGAAACTGTCGCACCTGCATTACCCGTAACATTACAATCTGAAATTGAATTCGAATTATATCCTGCAAATCCACCAGTAGATTGAGTCCCATCTACTATTACTAATATAGTTACATTTGAATTGGTTATTGTTCCTTCATTCCAGCCCACAAATCCGCCTGTGTTGCTGTACCCGGAAACAGTATTACTATTTACATATGAATAAACTATGGTTCCGGAATTATACCCGGCAAGACCCCCTGTATACTCGCTTGTGCCTGTTCCGGTGACATCGCCTGTAGCATAACATTCCGCTACTACAACTCCTGTAATATTGCCTGTATTATACCCGACAAGCCCACCTGTGCTGGATGATCCTGTGACTGCCGCAGAAGAATATGAACCGCCATCGATAGTTCCTGCATTCGATCCAACAAGTCCTCCTACATTAGTCGTTCCT
>JAFGSG010000029.1 GCA_016934735.1 Spirochaetota bacterium | reverse complement strand
TTCGTCGATCCAATCCTATGATTGTTTCTCTATGAGGCTATTATCTTTTTCCCTATTTGTCGCACTTGATACTTGAAGTCAGGTTCTGATTTGCCGTTACGGGTCTTTTTTAGATTGACCTTTTTACCGGATTTATTATTCTTTGTATTATAGATATTGATAAGGGGCTGTAGCTCAATTGGGAGAGCGCTTGAATCGCACTCAAGAGGTAGAGGGTTCGACTCCCTTCAGCTCCAAAATAAAATCCTGCGTTTCCTAAATCCTAATAACCGTTCCACCCTCCAGTTCTAAATAAAAATGAATCATCCTGATATTCGAGCCGCTTGTTGTCCAGGTTAAGCAGTATTTCAGCGAGCGGTTCATCCATTGTTTTAATTATCTTGCCTCATACGCCTTTGACTGGGATTTAAGAGAGCTGCGCTATGCGCCAAAAGATCAAAACGACCACGATACTCTGAAAGAGTTTTTTAATTTCGTTGTGGATGATATAAAAAAGCTGTCGGCGTTTCCCTGCCTGCTGTCGAGATTGCTTAAAGATTTATAAGCGAGAGGGTATTTAATTTTTATTGCTTTGTGTCAGTGAATTGTAATTCAGTAATTAAAATTCCCGGAAGGATTTCTTTGTTTTTTATTTATCCAGCGGATATACGACTTTAATAGGCTGCTGAATACCTTCGTTTTTGTGTATATTGATAAGCCTGTAAATAAATGATTTTGTAACTTCCTGCCCCTTGCTTCCCAGAAGAATCGTCATTCTTTTATTAAAAAGATCATCTGCAAGGATCATATTATCTGTCAGTTTATTCAGCGTTACTTCTGTAGAAACGAATTTTTTTCTTTTTTCGACCGGCTGGTCCAGTATTTTAACAAGCCTTTCATCATACCATCCGAGCTTCGTTCTCTGATTGATGATTTCCATTATATTTTCTCTTTTCGATCCGGACTGGATAAGCGAATCGAAATCAAGAGCCAGCTTCAGTATCCTGGATCCCAGCGGGATGTTCTCCCCGGCTATATCATCTTTCGGCACTCCGGAGCCGTTGTACAGCTTTTCCTGATATTCGATTATCTTTGCCACGGGTTTTAGTCTCGGGATATTTGCTATCATTTCACTGCCTATTCTCGGGTGGTTCTGGAACATGGGGAATTCATTGGGAAGCAGTTCTTTGTTGTTGTATACTTTTGAGATTATAAAATCCGGGACAGTTACACATCCAATCTGGGAAAGCATTGCGGCAATCTCAAGCTGCCATGGTTTTTTTAAATGCATCTTGTCAATGAATTCCTGTACGAGCCGCCTTACCCGCGATGCCCTGCTGAAGGCCTGCGGGCTGACCAGGGAAAGAATGTCGGTCAATACCTTGATCGATCCCCCCAGAGTTTTTTCCAGTAACAGCTTTTCCGAAACGATAAGGTTGTACTGTTCAATGCCGTCTTCAATGTTTTTTTTCATTAAATCAGGCAAGCATGGTTTTGTAAGAAATCTGAATATCCTTCCTTCATTGATAACTTTAATGACTGCATCCATATCGGCCTGTCCTGTCAGCATAAAACGGACAGTGTTGGGTGATATTTCGCGTACTTTGCTTAAAAATTCCACTCCGTTCATTTCCGGCATGCGGTAATCCGAAACGACAAGGGCAACCGGTGCTTCCTTTTCAATGGTACTTAATCCATCCTCTCCGCTTATTGCGGTCAGCACAGTGTAAATTCCGTAGAACTGTCTTTTAAATGAAGACAGGATGTTCTCGTCATCATCTACAAACAGAATTTTGTATTCCATTGCAATCTCCTGTTTTTAGGGATGGTTCCCTTTCAATAGTGAAAAGGAATTTTTTGATAATATTACTTAATTGGAATAAGTCAATTTAAATATATCCAGCCCTGCAAAGCCGCATATCGCGTTATATATTAATTATTCAGTGTTGAATTTTTCAATGGTGGCTATCAATACCTCCGGTTCGCATGGTTTTGGCAAATATACATGAGCTATAGCTTTTGCTTTATTATGGATTTCAGATTCCGCCTGCCCGGACAGTATAATTCTTTTTACATTATTAAATTTTTCTTTAACAATAGCCAGCAATTCCAGTCCGTCCATTTCCGGCATTTTGTAGTCAGCAACTATAATATCGAAGGGAGTATTATTCATAAGCTCAAGTGCTTCTTTCGCGCCGGAAACAAAAGTAGTGTCCCAGTCAGTTTTATTTCTGAGTATTCTCTTAAGCGCTTCCAGTAGATAGATTTCATCATCAACAAATAATATCCGTTTCATGGTAAATTATCCGTTATTTGTTTTTTCATATACGGGAATTTTAATTATGCAGGTCGTTCCGCTGCCTGCGGCAGATTTATAAAATATCGTTCCCCTGTGTTTGTTCACTATTATATCATAAGCGATTGCCAGCCCCTGTCCCGTACCCGTTCCCACTTTTTTTGTAGTAAAAAAAGGATCGAATATCCTGGTGATTATGTTTTCAGGTATGCCTATGCCATTGTCTTTAATTGTTATAATTACCCGGCTTTTTTCGATACCTGTGCTTATTTCAATAACGCCTTTTTGTTTCGGATTCTTTTCATTTTTTTCTTTGATTGCATCAACTGCATTTATAATTATGTTAAGGAATACCTGGTTCAGTTCCCCTGGAAAACATGGGACCGGAGGCAGACTGCCGTCAAAATGAGTTATAATATCCGTGCTGTATTTCCACTCATTGCGGCTTATGTTGATCGTGTCTTCAAGGGCATTTTTAATATCAATAAATGTCATTGTGTCTGAAGCAGGATATGCAAAGTTTTTTATGGATTTCACTATTTTTGCCACCTTTGATAAACCGTCTATGGATTGTGAAATTGCTTTAGGAATCTCATCAAATATGTAGTCCAGGTCATCTTTGCAGCTAATTTCTTTTATTTCCGTCAGGACTGCCATGGTATTATTTCCGTTGCTTGTTGCTTTGCACAGCTCTTTGTATTTATTCAATAAATTCAGCAGCTTGGGAAAGGAATCCTGAAGAAAATAAATATTATCCATAATGTACTGCGTCGGAGTGTTTATTTCATGCGCTATTCCGGAAGACAATTCGCCGATTGCTTCCATTTTCTGAGCATGGGAAAGCCGCATTTCCAGACGTTTCCTTTTTGTTATGTCCTCGCCTGTCAGGATGAATCCTTTTAGGGCGCTGTCTTTATCTTTAATCGGATTTACGGTTATATCCAGAAAGCCGTCATTATTACCGCTGTCAGTAAAATGCAGGTCGTTTAATCTGACCTGTTTATCATCGGTTATGCTCCGGGATATGCCTTCATAAATTACCGGCCAGTCCCATTTGATGTTGCATAGAGTAAGCGGCATTCCAATCACATCCCGGGCATGTATACCGAAGGTTTTCTCTGCAATTTTATTCCAGTGAGTCACTTCGTCTTTTGTGGAAATTCCAATCAGTATTGTGACAAGCGATGAAAGAAGGTTTTGTATCTCATCTCTGGCATTTCTTATTTCCTGTTCGTTCTTCTTCTGTTCGCTCGTGTCAATAAAGCTTACTATGGAATAGTGTTTTCCTCCGACTTTGATTATTTTTGTTGTTATAAAAACCGGGATTCGTTCTTTATTTTTATTAATCAGTATTGCTTCTCTTGTAATAGTATCGTTATAATGCGCATCTTTTAAAAGATCCGCATTGTATAAATTAATAAAGAATTCTTTTCTGTTATGTCCTGCAATGCTTTCGCTCGGCAGGCCCATTATCTCCATGGCTTTCGGATTAACATTGACTATACTATTTGAATCTTCATCTATTATTAAAATAGCGGTCTGTATATTGTTCCAGATATTATTCAGTCTTTCTTCGCTTTCCTTCACTTTCATTATCATCTGATGTTTATAAAGCGAAATCTCTATGGTATATAATAATTCGGTTTTTTTGAAAGGCTTGGCAAGAAAGGCATAGGACCCGACCGCTTTTATCCGGTCAGGATTCTCTATTCTCTCAATTGCACTTAAAAAAATAACAGGCAGATCCGCTGTCCGGTTTATTTCCTTTGCAGCTTCGATCCCATCCATACTGCCGTTTAATTCAATATCCATCAGTATCAGATCCGGCAGCGCTTTTCTTACAATATTTATCGCTTCTTCCCCGCTGTCGGCAATGCCGCTTATTAAATAATTATTTTCCGTTAAAATATCAGCAAGCATTCTGGCGATGGCTTTCGAATCTTCCACGATTAATATTTTTTGTTTATTCATTTGCATTTTTTAATTAATTGTTTAATTATTAAGAATACTCATTACAAAAAAATATTATTTCGTAAATACAGAATGGTGTGCGGACAGTTTATTATTGTGCATAAACGGATTTTATCACCGGTTAACAGATTGGAATTAGATCATATTTAATTGATTTGTCTTTATCGGATAGAAATCCACCCCGCTTGCATTATTGTAATTCCTCTTCAATAACGCGCTTTATTGTCCATAAAATTTCATCGGGCATATATGGTTTCTGAACGAACTGGAGAACACCGTCTTCCTGCAGTCTCGCTTTAACTTCAGGGTCAATGAACCCGCTTATCAGAATAAATTTTACTTCGGGATTTACTGCTTTGATTTGCTTGAATACTTCCTCGCCTCCGAGCCTGGGCAGGCCGATATCCGAGATCACAACTGATATTTCACTCATGTGGTTCTGATATGCAGTAATCCCCTGCAATCCATCATATGCGGTTATGACTTTGTATCCCTTTAAAACAAGAAGGGTTGTTAATAGTTCACTGTCCAGTTTTTCATCTTCTATAAGAAGAATTGTACCGGTGCCCTGCGGAATATTTTCTTCGTTTAATAATGGTTCTTTATAAAATTCTTCAGAACGCATCTGTGCGGGCAGGTAAATGTAGAAAGTCGTTCCCCTGCCGACCTCGCTTGTAAGGTCGATAAATCCGCCGTGATTTTTTACTATTCCGTATACAAGCGCAAGCCCGAGCCCTGTCCCTTTTCCTTTTTCTTTTGTAGTGAAAAAAGGGTCAAAAATTTTTTTTATGACCGTTTCATCCATCCCTGTTCCGGTATCCCGAACCTTAATTTCAATGTATTCTCCTGGTTCAATGTCCGGTTTTTTTGGTTTTAATGCTTCACTATCCAGTCGTTTTGTAGTAATAGTGAGATTGCCTTCATTCTGCATCGCGTCCCTTGCGTTAACGCAGAGATTTAATAATATCTGATGGATCTGGGTGCTGTCCCCTGTAATTGGCGGCAGGTTTTCCTGTAGTTCGCTGTTAATTACGATCGTTTTCGGAAATGTCTCTTTAAGAAGTTTTTGTATTTCAATAATAGTATCATTGATTTCCAATGACTGGAATGCAGCTTCCCCTTTTCGGGCGAATGTCAGCAGTTGTTTCACCAGAGCAGCCCCTCTCTTGCTTGCGTCCAGAATTATTTCGGCATTTTTCAGGACTTCGTCATTTTTAATATCCGGCAGTTTTAGAATCGAAGCATATCCCATAACTATATTCAGAATATTATTAAAGTCATGGGCAATTCCTCCTGCCATTGTTCCAAGGCTTTCCAGCTTCTGAGCCTGTATAAGCTGGGCTTCCAGGCTCTTTTGTTTTTTGTCATTTTCAATTGTTGCCGTTATATCCCTGGCTACTGCGAAGATATTTTTTTCATTCGGAAGGGTAACTAAATCCCATGAAAGCCATTTGTAAGCTCCGTCAGCGCAAATAATACGGTTTAAATCATTCATTATAGCATGTTCATCTTTCATCAGTCTTTTTCCTATTTCAAGAGTTGACTTGCGGTCTTCAGAATGTACCATTTTTATAAATGGTTTTGCCATTAATTCTTCATTCGTCCAGCCGAGCGTTTTTCCCCAGGCAGGGTTCAGCTGCCTGAAGTATCCGTCGAACCCGATTATGCACATCATGTCTATTGAATAGTTGAAAAAGCGGTCTCGTTCTTTTTCGGCCTGCTGTTTCTGTTTTTCGTTGTTAAGCATTTCAACACAGTAAGATAAATCTGATGACAGCTCTTCGAGAAGACTGATTTCTTCATTATCGAAAAAGTTAACCTGTGTGGAATTAAAAACAATCGTTCCGTATATATTGCCGGACATGAACAAAGGAAAGCCGGCTGTGGAAAGGTAGCCTCGTTTTAAAACTTCTTCTCTCCACGGTAGTATTCTTTTATCGTTTTCAGTATCGTTGCAGACATTATATTTTTTTTCCCTCACCGCAGTGCCTGCCGGTCCGTAACTCTCCGGATTATCCGGAGAAATTGAAATACTTATTGTTTCAAGAAAACCTTCTGAAAATCCGCATTGTGCGACTGGTGTGACGCAGTCATGTTCAATGTCGGCTAATCCTATCCAGCAGAATCTGAAGCCCCCGGTTTCGACTGCTATTTTGCATGCTGTTTCGAACAATACTTGCTGATCATTTATTTTGACTATTGCTTTGTTTATTTCCGATAGTACGGCGTATATTCTGCTCAATTTTTTGATTTTTTCTTCCGCTTTTTTGCGTTCTGTTGTGTCTTGTACAATACCGTCGGCCCTGACCGGATGTCCGGATTTGTCAAAAATAGTTAGTCCTCTGGCTCTTAACCAGCGTATTTGCCCATCGGTGTGGAAAATTCTGTATTCAATATCGAGTATTCCGGAGGTTGTTCCCTCAGGCTTGTTAGCTTCTGTCATCGCCGCGAGAAACGCAGCCCTGTCTTCAGGGTGCAGCGCTTTTGCGGTTAAGTCAGTATCCAGTTCAATTGTGGTATCGGACGGAAGACCGTATAAAGCCAGATGTTCAGGTGAAAAATATATATTACCGCTTTCAAAGTTGTAGTAATATGTTCCGAAGTTTGCTGCTTCAGCGGCATGCCGCAGACGGTCTTCGCTCTCACGAAGAGCTTTTTCCGCTTCTTTGCGTGCAGTGATAACTTCTGAGAATAGAATTAGTCCGCCGATTTCCCCTGAATATTCGTACCATGGCCGGACTTCCCATCTTATCCAATCCGTTCTGCCGTCGCTTCTCGGGAAGGAATCCTCCTCGCTCCGTTCTGTTGATCCGGCCAGACATCGTCGGTATACTTCTTTTATCCTGTCCGGGATATCAGGGAAAAGCTCATAATGCGACTTTCCAGCCACTTCAATGTTGCCAAGTTTATAATCTTCAAGAAAACGCCTGCTTGTGGCAATATATTTCATATCATTATCAAACATAGCTATAGCCGCCGGGGCATGTTCTATAAAAAGCTGCAGTTGAAGCCTGGTTTTTTGAAGCGACATTTCCGCGTGTTTACGCTCTGTAATGTCGTGGTTAATGCTGTGAAGCAGGTTTTTTCCCTGTACTTTTATATTGCTGCTATAGACATCCACATCGCGAATAGATCCGTCAGCTCTCCTGTGTTTGAATTCGAAATGAATTCTTTTTTCATCTCTGACCTTTTGCATTGCGTTTTCGACTTCTTCCGGCGTGAGTATGTTGATATCCTGTATTTTCATACGGGTAATTTTTTCATACGGCCAGCCGTAATACTTTACGGCAGCATCGTTCGCGTCTATTATACTGCCGTCATCCGGATTAATGATAAGCTTGACTGCTGCGTGGTATTTAAACAGATTTTTAAACAATTCCTCGCTTTTTTCCAGCTGCTCCATCTTCTGTTCCAGTTTTCTCACCAGCCGTTCATTATAAAGTTTCAGGATTTCCCGTTCGGGTAAAGGCTGAATTTCGGAGGAATCATCAGGTATATTATTTTTTCCGGACTGGAGCACTTCACGCACAGTTTCTATAAATATATCCGGTTCGCATGGCTTTAAGATAAAACGATCCGCTCCGATTTTTTTTGCGAATTCTTCATCCTGCTGGCCTGTGTATGTGGCTGTATAAAATATAAAAGGAATGGAACGCAGCGCTTTGTCTGTTTTGATTTTCTGGCAGAGTTCAAAGCCGTCCATTACGGGCATCAGAATGTCGGAAATGATTAAATCGATTCGTTCGGATTTTAATTTTTCAAGAGCCTCGGCTCCGTTGGAAACCGAATATACATCATAACCGTTTCCTTTCAATAGTATTTCAAGAAAATAGCGGTTATCTTCTCTGTCATCAACGATGAGTATGTTCATGTTACTCTTCTCTATCTGCGGTGTTTTCCCGGAAATATTGCTTAATCTCCGTCACAAATGTATCCGGATTAATCGGTTTTTCAATGTAGCCCGTAGCTCCGGCGGCAAGTATGCGTTCCCTGTCCCCGACCATCGCATAAGAGGTTACCGCAATAATAGGTATTCCTTCCAGTTCTTTGTGCTTTAAAAGCTCTGCCGCTACCGCATAACCGTCCATTTCAGGCAGCTGGATATCCAGCAGAATTGCCAGCGGTTTATGTTCCAGGGCTTTATCAATGCCAGCTCTGCCGTTTTCTGCCGCGATTACAGTGAAGCCTTTTTTTTCCAGCAAGAAGCGCATCAGATATAAGTTCTGTTCATTGTCCTCAATTATTAAAAGATCATTGCTCATAATGTATCCTCCATAGCTGTGGGGAATTTAATTGTGAAGGTGCTGCCTTCTCCGATCTTGCTCCGGACGCTGATTGAGCCGCCCATAAGATCCAGAACTTTTTTGCATATGGAAAGCCCAAGGCCTGTACCTTCGGTTTTGCGGGAAGTTCCCGAATCGATTTGATGGAAAGGCTGGAATAGTTTCTGAATATCTTCCTGCTCAATGCCGATTCCAGTATCGGAAACAGACAAATGGCACAATCCGTTTTCAATGTTGCATGAGATAAATATTTCCCCTTTTTTAGTAAACTTTACGGCATTGTTAAGCAGATTCAGTATTATCTGTTCAATGCGCCGCTGGTCAGCAGTAATATTTTCCACGTTGCCGGAAATTTCCTGCCATATCCCGATGTTCTTTTTTTCTGCAAGTGGCCTGATCAGTTTAACCGTGTTTTCAATAGAACTTCTTAGCGAAAAGGATTGGTATGAAAGTTCCAGTTGTCCTGCCTCAATTTTGGAAATATCCAGCACATCGTTGATCAGGGAAAGAAGATGGCGTGAGCTGTTCTGTATCATTGTTAATTGTTTGTCCTGCTCATTGTTCAGCGGGCCTGCAAGTCTCTGAAGCAAAATGCCAGTAAAACCGATTATTGAGTTAAGCGGTGTTCGTAATTCATGCGACATTGTTGCCAGGAAAGCTGATTTGATTCTGTCTGCTTCCTGTGCCTTTTCCATCGCAGCAGCAAGTTCGGAAGTGCGCTCCGCAACCCGCTGTTCAAGAAATTCAGCATGCCGCTGAAGTTCATTATTCAGTTGTCTTATTTTATCGTCTGCTTTTTTTTGTTCAGTAATATCGGAGCCTATACTTAATATTTCTTCTGCCTGTCCCTGTTCATCGAGCAGCACTTTATTTGCCCAGTCGATCCAGACATGTTCCCCGTTCTTTTTGATATTTTCGTTCACATTGCGTTTGAATCTTTCCGGTTCTGAACAAATATTTCCCATGAGCGGGCGTAAATCCCTGCCTGTGCTGTCGCTTTCCGGTACTATTGTTTCCATGAGTTTTTGCCCTAATAATTCAGTTCCCGTATAGCCGAAAAATTCAAGCCCGAACTTGTTCATAAAAAGAATTTCGCCGTCAGGAGACCAGCGGAGTATTATGCTGTTTGCCAGAGTAACAACTTCGCGGTATTTGCGTTCGCTTTCGCGTAAAGCTTCTTCAATGAGCTTCTGCTCTGTCACATCACGGATAGACTCAATGGCTCCGCAGCGCTTTCCATCCTGATCGAAGAGAGGAGACGCCACGATCCACAAATAAGCTCCTTTCCCGCCTCTGAGTTGCGGGCTAAAGGACTCGGCATAAATCCTGTTATCTTTACGCTGTACATATTTATATGTCGCCTCTATTTCCGGTGCGGGCATGTTGATCAAGTCAATTAAAATAGGGCGTTTCTCATTAAAGAACGGTTCAGCATAAGCATAATTAGACTGGTCGAGCAATGCCTCCTTCTTTACACCTGTCATGAGTTCACATGCCTGATTCCAGGCAATGATTTTTTTATCCTGATCTATTACAAATGTCGCGTCAGGCAGAAATTCGACAATGTTCATGAAAAATTTTTGCGTTTTCTGTAGCTCTATAGTCCGCGCATTTACCTGTCGTTTTAAAACAATGCTTCCGATTATGCTTATTAGAAGAACAATAGCCGCAGACAGGCCGAGGATTTTCAGCCAGACGGGGAATTTAAACCTGACTTCTTCGGATGTCCATTTTTTTAGCGATTTATAGTATATTGACTGAGAATCTTTTTTTAAATTAGCAAGATGGCTGTCAATTGTATCCAGTAATAATTTGGATTTGCCCTGTGTTGCCGCGAAAAACAGGTCCGAAGGTTCGAAAACAACAGTTGTGTCTTCAAGTCCGAATTTTTCAGCATGCATTATCCCGTAAAAACGGTTTGTGATAGCTGCATCAGCATCGCCCCTGGCTACTGTTTCAAACATGGTATCATAATCCGGCAAGGAAATTATGGTGCTGTTTAATCCGAAGCCTTTGCTGAGCCGTGTAAATGCTGCCTCTTGTACTGAACGTTCCAGAACCAGAATCCGTTTTTTTTCTAAGTCCAGTATGGACCGGATATTGCTCCCTCTGGGCACGTACACCTGGTACCAGGAGGAAAGAGCCGGGATTTTGTGAAAGCTGTATATCCTTTCACGATCTGCCGTATATGCTACATCCGGCATGAGATCTATTTCTCCTTTTGTTAAGCGATCCAGTCCCTCCACCCATGTGCCGCGTATGTACGTTAAATGCCAGCCTTCATTTTTTGCGATGTTTTCAATAATATCAATAAAAATGCCCGAAGGCCTGCCGGATTCATCGGTAAAGACCTTCGGCGCGTTTTCGTAGATGCCGACTTTTACAGTCCGCTCATCTGCATTTAAAGATAAAATATTAAAGCATAAAAAAAATAATTGGACGATGAAAAGAATTATAAATTGCATCGATTGCCTTGAACACTTGATTTTAGGGATGATGTTCTTGATTGTTGCTGTATTTTTCATAAATATTTTATAAATTAAATACCAACTTATCGAATTCAGTCAGATTTATGTTATGATGCCGGTAAATTATTATTAATTATACATGTCTTTTTGTGGATGTCAAAAAAAATATTTGTTATTTGATTGAAGAATATGATAATTACATATGAAAAGTAAATTTTTAAAGTATGTTATCATCATTTAAATAATTTTAAATTTTATGGACAAAATGGGATTCTATTAACTAAGGTTTTTTAACTCGATGTACTGTATTTATTAAGGTCACACTTAATATTTCTTGCATCTTATTGCTATTGGCCTTTGACCGGAGTTCGAAAGAATTGCACTATACGCTTAAAAATTAAAACTACATGCAATACTCCGGAAGACTGTTTAAATTCGTCGTTGTCGGTGATATAAACAAAGCTGTGGGTATTTCCCTATTAGTAGTTGAGCAGCAATATCACTTTAAGTATTTTATCAATTAAAATCTTGTCATTTTATTAAGTATCTTCTATAATAATGTAATATTTATCATTGATTTTATTGCTTTTACGAGATACTAACCATGGACAAATCGACGGTTATTGCCCTTGTTAATAACGCAGCTCTTCTACTGTCTCTTACATTGTTTTATAATATAACTAACAATAAATTTTTTAATGGCAAATCAAAATGGCATCAGCTGTTTAACGGGCTTGTATTAGGGACAATTTGTATTCTTGTTATGCTCAATCCATGGGTGCTGGTTTCGGGTATTGTGTTCGATACCCGCTCTATCCTTATTTCCACATCCGGCCTTTTTTTTGGAATAATCCCAACATTTCTGGCTGTTTTTATGGGAGCTGTCTATCGTTTCTATCTCGGCGGATCAGGCGTATGGGCTGGAATTGCCGTCATGGCAGTATCCGGTGCATTAGGCCTTGTATGGCGTTATCTTAATAAGAAAAACATAACCAATCTGTCATGGGTTAATTTATATCTGTTTGGAGTTGTAGTCCATATTTCCATGCTGCTATTAATGATTTCGCTTCCGGGTATAGATCCGCTGTATGTGCTCAAAAATGTCGGCCTGCCGGTTATTTTACTTTTTCCGCTTGGGACTGTCTTACTCAGCAAGCTTTTAATAAGGCAGCATGAACGTGAAAAAATGGCAATTGCTTTGCAGCGAAGCGAATCTATTCTGAAGGAGACACAACAGATAACAAAGGCAGGAGGCTGGGAGTATGATCTGAGAACTGACAGGATATTCTGGACAGATGAAGTGTATCACATTTACGAAGTATTCAGAGACGATTATGATCCTGATAATATCGCTCAGGATATTTCCTTTTATGCTCCCGAAGACCGTCCGATTATAGAGAATGCATATAACAGAGCTGTGTCTGAGGGAATACCTTATGATCTGACGCTTCGATTCAGATCCGCGAAGGGGAATGCATTATGGGTGCGTACAATAGGTAAGGCAGAGACAAAAAACGGCAAAGTAATGCGCGTATATGGGAATATTGCTGATGTAACTGAAAGTATACAGGCAAAACAGGCGCTGGCTGAGAGCAGGGAAAGATTTAAACGTGCACAGGAAATCGCACACCTTGGCAACTGGGAGCTTGACCTTACGAATAATCGCCTTATCTGGTCAGATGAAGTGCATCGTATATTCGGCTTCAGTCCGAATGAGTTTGCCGCGACATATGAGGCATTCCTCGATGCTGTACACCCTGACGACAGAGAGGCGGTTAATAAGGCATATTTAGATTCTTTAGGGAAGGGGAGTACCGGCTATGAGACCGAGCACAGAATTATAAGAAAGACAAACGGGGAAGTAAGATATGTGCGTGAGAAATGCGAGCATGAAAAAGATCAATCCGGCAAGGTTATCCGTTCTTTCGGAATGATTCTGGATGTCACGGACAGCATGCTGGCATCATTAAACCTGAAGCATTCTGAGGCACAGTACCGGTCATTAGCTGAAAGTTCTCCTGATTCAATTGTGCGGTTTGACAGGCAATACCGGCATTTATATGTAAACCGGGCTGCTGCAAAAATCTGGAATCATTCTCCTGAAGAAGATATAGGTAAAACACTAAGGGAAGTCGGAATCCCAATGGAAAGAGCTCTTAAATTAGAGGCATGCATTGATGCTGTTTTCCGAACAGGACAAATGGTTAACTCCGAAGGAGCATTCGAGACCTCTTATGGTTTCCGTTACTTTAATATTAAGTTTGTACCTGAAGTCATGTCTGACGGATCGTTCGTTTCAGTTATATCCATTTCCCGTGATATCACTGAACATAAGCTGGCGGAGGAGCAGCTGCTGACTGAGAAGCAGCGGTTCTACAACGTGCTTGAAAATATGCCGATGATGGTGTGCCTGCTGACTCCGGATTATCATGTCGCCTTTAGAAATCGGGCTTTCAGGGAAAAATTCGGCGAGTCGCACGGGAGGCACTGTTATGAGTATTGTTTTGGGAATACTGAGCCGTGCGGTTTTTGTGAAGCATACAGGGTTTTAGAAACCGGTGAGCCTCATCGCTGGGAAGCGACTATTGGAGATAATGCTACCATCATCGATGTGTATGATTTCCCTTTCTATGATGCAGACGGTACGCCTATGATTCTTGAAGTGAATGTCGACATTACTGAACGCAAGAAAGCGTATGAAGAGTTGAAAAAGTATCACGATAACCTTGAAGAACTGGTCAGGGAACGTACAGACGAATTGATCAGAGGCCGCAATATGCTGCGTACATTGATCGACAGCCTGCCTGACGAGATTTACGCTAAAGATAAGGAAAACAGGTTCATTATGGCAAATCTTCATGTGCTGAATAATTATGGGCTGTCTCACTTTAAGAATATTTTAGGCAAAACCGACTTTGATTTTTTACCGCGTGAAGAGGCTGAAAAAACATATGCAAATGAATATTCTCTGTTGCAGCATGACGGGAAGATTATTAATTACGAAGATCATATTATAAACACAAGCGGAAAAGAACGCTGGGTTGAAGTTACAAAAATACCTATGCGGGACAGAGATGGCAATATTATGGGAATTGTGGGCATAAACAGAGACATTACGGAATATAAAAAAATAGAAAAGAATCTTGTAAAAGCAAAGGAAGCTGCTGAAATTGCAAACCGTGCAAAAAGTACTTTTTTATCCAGAATGTCGCACGAGATCAGGACTCCATTGAATGCGATACTTGGATTTTCTGAGTTAATGCAGCATGACAATGGAGTCTCTGAAAAGAATGTTAAGTGGCTTAAAACAATAAACCAAAGCGGCGAACATTTGCTGGCATTAATAAATGATATACTGGAACTATCCAGGATAGAAGCCGGCCGCATTACTTATAATCCGGTAAGCTTTGATCTTTTATCTTTACTAAACGAAATTGAAGCTATGTTCAGGGTGAAAACTGAGTCGAAAGATCTGACTTTATTTTTTTACATTTCCGAAGATCTGCCCAGATGTGTTGTCTCCGATGAAGGAAAATTGAGACAGATACTAATTAATCTTATAGGCAACGCTGTAAAGTTCACCAAAGAGGGCGGAATAACTCTGCGCGCCTATGGAAAACAGGAAGGCGATAAGTATCGTATTACAATTGAAGTTGAAGACACAGGGCCTGGGATAGCAGAAAAAGACATTGCCAAGGTGTTTCAAAAATTCGGACAGACCGAAGAAGGAATCAAAGAAGGCGGCACAGGCCTTGGCCTTGCGATTAGCCAGGAATATGCTAAAATTATGGGCGGGGAGCTTGTTTTACTTTAATAATTGATATTGAAAAGGGTAAGGATTTCATTAAAGATAAAGACCTGAAAAAACAGGTTATTGGATTAAAACCCGGACAGAAGCAGTACAGGATTTTAATTGCGGACGACCGCGCGGATAATCGTGACTTATTAAAAATGATGCTTACATCTGTCGGATTCGAAGTGGAAACGGCTCAGGATGGAAATGAAGCAATAGAGAAATTCAAGACTGACCCGCCGGACATGATCCTGATGGATATCCGGATGCCTGTCATGGACGGTTATGATGCGATCCGTGGCATAAGATCACTAGAGGAAAACAAAACGCCTATCATTGCAATAACCGCCGGCGTGTTCCAGGAGGACAGGCAAAAGGCGCAGAATGCGGGGGCAGACGAATATCTGCTGAAGCCTTTCCTGGAGCATGAACTTTTTGAGTGCATTGAGTCCTTTCTGGGGATACAGTATATTTATAAATGAACCTGGATGAAACAGGCTTTTATGCGTATTTCATTATACGCAGTGAAAAGATTACTATCTTTCAATTATAAAATTATCTTGCTTTTATTTTAAATATAGTATAGACAGACTGATTTTTATGGATAATATGTTATGAAATTATATCCAAATCTCTCTTTAATTTTATTCTTTTTATTTCTGAATTGTTCAATAATATACCCGACAAAGAATCCAATTGATACTGTTCATTTCATAACCGGAAAAGATCAATCGAGAAATCTCCTTGTTATGCTTCCGGGCAGACGTGACAAACCGGAAGATTTTAAAACGAATGGATTTATTGAATTGATTATTGACTCCGGATTGGCTTTCGATGTGATCGTTGTTGACGCTCACTTCGGATACTATTATCAAAAAAATCTTATTCCACGCCTTTACAAAGACGTAATTGTTCCCGCCAGACAGAAAGGATATAAAAATATATGGATGTTAGGCATATCGATAGGCGGAATAGGAACTTTGCTGTATGCACAGCAGCATCCGGAAAGTCTAAACGGGCTTGTTTTATTTTCACCATTCCTTGGAGATAAAGAAATAATCAGTGAAATAAATAATAGCGGAGGACTCCTGAAATGGACTCCGAAAGAACCAGTATCAACAGATGATTACCAGCGTTCATTATGGCATTGGCTTAAACAATATTCAAATCCTGAACACAATCTTCCTAAACTTATTATGGGTTATGGGCAGGATGATGAATTTGCTTTTGCAAATAAATTGCTGTCTGATATACTTCCCGGTGATCAGATATATATATTGCAGGGGGATCATAACTGGGATACATGGAACAGGCTTTTTAAGCGTTTTATAAAAGATAAATTTTTATTATTGTAATATTCAATCTAGTTCTTGGTGAATAATGATATTTACCCCGCCGGCGATAATGATAATTTTTCAGCTATATGATTTGATTATTTAATTTATTGCGGGTAAGTATGGGGATTGTTTGGCTTCAGGATATTGAAATATTACAACAACAGGAGAAAGGATGAAACTCAGTGAATATTTTGAAAATTCGAAAGGTGTGGGAATAATTTCCACAGCAGATAAAGACGGAAAGATAAACGCTGCAATCTACAGCCGTCCACATTTTATGGACGATAATACTGTTGCTTTTATTGCTGCAGACAGGTTAACGCATGCCAATCTGCAGGCCAATCATTATGCGGTTTATCTTTTTAAAGAAGACGGTTGTTACGAAGGTAAAAGACTTTACCTGAAAAAGATCCGCGAAGAAAAGGATAGTCCGTTAATCGATGAAATCCGCAGGAAGAAGCATAACGTAATTGGAGGCGAGCATAAAGCTGAATCCAGATTTCTCATCTATTTTGAAATAGACAAAATACTGCCGCTCATCGGCGATAAAAAATAGAGTATATGGAGGTCCGCAAAATGAATGTTCTCATAACCGGAGGTACGGGTTTCGTAGGGAGTTACCTTGCTGGGCATCTTATAAAGAACGGCTATAATGTCACCATTCTTACTTCATCTCCTGTCAGTACTGGGGGAAAGATTTCCCGACTGACGTATCTGGAGGGCAACCCTACTGTTAAAGGCCCGTGGCAGAAATTTGTTGCGGAACATGATGTCATCATCAACCTTGCCGGAGCATCAATTTTCACCCGTTGGACGCGGAAGCAGAAAGAAATTATCCGTTCCAGCCGCATAAATACAACCCGAAATCTTGTAGAAGCATTGCCGGATAATTCAAAGCGTATCACCTTTTTCAGTGCGTCGGCTGTGGGATACTACGGCTTTCATGAGGATGAAAAACTGAGTGAATCTTCTCCTGCAGGCGATGACTTTCTCGCCAGGCTGGCTTACGATTGGGAACAGGAGGCTTTACTTGCAACGAAAAAAGCTGCGTCAGTGATCATCACAAGATTCGGCATCGTGCTTGGCAAGAACGGCGGAGTGCTGGGCCTGATGTTCCCTTTGTTTAAGTACTTCCTAGGCGGCCCGCTCGGAAGCGGACAGCAATGGTTTTCATGGGTGCATGTGCATGACCTGGCAGAGGCTTTTATCTTTTTGCTCAAGCATCAGAAAATATCCGGTGCTGTAAATTTGTGTTCACCCAATCCGGTCATAAATAAAGAGCTTGGAAAGGCTATCGGAAAGATTCTTCACCGCCCTTCATTCATGCGGAGTCCCGGATTTATTATTAAACTTATACTCGGAGAGTTCGGTTCGGTTCTATTGAAAGGTCAGCGTGTTATACCCGGCAGGCTGCTGGATGCAGGATTTAAATTTCAATATCCGGACATTGAGGAAGCGCTGAGAAATAGTATATAGCCAGAAATCCGTCCCGCCCAAAGAGCGGAAGAAAATCGTGAAGAAAGTAAATATGCACAAAATTTTGCCTGCGTGCTGATCTCCGTCCGGAGCTTTAATTAACAGGAAAAATCAGCAGAATCTGCATTTATAAATCAAATGCAGCAGTTTACAGCCTTATCCCTGCTGTTTTCTTTATAAGGTCGCTTTCAATTTCTTTTTTCTGCTTTTCATTAAGCTCGGGTAGTCTTATGTTCAGGGTATCAAGCGATTTTTCTACTGCCCTGTATTTTTCCGTTTCTTTTAATCTGCGCAGCCTTTTGTTTGATCTTCTTCTGTCCCATCGGTTAATCTTTCTGATAGTTTCCATAAATAACTGCCTTTTTGTAATTTAAAATGTATCTGCGTTATTATGCTGAAATGCATTCTGTTATCCTTTCGAAGTATACGCACAGGAATGCGGAGATTTGTTATTTAACAGAATTTTTTTATCAGCAAGTCACCCGCCCGCTGGGCGGGGTAAATACCGGATAAGATATCTTAAAATAAAATTTACTTTTTCAGCAAAAAATTATGATTTTATGCAAATCATAATAAAGTATAAAAAAAATCCGGAAGAGGCAAGTTGATTTGAGGATTTTTTGGAGAAAATTACCTCGCTCCCTGCACAAAACTGTGATTAGAAAATATCAGAGGACGGATCTGTGAGCTGATTAATTTGTAATATTATCTGCTCACATAAAACAGGATCAGCATGAATAATTGATTGAAATTTATATTTAAGAATGCTAGTGTCTGAAAATGGTTTATCTTTCTTTCAGGAATCACCCACTTCGCCGCAGGCTGGCAAACTCTATGAGAGAAACCTAAATGGCAATAAGATCAGATTTTAAGGTCAGCTTTCTTAAAAGATTTCTATAAATAAACCGTGAGGAAATTTATGAGTAAATTTGAGTATAAAGTATTAACAAATGACTATATTTTATCTTCCTCTGATCTAAATGAATTTGGTGTAGATGGCTGGGAGTTGATTGCTGTAATTTTTAATAGTAAGGAAAATATCTACTATTATCATTTTAAAAGAGAACTTTAAAATATGCGGTTCCGGGATAATCTAAAAAAATTAAATGATTGATGAAAGCAAGTGAGCAATTTGAAGAAAATTTTTTTATTAAGCTATCTTTAGCGATTGTTATGATACATGTGGCTTAAAGATTATATTATCAGCAGGAGTTATCCATTATGAAAGACTTTGTTAAAATATCCTTAATAATATTTTTAACATTTAGCTCGCTGGCCTGCTCTGCCGGCGAGATACGCGAGTACGAAGGGAAACCGCTCTCTCCATTTGATAGGAAATACGACAATTCCATTAAAGGCCCGCAGTCTGTGGACTTAATTAAATACAGGCTTGAGGTAACAGGCCTGCTCCGGCAGTCATTATCGCTGAGTTATAATGAGCTGCTTGCTCTGCCTTCTGTAAAACGCGCAATAACTCTTTACTGCATTGAAGGCTGGGACGAACACCTGCTTTTTAAGGGTGTGCGTTTAGCCGAATTGTTTAAAATTGCAAAACTAAAAAAAGAAGTGCAAACAGTGATATTTTTTGCCGCAGACGGCTATTCCTCTTCATTATCATATAAAGATATAATCCGAAAGGACATTATGCTCGCATATGAAATCAACGGGAAAAAGCTCGATTCCATGCGCGGTTTTCCCCTGCAGGTTGTGGCTGAATCAAAATGGGGATACAAGTGGGTCAAATGGGTTACACGTATAGAATTATCGGATCAGCCTTATATGGGTTACTGGGAGAAAGCAGGATACGACAACGAAGCGGATATTGAAAAGTGAAATAATATAATAAATGATGATCTGTATAATACGAATTATTCAATTTCAAATAATTTATCATAATATCTGAAAACATTACGAAAAAACGGATCGAAAATTATAGAACTGATGATCTGTTTTTCTTCAACATCCGCAAAAATTTTTTCACTATCGAAATATTCGATAGCTTTTTTTGCGTTTGGCATTTCACGAATTTTATTTACGATGAATGAAATTCGTGCCATATCCCGTTTGTTAAAAGGCAGCTTCTTCTCTTCTTC
>JAFGSG010000028.1 GCA_016934735.1 Spirochaetota bacterium | reverse complement strand
TTCGTCGATCCAATCCTATGATTGTTTCTCTATGAGGCTATTATCTTTTTCCCTATTTGTCGCACTTGATACTTGAAGTCAGGCAACTACTACACTAAAAGTAGCAGAAAATGCAATTGACTTTTTTTTAAATAAATATATTGTTTCCCCCTAATAAATACACTCAACAACTCAGGCGACTAAAGACTGCCATAAAGTTATCCACAGAAGATATTCCGTTAAAAAGTGGTAATATTTTAATGTTTAAAAAACCGAATTAATATGCAAGTAAATGCTGCGGCTGATTTCGGAAAGTGAGGGTCGGATTCGGCAGAAAGTGATCAATAATCAAATATTGTTGCAAAAAACCCAAATTCATCAATTAAAGAGGTTAACTCATGAAGGGATTAACACTGGAATTACTTGCGAAGTTGAAGATGGGAAAGGAAACGGCAACTTTTGAAAATCTCAAGCCCATGCTTCGCCCTGGAAAATTCCAGAATGGCGCAATAAAAATAAATACCGGCAAATGCACCGGCTGCGGGCTTTGCATTCAAAGCTGCCCGTTCAAATGCATGGAAATAAGAAACAAAAAGTATCCGCAGATAAAAAATGACGCAATTTGTTTTTCATGTTCTAATTGTATAGTCGCCTGCCCTGAAGATGCAATATCTATTGGCCAGATATTTTGTCATAATGAAAACAGCTTTTTTTATTTTGGAAATCCGCCTGTTAAAATGCCCGTCAATCCCAAAAATGCCAATGGTGATCCTGACAAGTGGAATGAAATAGAACGTATCATTTTATCCCGAAGAAGCGTACGCAACTTCAAGAATAATCCTGTGCCGGATCATCTCATCCGCCGGATTCTGGAAGCAGGACGATTCGCCCCAAGCGGAGGCAACCATCAGCCATGGAAATTCACTGTCGTCACTGATCCGGTATTCATCGCACAGATGGAAGAATCCTGTCAGGCCTTCTGGGCAGAGAAATATTCTGCATTCAAAGACGAACAAAAAACAATTGATCTGTTTTGGGTTACATCGCCCGGTATTTTTGATACGCGTACCCAATACGGTATTAAGTGCATAGCATTAAAGCAGCTTCCGGTATTTTTTAACGCACCGGCTCTTATATTTATAGGAGGACATGGATGCATGAATGATCCTTCCATGTCTGTCGGTATATGCGGGGAGAATATGAACATAGCAGCTGCATCGCTTGGCCTGGGCGCCTGTTGGACCAATTTCGGGAACGCAGTTAATTATGTTCCGGATTTAAAATCCAAACTGGGATTTGAAGAGCCGTGGAAAGTTGAGTCGGTTCTAACTCTTGGTTACCCTAAATTCAAACAGGATGGATTTGTTGCCCGGCATTATCGTCCGGTGACATGGTTCCGTCCCGGATCTAAAACACCGGAGATTGAGGAGTAGGTTATAATTATAATTTTTTAAACTTCAATGTTGAAAATTCTGTATATTTAATAAAGTAAAGACGTATTATATTTAGTGCAGCCGCTCACCCGGTTTTATTCAAATACACACAGTATAAATCTCTGTATATATCTATCGTTTTATTAACGGTATTCTCAATTGAATAATCCTGAGCATCTTTAAATGCACAGCGTGATAGTTTCCTCCGCAGGCTTTTATCCTGAATTAGTTTAACAATTGCCCCGGCGAGTTCTTCAGAATTTTCTCTCGGGACGAGTATGCCGTTTTCTTCATTACGGATAAGCTCAGGAATCCCGCCTGTATCAGTGGCTATGATCGCTTTTTTTAAAGCCATCGCATCAATTATTGAAGTACCAAGCCCCTCCAGCCTTGAAGACATAATAAAAATATCCGCAAAATCAATTAAATTCAATGCGTCATTTCTGAATCCGGTAAATATTACATGATCACCAAGCCCAAGCCTATCGCGTAATTTAATCAGTGAATCTTTTAATTCACCGTCGCCCGTGATAAAAAGAATAAAATTATTAAATTTTTTGATAATAATTCCGACTGCTCTGAGAAGAGTCGCGTGATCTTTCTGATGAGTAAGCGCTGCGACATTGGCAAGCTTGACTTTTTTTTTGATATTTGGAAGCATGCTGAATTCATTCAGCAAATAATCTGATTTAATATTTTTATACTGAATCAGATCAACCCCTGAATATACAGCTGTTATCTTTTCCTCAGACATGCCGTAGTTTATGAGTATGTCTCTGATGGCTTTTGAGACAGCAATATATTTGTCCGGAAAACCATACTTAAGCCTGCTGAAAAAATTTTTTCCAGGCTTAAAGTCAACGCGTCTCGATACAATGTTTACAGGAACTTTATAAAAACAATTAGCTAGATATCCGAGCGAATGTGCGTGGGAAGTATGCATGTGAAGGATTTTTGCGTCTGTTTTTTTCAGAAGCTTTGAAATCTTTCCAGCGGCAATAATATCGAGCTCAGATCTCATCCTGACAGGAAAATGCGGGAGTCTGTTTTCGCTGAGCATTTCATGAAGCGGTGAATTTTTTTGACATATACAATAAGTTACAAATCCTCTTTGATGCAGGCTGGATGTTAAATAAAAAGCCTGCTTTTCCCCCCCCCTCCAGCTGTCGGCAGTATTTAAATGTATTATAGGGAGATTTTCTAATATGTCCATTTAGTACAATACTCTATGCCATATGCCAGATATATCAGACCTATCGCAAATCTTGAATGTCATTTCGATAATACTTTTTCATGCTGCAAAAGATAACTCTTAACCGCTCTTCCTGCTGAAAAATTTCCTATTACACCGCTTGCATTAACAACTCTGTGGCATGGAATAAATATCGGAAAATAATTCCGCGCCATAGTGCTGCCGACGAACCGGGCTCCGTTTTTAATGCCGGCTTTTTCCGACAATTCTTTATATGAAATAGTTTTACCGAATTTCACTTTCATCAGTTCGTTATATACTTTCTTTTCCTTATCTGTGAAAGACCCGAGGTCAAGATTGGGCACTTCGCCTTTTTCACCGATCAGATAACGGTCAAGAAATTCGATTGCCTTTTCGATCTCGTCCGTAACAGAAGCCTTGAATCTTTTCTCAATTTCTTTTTTATGATTTATACAATGCCCGAAAGCAATCAATTTTAAGGATTCCTTGTTCCCGAAAATATATAATCTGCCTGTAGGGAAAGGATATGTATAACAGGATATATCATCGAATTTTTTTAATGAATTCAGAATCATATTAATAATTCCTGCGCCTTTTTTTTATCTTTAATTAGCTGTTCCTTTAAGAATCCGGGCGAATCAAATTTTATTTCATCTCTCAGCCTGTCGTAAAAATCAATCTCAAGAGTTTCACCGTATATATCCCTGTCAAAATTGAAAATATTTACTTCAATGGTTCTCTCCGTATTTGAAAAAGTCGGATTTGTCCCGATGTTAAGCATTCCGTCTTTCTTAATGCTGTTATTGATGACAACCTTAACAGCATAAACGCCGTCTTTCGGGATTACCTTATCGGCATCTTCGGGGATAATATTTGCAGTCGGAAATCCCAATTTCGTGCCTCTTCCGTCTCCCTTTACAACTCTGCCAAATAGACTGTATCTCCTTGAGAGCAGAATATTGGCAAACGATATATTCCCGTCTTCAATTTCAGTTCTTATCCATGTGGAGGAAATCGGAGCAGAATGATAATTTCTTGGCTCAACTCTTGTTATCCCGAATCCGTATTTTTTTGACATTTCATTTAAAAAATTAAAGTTGCCATCCCTATCTTTTCCGAACGCATGATCATACCCGACAACAAGGTGAGCAATCCCGATTTTATCAATTATCATCTTATGTAAAAACTCATCAGCATGCATATTAGCCATTGCTTTTGAAAATTGCAACATAATAATATTTTCAATTCCGTTTTCAAGTATGGCTTTTATTTTTTCACTTTTCGAAGTAAGAATCCGCGGTGGTGTGGCGGGGAAGAGAACTTTTCTCGGATGAGTCTCAAATGTCAGGACAACTGGGTCAGCATTCCTTTCTTTAGCTACTATAAAGAGAGTCTGCAGAATCTTCTGATGCCCTGCATGAACACCGTCGAATGTGCCTATAGTAAGGACTGGATTGGAGAACGCCCCAGGTTTATTCGGAATTTCACTGAATATTTTCATATTTGGGTAATCTATTTTTGATTTTAAATTAGTCAATTATTAATAAAAATATTTGTTGATTTGTTTTTTTATCTTTTTATAGTTGCCGGAATGAAAAAATTGTTTTTCATGCAAATAAATTTTCATTAGTAATATAAATATGGAGGTAATTTCTATGAAAAAACTTGTTATTGCTGTTCTATTAGTCCTTCTTACAGTTCCGGCTTTTGCTGCAACCAATCCAGCTGTAAAAGGTAATTTTAGTGTAAGTTTGCCCCTGTTTTCTTACTGGACAGGTATAGGCGATCTGGATGAATCATCCTATTTCTCATTCTTAGCAGTCGGACTTGAGCCGGATGTTCAGTACTTTGTAATGGACGACCTATCTGTTGGTGGAAAGGTAGGCTATATCAGTGATGAGAATGGCGGTGTAAAAACAAAAACCACTTTATTCGGCCCTATGGCAAATTATTATTTCTCATTTATTAAAGCTCCTGTGCTTCCTTATGCCGGAGCAGGACTTATATATGAGCAAAATAAATATGACGGCGCAAAAGAAAAAACCACTGAATTAAGGCTGCATGGCGGAGCTGTGTATATGTTAGGAAAACACCTCTCAGCATACGGCGAAATACTCCTTTCACCATATGTTAAGTATAGCAACGGCGAAAGCATAAGCGGTCAGAAATTGGGCATATCCGCAGGCATTAGGGCTTTCTTTTAATAAAGACAATACGTCTTTTGTTGCCTGGAATTTCTACCAAAAAGGGAAACAAAGTTGTTTCCCTTTTTTATTGTTCATATAGAGCGATTCACGTTTGAGTGCGCATATCATTATAATACACTGATACGTTTATGCCGGTTTATTCCATACGTTCATTACCCCGGCATTTTCTGAAGGAATATTAAATCTCCCCGCCTTTTTTGGAAATTGTACGCGCAAAAATTCCGCCTCTCGGCGCCCATTCGATCTTTACTTCAAGCGCTGCCGGCTCCAGCACTTTGTAAACGGCATCCGCGATCTCCTCAGTGATCTGCTCCTGCCAGTTATGCAGATTGCGCCACATGCTCAGGTATTCACGCATTGACTTGCTCTCGAGCAGTTTTTCGCGCGGCCTGTACCTCAAGGTAAGCGTGCCCTGGTCATGCCTGCCGGATACCGGGCATATGCTCTGGAATTCCGGGTATGCCCATTCAATCATTAAATTATGTTTTTTAACCGGTATAAAGTCAAACTTAAAGTTCTCCGGCTTTTGCAGTTCAGCAGCCGAAGCATTTGAATAATCTGTCATTAAAATTTCTCCTGAATAGATAAATTCCGATTTATACAACTCATTTTAAATAATTTTTTATTTTCATTCATATATCAAAAAAACTGATATTCATTTAAAATCCTCCCCCTGAATTCAGGCACCAAAGAAACATTACCCTAATGCACTCAATTGTTATGCAATAATCACTTTAAAATCAAGGAGAAAATAATATTATGTTTTTCTTACAATAATTTTTTCCGGTTATTGTTGCAGACCGTTCGAATCAGGAAGAATTGTGTGTACACATAAAGCATTTCAACTGATTATTTCTAAGAGAAAAAAATTAGCGCCATAAACATCTTTTTTTATGAATATTATTCGCATCAATTAATATATTTACTTTTATGTCAGGTAATTGTAAAATTAATATTACTAATTGAAAATGAAGAGAATGGCATAACCAGTTATAATATTATAAGCGGACAAAACTAATTTTATTACAATTATAAGAGGTATAGACATGAAAAAGCTATTTTTATTGTTCTCAGTCTGTCTATTATTACACACAGCGAATACAGAAGCAAAGGAAATAAAAGCAGTAATTACTGAATTTCCTATGCTCGCATCTGAAGAAAAAATTCCCGGGCTTGGGAACGGATTATTCATTGATATATTTAATGAAATAATGCAAGAAAGCGGGATCAAAATAAATTATTTATGGGTCCCTTTTGCGCGTGCTCAAAATATGTTTATGTCCGATAAAGTACCGTTTACGTTCGGCGGTACAGATATGTTTGCAAGATTATATAACAAAAATATTGAAGAATTCGGACATATTCCTATCGTCATGATAAGAACTTTTTATTTCTATTACACACCCAATCAAAAACGCAAACACATTTTCAAAAAATTTGAGGAGCTAAAAGGAATGACCGTTATGGCACCAAGGGGATGGCCAACTGCAAAAGAAATAGAAGAACTAGGGGTTAAACTTGCTTTTTATGATGATAGCATTACAGGTTTTAAAATGCTGATTGCAGGCCGTACCGACTTTATTAACGAAAGTGAGATTAAAGCATTTAATATAATTAATAGATTCTATGAAAATGAAGTAAATAATTTTAAAATTATAAAAAAACCCTGGTATATAGCATCCAGCGGGCTTGTATACAAAAGTGCAAATAAAGAATCTGCTTATATAGCTAAAAAGTTAAATAATGGACTATATAAAATAAAGGCAGACGGAAGGTACAAAATAATAATCCAGAGATACTGGGGATCAAAAAACGTGCCTGAAGAATTGTTTATTAAATAAAAAGCATCTTTAACTGTGCATTGAATAATTCTTATCGTTATTAGCAGTCATTTGCTTATTTACAAGTAACTAGTTATCTCAAGATTAACTGATTCACGTTATAGATTGAAATATATTACCAGCTATTCATGTGAACTCATAATTTTGAGATTTGTTTAAATGTTCGGCAGGGAAAATATAAATTCAGCGCCTTTGCCCGGCTCAGCTTCAGCGCATAAATCCCCACCATGTCTGTGAATAATTCTCTTTACGATCGCAAGGCCCACCCCGGTGCCATCAAACTCTTTTGCGCTGTGAAGACGCTGAAAAACATTAAATAGTTTTTCTGAGAACTGCATGTCAAATCCTGCCCCGTTATCCTTTATCGAGTATATAATATTGTTATCTTCAATATTACCCCTGATTTCCACTACCGGACGTTCCTTTTTTGCAGAAAATTTAAATGCATTGGAAACCAAGTTTGTCCATACCTGGCGAATTAAATTATAATCGCCCTTTGCTTCAGGCAGGTCATCTATATGAAGTTCCACCTCCGACATGTCATACACAGCAGTAAATTCCGCTAATACTGACTTAACAAGCTCATTCATGTTTATCTTTGAGACTCTCATTGCAGATCTGCCGAGACGTGAAAATGCCAGCAAATCATCTATTAACTGGCTCATCCTTTTTGTTTCGGAACTTATTACTCCGCAGATGCGCTTTCCTTCCTCATCAAGCATATTTGAATATTCCTGTATCAGAATATTACTGAATCCGTCTATAGCACGCAGGGGTGCGCGCAGATCGTGCGAAACCGAATAGGAAAATGACTCCAATTCCTTATTTGTGCTTTCAAGCTGTTTTGTACGCTCCACGACTCTCTTTTCAAGCTCTTCATTCAGTTTTTTAATTTCCAGTTCGGCCTGCTTACGGCCTGTAATGTCGCGTACCGTTACCAGAAGACAATCAAGTTCTCCGATGACCGTACGTTCCATGTTCACCTCTGCCCAGAACAGATGCCCATACTTATCCTTTGCCATCCATTCAAAGCTCTGCGGCCCTTCCTTTACCGCTTTCTCACACCATACATATGCATCAGCCTGGCTGTAAGGACGGTCGCCGGAACCCAGATCCCCGATCTTTAAACAAAGGGCCTCTTCACGGGTATATCCGTACATCATACACATCCTGTGATTAACATCAAGAATATCACCATTTTGTAAATCCTGGATTAAAATAGCATCGTTGACCGAATTGAATATTGTACTGAAGCGCTGTTCGCTTTCAATGCGGAGCTTCATTTCATGCTGCAGGTTAACAAAACGCTGCTCGTGTGCGCTCACCATTTTCTCAATCGAGGATTTTAAAGAATAAAGTTCTCCCTGAAAATAACTTCCTTTGATCTTTAAACCTTTTTCTTCACCCGAACTCACGAAATGAGCATATTGCTCAATATTTAAAACCGGTTTCAGAATCGCTTTATAAAGCAAAGAATAAAGGCTGAATATCATAATTACGACAAATACCGGAATAAAAAATATTGTCATAATAAATATTTTTTTCAAATTTTGCTTAAATAACCTGGTGCTTGCGAACACTTTAAAAATACCGATAGTACGGCCTGAATATTTTATCTCTCTCTGTTCAGACAACAGCCCTACAGCAGGGAATTCCTTTTCCGTAATCACAATTTCCCACTTTGGACCTCTTGCGCGTATTCGGGAAGCATCTTCAATCCTGACTATAATTCCGAAAATATTCTGATTGCTCATTGTGCTTTCAATGATGTTGTCTACCTGGTAAAAATCCATGTTCCATACCGGTAAAGGAAGGATGAGATTAAGCTGATCGGCAGTAACTGATAATTCTGTTTGAAGATTTTTCCATTGACGGTCTTTATCCACTTTATAAATAATTATGCCGAATACAGCCACCAGGAATGCTGTTACTGTTATAAAGGATGCGATCACAAATGTTGCGATAGATTTTTTCTGGAATAGTTTTGGGACTTTAGTCATTATATATTTTTTTATTATATTCCGCATTTTATTCAACACAGGTTATCTCAAAATTTTGTTTAATATTCGATAAATTGAAATGCATTATAATTATAGAAAATTTATTTAAATTCTACTTGATAAATGCCTATTCATCAAGAAAAAATTTCATAGCATATTTTTATTGCCAAACCTGTTTTAACGATCAGCCATTTTCATTTAATAATCAGACTCCTTGTTTTAATAAGCATCCTATTTGGTTTAATGGACGAACTGTTTATCCTAATTAACAGAGAGAAGGCAAGGGCACAGTGTTATCCGGATCGGGAACTCCGGAAAAAATCAGCAGACAAATCCATCAGGCCGGAAAACAGTCATGCATGACTGCAGCCGGATTTCCATACTATTCTTAATTTCAAGGCATAATACCTTGACGTTTACATCGAGTATGTAAGCCTAATGATTTGCATAGCAAATCGATAACGTCTCGAAACATATTATCCCGTCTGTACTGAAGACGGAAGCCGTTGCGACATGCCCGGATGCTTTACTACAAGGCAAAGGCAGGAAGCCTTTTTGCGCCTTGCCGGAAGCACCGGGGACTTGCCGAGGGGAATTTTATTTTAACGCAATTTCTAATTTATACTTGAAAAAATTAATATTCCTTACTTCTATAGTTTTTCATTGGAAGCAACTGCTCAAAAAATACTGCCTAATCCCGGAATGCGCGCCTGATTTTTGAGTAATTGTCATTTATAGCAAAGGAGAAAAACATGTTAGGTTGTGCTTATGGAAATCTGTTCCAGGTAGCAGTAGCCGGCGGATCTTATCAGGAAGGACTATGTACTCATATTCAGGGAGTACCTGCCGGATATTATTTCAAAGAACAGGAAATCTATGCTGATCTCCTTCAGCGCAAGCCCGGACAGGGAGAACTGTCGTCGCCGCGCCGCGAACCGGATATACCGGTGATCTACAGCGGAGTTAATGCCGCAGATACAATGGAAGGATTTAATAATGAAGGATACACTAACGGCACACCGCTTGTTATTCTTATACCGAACATGGACAGGCATTTTGAACACATTGAACAGTACAGAAGCACAAACCGCACCCCCCGTCCGGGACATGCATCATACGCTTCATATCAGAAGTACGGATCGTGGGATGACTCCATTGGCGCGGGAATATTCAGCGGAAGATACACTTCGACCATAGTCGCAGCAGGAGCAGTCGCAAAGCGCGTGCTGAAAGACTGCGGCATTGAAGTATTCGCATATGTAAAGGAAGCTGCAGGGATCGCTATGAAAGATATGGACTTTAAAAAAGCCCGGCAGACAGTAAACGGCTTTAAAGAATTCCGCAGGGATACAGATCCTGTCTACAATATGGTGTACAGGGAAGAAAGAATTAAACCCGGTATGCGCTTTTTT
Organism: Spirochaetota bacterium; assembly: GCA_016934735.1. Classification (GTDB taxonomy): domain Bacteria; phylum Spirochaetota; class UBA4802; order UBA4802; family JAFGDQ01; genus JAFGSG01. Next base: position 28,735 of record JAFGSG010000028.1, on the reverse strand, counting down.
GAAAAAATGGCTGTCCTTGCCCAAATAGAAAAAATCATTCCCGATATCAAGCGTCCGCCCCTGACGCAGAAAGAAACGGACGCGCTTGCGGAGAGAGGCATACATCACGTGCTCAACTGCCCTGATATTGAGACTGCAAAGGCAATGCACGAAAAAATACTGAGCATCCGTGATGAGGGCGATTCAAGCGGAGGCGTTGTAGAGGTCGTAGCTGCCGGAGTCCCTGCCGGCATGGGTGAACCCGTATTCAGCAAGCTCGACGGCGAACTCGGACGCATGATGAGCATAGGCGCCGTAAAAGCAATAGAGATCGGAGCAGGCTCAAAAGTAAAGGATATGACAGGCAGCGGATGCAACGACGAGATACGCATTGAAAACGGCCGCGTAATTTTTAAAAGCAACAACAGCGGAGGCATTACAGGAGGCCTGGCGACCGGCCAGGATATAATAGTACGCCTAACCGTCAAACCAACGCCGACAATCGCGCGCGCACAGAAAACGATCGACAAGGTGTCGCTTACAAATGCTGAACTGAGCGCCGTTACGCGCAGAGACCCGACCATTGTATCGCGTATATGGCCTGTAGCCGAAGCCTTTACAGCAATAATCCTGCTTGATCAGCTTATGATGCACACTGCTTATCAGAACCTGAGAAAAAAATAATTTAGTGCCCATGAATATATTACTTACAAACGATGACGGAGTTTACGCAAAAGGATTGAATACATTGTTCAATGTTCTTTCAAAAGAACATAATGTATTTATTATCGCTCCGGATCAGGAAAAAAGCGGAACATCAAATGCAATGACATTTAAAACTAATTTCCATATAAAGAATATTTCTGAAAACATATATGCACTGGCAGGTTTCCCTGCAGACTGCGTAAATATAGGAATAAGAGGCGATATAATCCCAAAAGTCGATCTTGTTATCTCAGGAATAAATCACGGGCCTAATCTGGGAGACGACATTTATTTTTCCGGTACGCTTGGCGGAGCAAGGGTTGCATGTATTATGGGCATCCCAGGGATCGCCGTCTCAATTAACTGCAACGGGGAATCAGAGTATTTTCAGGATGCTTCGGTATTCATGCTTAATTACATTGATAATCTTTTTTTGACTTTTGGCGACAGATGCATATTTTTAAACATAAATTATCCTGATCTGCCCGGCAGCAGAATTCTAGGGATAAAATACCCGAATCTAGGAAAAAGAATTTATAATGATAATTATAAAGTGATAAACAATGAGAATAATGAAATCAAACTTCAGTACAATTTCGGCAATCTTATGAACATAACGAATGACAACGGTTCCGATATATCGGAACTGGAAAAGGGATATATCACAATTACGCCTCTAACTCTGGACTGCACTGATTATGAATTAATAAAAAATATTAATAACAATATATGAGACAAACAAATGTCAAAGACAGACCTCAATGAAAGAATAAAAACATTTTTAAATTCTGCTCTTAAAAAAATCTCCGCAAAAGATTATGACAGCGCTCTTGAAAGGCTGAGCGCTGCAGAAGCTCTCGATAAAGACAATCCGGAAATTCTATACAATCTCGGGATATGCTATTGCAGAAAAAAACTATATAATTCCGCAATTACCTATTTGAAAAAAGTACGCGGTCTTCCGCTAACTTTTGTAGATGTGCTGACTGTAATTAAAATGCTTTCTTACTCTTTAATCATGGCAAATGATTATGACCAGGCAAAAAAGCATATAGATGACGGATTGAATATATCAAAAGACGATACTGTCCTCCTTAATATGCGGGGATATATTTTTGAAAAGGAAAATAATTATGCTGAAGCTCTCAATACATATAAATTTATAATTGATATTGATAAAAATAATTCGAACGCCTATAATTCAATCGCGTACATTATCTCCGAGACAGACAGCGACTTAGACGAAGCTCTGAGCCACGCAAGAAACGCACTTAAGTATAATCCGGAAAATCCTGCCTATCTAGACACAATGGGCTGCATACAGATGAAAAGAGGACAGATAGACATAGCGAAAAGATACCTGAAAAAAGCTCTTGAAAAAGTCCCTGACTCAAAAGAAATAAAAGATCATATAAACCGTCTATTAAAAATTAATCCCGACTCAAATGAGTGATTTCACTAAAAAACCAATCAATACCTATTTATAAAACACTAAAAATTTTATTTATAATATAAAAAAATTATAATTCATTATTAAATTTATGACGAAACTATAATCGTAAGTACTGTCCAGGGAAGGAGGTATTGAAAATGGATGTCACATTAAATACAAATTATTTACCGGCAACAAAAACAAATATAAACGCCGGTGCAACAGAAACCGACACTCAGGTTTTAACTCTTAACGCCAACACCGAAATAAAATTTGACTATAATGATGTAACGATGGATCTCGAAGAAATTCAGGATTTTCTTTTCATGCTGATAGGTTCTGAAAGCCCGGGCAAGACACCTGAAACCGAAAAAGGAAAAAATCTTAATTTACTAGTATAAATATCATAGTACAAAGCAGTGAGCGGTAAATGCTTCTGCTTTGTACCTTCTTGTCGACCAGATCAGGCGATGGAATGCCTTCAAAAACGGCCTCAGTATTAAAAACCAAATCATAAAAAACGGTTTTTATTATTTTGTTTACATTAGTCATATTCGCATACATAAACCTTCGAATTCATTAAAAATATAATCTGTTTTCAGAAAAGTTGTTGCTGTTTTGCTTTATAGACTGCAAAATAAATCACTTTATTTAATGACTCTTTATGCCTTTAAAATAAATGACCTTGGATGGAGTAAGAAATGACCAGATTAAAGCAGGTACAGGACTTTATTGATAATGATTTAAAAAATAATTTTTTTATTGAGCCTCATTATAGATACGAAGCTGTTAAGGAAAGACTGTTTGACGTAATAAACACTTATAATCCGGGGGTAATTGTGAAAGCAGGAATCGGGCATGGAGATATTCTGCTGGAAATCTTAAAAAATTTTAACTCCTATATTGTAGTTGTTGAACCGTCCTTTTCAGCAATTAATAATTTTTTACAAAGTTATGGCGAAGAAAATGATCTTCAGAGAATAAAATTTATTAACGGAGATTTTCATGATTTTCCTGTTGATTATTATGCTTCCAACCTGATTATTTGCATAGATTATCTGGATTTTTTTGACTCAAGCAAATGCATTGACGAGTTTAAGAGAGCACTGCAATTTGAGGGAATATTTTTCTTCGCAACCGTAGTGCTTGACGACAACGATATTGAAGGTATATACGACGACTTCATAAGATTATTATTTCCCCTGCATAATGATTATTACATACAAGAGGACATCACAACTATCTTAGAACTAAAAGATTTTAAACTTATAAAAAATATGCAGATAAATTTTAAAAATAACCTGCAGTCAAAAATAGACTATTTTCGGAAAATATATAATACAACGCCTGAAGGAAACGCCCTTGAATTTATTCAATCGCATAAAGAAGATTTTGTTAAGTTCATGCATATGAACGAGAATTATGATATCACAGAACCATACTACCTTGGCGTTTATATGCGAAAAAAAGATAAAGCTTTAGTATAATACGGAGTCACCTAAAGAATGAGTCTATATGAATTTTTTATAGGTTTTAGATACTTAAAGGCAAAAAAAAGCCAGGGTATTGTATCCTTCAATACTATCTTATCTATTACTATTGTATTCATAGGAGTATTCATATTAATAATTGTAATTTCAGTTATGAATGGTTTCCAAAGTGCCATTAAAGACAAAATTCTGGATGTCAATCCCCATATTGAGGTATTAAATTATTATCCTCTTTCCAGGGATAAATTGATTAAAAATTATAATAATTTAAAAAATAAGATCGAATCAGTACAGGGGATTAAATCAGTTGAGCCATTTATCGAAAGCCTGGCACTATTCAGATATAAAGATAATATATCATCGGTTGGGATCAGAGGCATGGGCAGCGAAAAAAATCTTCCTGAAGACATCGCTAAATTTATAACAGAAAGAAAGAAGGAATTTTTATTAAACAATGAAGTCTTTATAGGCTCTGAAATGGCTCTTAATAATAATATTAAACTGGGAGATAAAATCGAGATATTTGTAGCCAAAGGAAATCTTACAGCGCGTACCGGTAATCAGTTGGGGAAAAACATATTCACTGTTATAGGATTTTTTAAAACTCATTATTATGAATACGATACAAGCCTTATTGTTATGTCTTTAAAATCCGCTCAAAGACTTTACGGGATTGGAGATAATGTATCCGGAGTAGGGGCAAAAGTATTCGATTTGTATAAAATGGATTACTATGCCAGAAAAATACAGGCGGCAACAGACTACCAATATCAGACCCGGACAGCTGAAGAAAAGAACCAGAATTTCTTTTATGCTCTGAAACTTGAAAAGTTGATAATGATAATTATACTATTTCTGGTTATCGTTTCCGCTTTGTTTACCATAATGGGCACTCTTGTAATGGTGGTTGCAGAAAAAAGAAAAGCGATCGGCATTCTAAAGTCGATGGGGGCAAAACCAAAGTCCATAATGGCAATATTTGTCATGGAAGGCTTTTTAATCGGCTTAACAGGCTCCTGCATAGGGGTTGTTCTCGGGCTTGCAGCTTCAATAAACCTCGAATCAATAATTGAATGGATAGAGAAGGCAATCAACAGCACAATGTCTTTCATTTATCATTTATTCAGTATAGGTATATACGAGAAAATCTCGCTGGTTCCAAGGCATGTCTATTACCTTGATTCAATACCTACTGAGATCAGCCCTGAATTCGTTGTGACTATTACAATAATTACGGTATTTTTATCCACAGTAGCAGCCGTTTTCCCTTCATGGCATGCTTCAAGACTGCAGCCCATTGAAACTATTAGATATGAATAAGTATAATCGGTCCGGCGGAGCACGCTAATGCAAAATTCAATTGTCGTCAAAGATCTTGAAAAAATATATGGATACGGCAGGAACTCCCTGACTGTTCTTAAAAAAATTTCATTGGAAATAAACGAAGGTGAAATAGTATCTATAGTGGGCCCTTCAGGAGCTGGTAAGTCAACGCTCCTGAATATGATAGGCTGCCTTGACAGCTTTCAATCAGGGAATGTCATACTGCTAGGAAACGATATTTCAAATTTAAACGTGGAAGACCTTGCTGGAATCAGGAATAAGCACATAGGTTTTATTTTCCAACTTCATAATTTATTAAGCGAATTTACCGCAGTTGAAAATGTCATGATCCCGCTTTTAATCAACAGAACAGGGAAAAAAAATGCAAGGCAAAAGGCTCTGGGACTTTTAGAACGCTTTGATCTGCTGAACAGAGCGGATCATAAACCTGCTGAACTCTCTGGCGGCGAGTGCCAAAGAATTGCCGTTGCAAGAGCGCTTGTGGGAGATCCGGACATTATTTTAGCAGATGAGCCTACAGGTAATCTTGACAGCATAAATTCAAAAGTGCTCATGGATACCCTCCTTGAGCTTGTGCACGAAACAAATAATACTATTATCATCGTAACTCACGATAAAACTCTTGCGGAAAGAACAAACAGGACAATTACTTTGGTAGATGGTGCAATCAAAAGCGATTTAAAAAACAACTGATGCTTATAATGTTGACAAGCCTTTACCAGCCGTCTTAGTTTGAATGTAATTTATATTTTTACCTTGATTATCATTTTATTATTGGTATAATTCAGTATTAACCTTACGATGTGCGGTTAAACCGGCGTTATTCAATATTCATCCGCAAAAAGTCGTTCTTAGGGTAGCAAGAAAATGCCTGATCAGATAAAGACAATATCCGACAAGACAAATTTTGAAATGATTTTTAATAAATTTTTTCAGAAAAATGATGTCTTTTTAAAAACAAAAAACGGTGATTTAAAAATCAAATTTTTTGGCTACAGCAATGGTATTGCTGCGTTTAAAATTCCATATATTAAAACTATTCACGGCAATTGTTTAATATTCACAAGGTCAGGCAATAATACAATACATGCTTTGATGAAATTTTCCGAGAAGCAGGAAGACAATATGTTCCTGTTTATAACAGAAAAATTTCAAATTATTTTCAAGGCAAGAGAGGAAGAACGGAGATCACTGGATGGAGGTGGAGAAAAAGCAACAAGTAAAAGCATTATTTTCGCCACAAATTTAATATCTTATTCGATTATTCAGAATTCCATAGCCATGGAAACAAAAAAAATTGAACGAATAAAGGACTATGTAGGCAAAGAATTGTCCGAAGCTTTCAATTATGCAAAAATATTTTTCTGCAATGAGGGCAAAGGCGACAGCAGAATGCAGCATTTCTTTAAGAACAAGAGGCCTATCTTTATACCTCAGATAAATATCAGCGCCTCAAAAGACTCCGAAAAAGAAAAATATAATTTCTATATTAATAATATATACTCAAAAGATCACTTTTTGCAGGGTAAAAAGGAATATATATCTGAGATTTCAGTTCCAATTTTATACAGATTAAAGATGCCTTACGGTTATCTTCAGCTGAATAATAAAAATATTTTTTCAAGCTCAACACTCGCGTTGGCAAAAAAATTCGCTGTTTATATCGACGAGCTCCTTAATAAGGAGAAAGTGTTTCCAAAATCCGAAGAAAAACTTATTATTTCAAATATGTCAAAAAACGGCCTGGGAATTGTATTTAAAGAAAGAAAATACATACGTTATTTTAAAGAAAATAACTTAGTGCATCTTGACATCTTACTGCCGCAAAAGAAAGTTGCCTCTGTTCTGGCATTGGTCAGAAATATCACCATATCGGATAATAACATTATTATGATAGGATGCTCGATAGAAGAGATCGACGCGCTGAGCGAGGTAAATTATGATGAATTTCTTGAGTCTTTACCGGTGGAAAAACAGCCGGAAGACCAAAAAGACGAGCAAAATCCCGAACAAACACCGGAATGATTAAATATTATTACTTTTTTATTGTAAAGGTTTCTTACTGGCAGCCATCTTGAACACAGCTTCCAGTTATAAAAATCGAAAAAAATATCATAAAATTGTTGCAATATTAGAATACATTTATTGAAATTGCCTTTCATTCATTACAGCAACTTAAAATGGGTATAAGTTTCTCCGCTGCCGTTGCAGCAGTGCGATCGAATTAAACATTATATCATTTGAAGAGGCTATAACTTAATATTAACTCTGGAGAGCAGTATGGCAAAGTGTGAAATCTGCGGTAAATCGGTTCAATTCGGGCATAGTGTGAGCCATTCAAATAGAAAAACACAAAAAATTTGGAGACCCAATATTCAAAAAATAAAAGTATCGGAAAATGGACGCACTGTAAAAAAATATCTCTGCACAAGATGTATAAGATCAAATAAAGTTGTAAAAGCTATGTAACAACTCATTGATCAGTTGATTAAATCATCCGCTATTATTATACTATCATAAGGCAGGATTCAAATCCTGTCTTTGTCTTTAATATGCATCAATAAATATTATTACATCCCTGCTGGTTTATTATAATATTTTTTATCTTTATAACATTTTACAGAGTGGAAACAAACCCTCCGAACATTATAAAAAAAAGAATTATTATAAACAATGTCAATAATCCCGTAAGAATAAACGGCGATAAAAAAATTACCAGCGATTCCCCGAATCCTATTTGATGTATCTCTGATATACCCTGAATAATTATCATTGCCTGCCAGAAATGCAGCAGAATTGAAAATAAAATATATAAAAAAATCGGCACTGTATTAAGAGTTGTGACAATTACTACAACCGGCAGGATGAAAACCAACGGAAAGAAGGAAAAGCAGACTAAGTTAATTGTCCGCATTATACTGCCCGGATGGTCCCTGAATTGGCAGAAGAGATCTATTAAGCAGGAAAATACGACTATCTTAAACAAAAAAATTAAAAAAACCAGCACCCATCCATAGGAAACCTTATAGAAAAAAAAGCCGGTTTCAGACCCAAACATCGATAAAGAAATTATTTCAAATAATGAAACAATAAACAAAATAAGAAATCCTAAGAAAAACGGACTCCCTTCCTTCCTGCTGATAAGATTGACAAGCCTTCTCGGTTCGAGAAGACACAGAAAAAAATAATCAACCCATTTTAATGATTTAATATATTCCATCATGGCTCAATGCTGTATTCTAACAGGGAAAAATGTTTTTGTTTTAGGGGAATTTCAATTGATCTGCTTTTCCCGAATGCTCCTTCAATGGACATAAAAAATTGTTCAAGCGGACTTCTCATGTGATCATATACCGGCGCATCGTCCGAAAGTTTCGCAAGACTTTTTGCTTTTTCAACCGCATCCTCATAAGTTCCTATCCCGTCAATCAGCTTATGTTTTAAAGCCGTCTCTCCGTTCATAACGCGGCCATCAGCAAATGGTTTAATATCCGAAATAGGTATGTTCCTGCCAAGAGAGACATCCTTTAAAAATTTCATATATGATGAATCGATCATATCCTGAAGAATCTCCTTCTCCTCCGGACTCAAGTCTCTGAAGCTCGAAAGTATATCCTTGTATTTACCGCTTTTAATTACATTCATTTTAATGCCTAATTTTTCAAAAAGCCCTTTAATATTAGGAGCAGTGGCAATAACTCCGATGGAACCGGTCACAGTGCCGTGATTCGCAATAACGTAATTGCAGGCCGATGCGATATAATAACCGCCTGAAGCGGCCATATCCCCCATCGAAGCAACGAGTACTATATTTTTCTTTCTCAGCTCCATAAGTTTGCCGAATATTTCCTGAACCGCCGCAACCGTGCCTCCCGGGGAATTAATTCTTAACACAATGGCTTTAATTCTGCTGTCATCGCCTAATTTAGAGAGCATTTTTACTATCGCGTCCGAACCGGATCCCATGGAAAGATACGAACTGCCGCTATCGGAAACACTAATCGGGCCGTAAACTCTTACAACTCCTACTCCGGGCCCATATTCAGGCACAGGCAGTTTAATTCCGATCTGATCCGAACTTTTTATCTTAAGGCTGATATCTATTACCGCGAGTACACATGAAACCAGGACAAGCAATAATATTGTTAATATAATCCTTCTGTTTTTATCCATTTTTTTTTCCCGGGAATAACCTATTTCAGATAAATTATCTCTTTATAACTCATATTTTAAAATTATCAATACTTTTTTATATATTAATATTCGTTATATTTTTCCCCATGTTTAACATAATTTCTGAGATCAAATTCATTATCTTTATTAACATCAAGATATTCATTCATTAATATAAAAAACCACATAAAAGTATCTTTTCCGGTTTCAAGAGCAATATAACTCCTTTTATCCCTCCAGTTTTTTATAACAAGCCCTTTATTGATAATAGCGATAATATCAATTTCTGATGCCGGATCAATGCTCATTGACATGTAGTTATCTATCAGGACCGTTTTTAAATCCGCCAGACCTATGTCAGTGTCATAGGCAATAACAAAAGCCGGGATTAAGGCTGGTTTATCTTCCCTGTCTGTAAATCTGTTTATTTTTTTAACCTGTACTATTGTACGTATTAAATCGTTGAAGGAATTTTTATTGAGTACAGGATAAACATGAAAAGTGCCATATACTAATTCGCATGGCACATGCCCGTTCATTATACCGACAATATCTCTGTATAACTGTTTATATGCGATTAAATCAACTTCATCAGGCGAATACCCGCTTGGATCTATCATTTTCACGGAATCAATTACATACTGAGACGGGACAATCTTATTTAAAATATCCTTTAAAGCTCCAATATCCATAGTATCGGTTTTTTTTATTTTTGATCCCGATTTCCCTGCTGTTTCTTTTTTCCCTTCTCCCTTTTTTAATGATTTTACCTTTTTAGTTAAGTCCTTCTCAATTTTATCGAAATATTTACTGAACATGATTTTCCTCTTTACTATAAAATATTTTACAGCTTCTAATTATTTATCCAGTTGATGCTGATAAAATCAATATTGTTATTTTTAATATCATTAGAAAGTATATCTTTTATTTCATCCTTGCAACTAAAATATAGAATTTGCCATCCCATTTCGCAAATTTTTTTAAGAATGTCTATTTGTTTTTCAATCCTTTCTTTATCGGATTTTATAAAGGGATCATCCATAATAAAAAATCCCTTTTCCGATTGTAATAGTTTTTCCCCTAAAGCAATCCTGATAGAAAGATACAACTGGTCATAAGCGCCGCCGGATAATTTTTCCGCACCAACAAGTTCTCCGTCAGTGCGTTCCACTTTAATGATCCCGTCTTCCTTATCGTATATTACTTTTTTGTAATTGCCGTTTGTTATTGTTTTAAATAGAGCCGATAAAGTACCGTCAAACAATTCCAGTACTCTTTTATTTTCATCCCTGTCAATTCCATCCAGTATCTGCAGCGCTCCGATTATCGCATTTCTTTTTGCAGCGTTTTCTTTAAAAAAATTTTTCAGACGGATAAGAAGTTTATCTAATTCAACAAATGTTTTACAATATGACTTTTTATCTTCTTCAAGGAAAATATCATTGGCATCTGCTTCAATCCTTGCCATGCCATTTTCGAATTGTTCAATTTTTTCTCTTATTTTTCTAATTTCCTCTTCATATACTCTGCCTTTATCTCTTAAATCATCATAAGCTTTTTCATTAAAATCAATTCCTTTCCCTTTCTCTTTATAAAATTCCAGTTCGATTATTTTTGACCTCACCAGGCTTAGAGTTTCTCCCATGCTTCGGCCATGAATCTCCAGCATTCCTTCCAATCGATTCGCGACAGCATCCTTTTCTTTTTCTTTGCCGATTTTATTCTTTAAAACCTTGCTGTATTCCTGCAATGTCTCAATCCCGCTTTTCGACTTTACTGATAATATTTTCTTTTCATAATCATCTATTAAAGTTTTCTGTTCCTGTACTCTGTTTTCCATTTCCTTTAAATGTCTCTGAAGGGTCAAAAGATCGGATTCATATTGGCTGTTCTTTTTAATAATTCTTTCATAATCCTCGATAAATTTACCCATTGCATTATATATATCTTCGATCGTTGCTCCGTTTATTCTTTTCTCTGCAAGGCTTAGCCTTATTTTCCCCAAACTACTTAAAGCTTTTCTTTTTTTAATATTAAGATAAACCTCATACATCCATAAAATTAAAGTGATAATGGAAGATACTGCGCCTGCGAAATACAGATATACTGAAGGGTTGTAAATTAACGCGGCAAAAACAGCAAGCGTAACAAATGATGAAAGAATGGAAATTCTTTTCACAACGACTCTTATGGAAGCATCTGACTCTATTTCGGATAAACTGTTTTCCAGTCCCCTTAGATTTATTTTTTCATTGTCAAGATACCGCTTTTTATCGTTCATTAGTTCAAGATTCTGTCTTGATTCTTTTAACTGCATCCCTATTTCTGACAAATCTTTTTTAATATCCGCAGCCCTGGCATAAAGCTCGTTTATCTCTCTTTCGCACCGTTTGATTTCCCTTTCCGAATTTTGCCAGATTTCAAGCTCCTCTTCCCTGAAAATCTCCATACCCTTTAGCGCGCTTATAGTGTTCTCGAGCAAATATAAAAGCTCGCTGCCCTTCTCAAACATTGCCCTTTTTCTCGCCTCTTCGAGAAACATTATTCTATCGCTTACTTCTGCAAGCTCCTTATTCTTTTTATGCATAGTGAGTTCAAGCTTGTCATATTCTCCTTTAATGAGAATCTCTTTTAAATTTTCAATTTTACTGATCAACTTCTCAGCATTTTCAATTCTGCTCTTAAGCCTGAATGATTTTTCATCATTCCTGTAATCCATTGCAGGAGTCAATCTGCCGATCTCCATGAGATTTCTTTTTATTTTTTTTATATCTGATGTCCGCAGTCCAACCAGCCTTTCAGTAATTCCCGTGTAAAATTCAGCTTCTCCTGAAAGTGCGAGGTCGCTGTTTCTTATTATAAAAATATTTCTGCAGTCAGATGAAGTTATCTGAAAGGACAAAGATTTTGTTATTTTAGGCAAATCGCCGTCGTAAGGCAATGTCTTCTCTTTTTTGTCATTCGAGTTTTCATTAAGAGCAATCTTTAAATATCCGTCAGGATCTCCTTCCACCCTGTCTACTTTAAAATCCCTGACCCTTTTGCCTATGAGCAATTTAATCAGCGCGTCAATCGTCAGTGTTTTACCATGTTCATTTTTGCCGAAGAAGAGAGTAAATGTCCCGGGAATAATTTTGCCTGTACCTGCAAGCGGGCCGTATTTATCAATTGAAAATTCCGTTATCTTCACGAGAGAGACTCCATCATTGCCTTTAAGAAATATTCTTTCACTGCGGTTTTTTCATGTGAAGAAAAATTTGCTGCTTTAAGTTTAGCGTCAAATGCTTTAAAAATATCATCTTCCAGAATTCTGCTTAAATCGACTGCTTTAAAATTGATCTCTTCAATATTATTATTTTGCCTGAGCAATTCCAGCTCTTCATTCAATTTTGTTTCATCAATTCCATGTTTTATGCTGTTAAGATATCCTTCCACCGTAAGTATAATTTCAGCTTTCCTGTCAGCAGCATCCACTCTCCTTTTAACTGCCGCGACAGGGTCCATTTCAATAAAAGGGTCCAGCTTAATATTTATCGCTTCGTAAAAAAAGGAATCTATAAATAATTCCCGTGGAGGTCCGCCGGTTTTCAATAAATTTACTTTTCTTTTCCCTGTTTCTCTCTTTGTGACCGAAACAGGCGAACCCGGAAAGACAAAATAGCCGGTTCCTCCGGACTTGCCGAACTCAATTGTACTAAAATTCGTATGAAAGTGGCCTGCCAGAATATAATCGAACTGCAGTTCCGCGAAAAAATCCAGTCTTACAGGCATGTATCTGCTGCCGCCCTCATTTCCGAAATCATGTGCAGAATAGTAAGAGTCAAGGAGTTCTCCATGATACATTAAAATGTTGGATTTTGTTCCGTTTAAGTTATCCGAAATATTCCGCAGTATCGGATATATTTCCTGTTCTTTTATATTTTTAAAAGGCAGCCCGGAAATCACGGCATCATCGGTTTCATACCTGTCTTCTAAAGATCTTAAGACTTTTACGCTTGCACCGAAAAATGCTCTGTCATCATAAGATTTCGCATCATGATTGCCCGGTATAATAATTATATCGTAACCAACATTTGTAAAGAGTTCGCGCATTGCTCCTTTTAGTTTCAGGGCATCAATATCGGCGTCAAAGAGATCCCCGCTGATTATCATAGCCTCAATCGATTCTTTTTTACCAAGCTCTATAATTCCGCAAAGCGCATCCCACCTCTCTTCGTTTTCTTCGCGCAAGTGAATATCTGCCGTATGAAGTAGTTTCATGGAATCTTATTCTTAAAATGATTTTCATATTTTACTGAAAAACAGAAAACTGCTAAGCGATACATGTAAATATCGCCATTTTTCGATGTTTTTATCTTTAAAAAATTTCGAAAAACGTTAGGTTTTGCGAATTCGCTTTTCAAATATCTTTGTATTATGTCTTATTAAATGATATTACTAGTGTTTTATTGGATTATTTCAATCACTTTTTAAAAGTTTGTGACAAATTAAACAAATTTAAATAAACACGAGCCATATTGCTTTCTGAAAAACTAAAACGTCCCAGGAGCAGGATCGGCTTATCATCTATCACTCTAAAAATATCCAGACATTGCTGAGTCATATTAGAGCGATTCACGCTTGAGTGAACATATCATTATAATACACTGATGCGTTTAAGATTGAAATAGATTACAAAATTTTCTGCGGAATCAGGCCTTCCTGGATAGTTTCTCTTGTTTTTAAGAACTTTTACATCCGGACTGAAAGGCGTCCTCAAAAATTTTGTAATCTATTTCAATCTTTGGCAATTTTAGCCAATTATCTGAAAGTGAATAGGCAAAAATTAATTGCTCTAATAAAAAAAGGGCTGCCCTTTTGAGACAACCCTTTTGTTATTAATAAATTATGGTTATATTTTTAAGGCCGCTATAATTCGGCAACATTCTCCACTTCAATTCCATTGTCTTTTAAAGTATCTATATAATACTCACCTGAAATTTCTTCATCTATGTCGGATTCCAAGTCTTCTTCCAATTCGTCGTCAAATTTTTTCTGAATTTGTTTTTTGGGCGCCGCCCTAAATTCTTCTTCTTTCGCACTCATTGTCTCGCTTGCATCGGGTAATTGCTTATTCTGTATGCGGAACAGGAGTTCCTTTGTGCTCATCTCTTTCCAGTTCTTCGCGACCGGAGCGTACTTTCCCCTGGAATAGTGATGCAGATATAACTGAAATTCTCTTGCTGCAAGATCGAATCTTTTACTCGTAAAATATGCATAGCCTTTTTTAATCCTTGCATCTTCATCCTTATGATAAAAACCGTTTATAAGGGTTTTATTAAAAAATGAAATAGCTTTGTCGAATTCGCCCATTGCATAATAAGACTCTCCAATCCAGTAAAGGGCATTCTCGCTGATTCTATCTCCTGAAAAATTTGTCAATACCCTATTAAAAAATGAAACGGCCGCTCCATAATTTCTGTTCCTGAAAGCATTCAAACCGCTGTAATACGCCTGTTCCTTATATGCTTTTTTTACATCCTGAGTATACTGGCTCACAGCTCCGTAATATTTAAGAAAAGACTCGTATAGATCATAAGCATCATTATCCCTGCCCGTCCATTTAAGGGCCCTTGCCTGCCCTATTATTGCATCCTCATTGCTCCCATGCTCGGTCAGAGCAATATCAAACATTCTTTTTGCTTTTTGATATTCCTTCTGCTTTAAATATGTATGCCCCAGTTCGGAATATATCCTGCTTCTGAATTCTTTATTAAAATTTGAATTCAGAAGGCTGTACAACTGGCTTACAGCTTCTTCGGAATATTGTTTTAATACATTTATATGCGCCAGTCTCACGAGTATTTCTCTTCTCAACTCACTGTCAAGTTTTCTGTTGTTGTTTTTAATAAGATAAATATATTTAAGATAGGCCAGCCGGTGAAGTCCGAGTTTTTCGTAAGACCTGGCAATATGATAATATGCATCCGGGACATATTTTGAATCCGGATAGTTAGCAATAATTCTTGCAAAGATATCTATTGCACTGTTGATCGAAGTTTTATCTCCGCGTTCATAAACGAATTTACCTTCAACCAATAATACTTTCGCAGCCTTATCGGGCTTAATGTAAAAATCATAATATACAAAAATCCCGATTCCGAGGACAATCAGGATTATTCCCGTAATTACTGTTTTTAATCTCATAAAAAGCTCCTGATATAAAATCTATCGGTAAAATTACAAAAAATAAATCATTTAATATTCTCAATAACAGGATAATTCCCGCCATTAGGTATTTTTGAGAGCGCGAATTCCCTCCAGAACCTTGCTTCCGCAGGATGCCGGTCGTTCACGTCTTTCAGGACTAAATACTTTACAGCTTCCCTGTACCTCTTTAGTTCAATAAGCGTTCTTCCGATGAAAAGTTTAGCTCTGGCAATATCATTTATATTATTTGAACTAATAATAAAATTATCAAGTTCGTTCAGGGCGTATCTGTATTTTCCTGTTAAAAAATATTTCTGTAATATTTGATCAAGGCCTGATGCTGTTTTTTCGGGCAGGAACGTTCTTTTTTCTGTTCTCTGTCCCGGCTTGATCGCCTCAGGTTCAGGTTCTCCAGCCGGCTTTTCAATTTGCGTGATCTTTTGTTCGCTCTTTACAATGCTCTTTTCAACTATATTTATTCCCGCTTCCAGAGATAATTCTTTCCCTTCGTCAATAGACTCGGGTATAATGGCATAATAATATTTTCCGGGTTCCAGATTTTTATCAATATATCGGGCATCATCTATGTTTACATATGAGGCTACATCTGCATTCTGTAAATCTTCAATATTCTTTATACTGGTTTCTTTCCGTACGATTTTATAGCTTTTGCTGCCTAAATTGCCGTTTGTCTTCCATGTTAATTCAATATCATTGCCGTAAGTACGGGCAGAAAAAGAAATCAGGCGTATTGAGCTTCCAAGCGATACAGGTTCAAAAGTATAATTATCACCTTTGATGAGATCGTTAAGAACATTCCCGTTAAGAAATTTAGTAAGCACCGCATAATAATAGTTACCGGCACCCGGATTTCTGTCAAAATAAAAGGTTTCTTTATCTGTTGCTCTCCCTAGAAAAACTGCAAGCCCTAACCTGTCAGAATCACTTATTGCACCTGAGTACCGGTATATCAGGTATTCAGCAACGCCTGAACTTGTTTTATCCCAGGTTATTTTTACCCCGTCATTAAAAGGTCTGACCGAAATATTTGCCACCGGTGACGGAACATCAAAAGAAATATAAACTCCGGAAACCGTAAAACTCTGGTCAGGAATCAGATTTAAATCCTCATTTCCTGAAATATCTTTTGTTGTTACAGCATAATAATAAGTTCCGCTTTTAGTAATTCTGTTGTCAACATAACTCTCCCTTCCATCTGTAATAACACTGATCTTTTCCGCTTTCGCTAATTTTGATGGGGAATCGAGGGGGGTATTTGCTCTGTAAATTGTGTATAATATTCCGCGTGCTTCAATGCTCCTCCAAGTCAGCCTGACCTGAGAATTATTTACAATTATGGCATAGATTAATGACACCTGCTGCGGAAAAATCTTTTCGGGCTCAAGCCTTAAATCTGTCTCTATTATCGCGGGATTGATTGTATAATTCTGTCCGGCATAAAGCTGTATTTCTCTGTCCATTATCCTTGATTTGGCCAGTACACAATAATAGTAAGAGCCGGGCCGGAGGTTTGAGTCAATCGCCTCAGATTTAGCTCCGGAAGGAACGACCTTAATGGAAATTGCTTTCAATGCCTTTTCCATCGTGTCCGGGATGTCCATTGATCTGCCCACAATAAAGTCATCATCTGAATCCTTGTTTAAATCCCACGTTATCCTGACCGCACCTTTTATATTCGGGATTACTTCTGACTTAACATTCCTAGCTATAAATTTGGATAATTTTTCGCTTTCTTCAGGAGCTTGTTTTTCTGAAACATTTTCCTCTTTATCCAGAATAAAGTCTGAGAACAGACCTTTACTTTGAACTGATAATACTAAAATAATCAACGGTATAATAGAAAATAAATTTCTATATTTTTTCATTTATTTGTTTTAACATATAGACTTGCTGCAAACCTTAATGCAATAGGATTCTTCCAGACTGTAATTATGAAAGAATCCTATTATTTATTGAGAAATGCAACAAGTCTAATAGACCCAGTATAATATTATATCAAAGAATAATTTGATATATTCTGATATATACGAAAAAATACTTGTTAGTCTATTTTTCGGTTGATAAACAACTTCTCTTGAAACATTATTTGGCTATTTTGTTAAAGCAAATTTACCGGTTATTTCCATTTTTCTTCTTCATATATTCAAGCTTATTAAGGGCGTCCACAAAGGAAAGAATGCCAGCTATGGAAACATCGATATTTATTCCATTGCCGAAAGCTGTTAATTGCTTCCCATCGTATTCTTCTACTACCGTTACAGAGACTTCAGCAAGTGCGTCCGACCCGCCTGTTATTGCAACCAGATTAAAAGATTCAATCCGCGCCTTTGTGTCTGTTATTTCCATGACAGCCTTTACGCCTGCGTCAACTCCGCCGTTCCCGTGCGCCACATCAAATTTATCCTCGCTGTTCAATGTTTTATCTTTTATGGTGACCATCGCCATAGGAGGAGAAAACATTCCTGTCGATATCTGCACATTTGAAACCATATACCGGCCTTCTTCCTTATAGATCGATTCCCAGATAATGACCTCAAGATCTTCATCGAATATTTCTTTCTTCTTATCAGCCAGGTCTTTAAAATACTTAAAAAATCGGTCGAGTTCTTCCTGTGATAATTTATACCCCAATTTTTTCAATCTGTCAACTACAGCATGTCTGCCGGAATGTTTTCCGAGTACAAGAGTGGATTTGGCAATCCCGACATCCTCCGGCTTCATGATCTCGTAAGTGAACGCGTTCTTTAATAGCCCGTCCTGATGTATGCCGGACTCGTGAGCAAATGCATTCGCGCCCACAATCGCCTTGTTCGGCTGAACGGATACTCCGGTTATGTGCGTCAGAAGTTTGCTTGTGGCCAGAATCTGATTTGTATTAATATCGGTAAAAACATTGTAGAGATCTTTTCTGGTTCTGATGGCCATTACAACTTCCTCAAGCGAGGTGTTGCCCGCCCTTTCGCCTATCCCGTTTACTGTGCACTCAATCTGCCGGGCGCCTGCCTGCACCGCAGCCAGCGCATTTGCTACCGCAAGCCCCAAATCATTGTGACAGTGAACCGAAATGACCGCTTTATCCACATTCTTCACATTATCGAAGATATAGCGTATAAGATCGTAAAATTCAGATGGGATAGCATAGCCAACAGTGTCCGGGATGTTGACTGTCGTTGCTCCTGCATCGATCACTGCGGAAATCATCTGGATAAGATAATCCTTATCGCTGCGCGACGCGTCCATAGGTGAAAATTCAACATCCTTAGTATAAGACTTTGCCCTTGCAACAGCTGCAACCGCTTCTTTAAGAACTGTGGGTCTGTCTTTTTTAAATTGATGAATGATATGAATATCCGAACTGGAAATAAAAGTATGTATTCTGGGCCTCTCAGCTTGTTTTATCGCATCCCATGCTGTATCGACATCTTTATCGTTCGCCCTTGCCAGTCCGGCTATAATCACTCCCTTTGAAGCTTTTGCGATCCTCTGTACAGCATCAAAATCTCCCTGCGAAGCAATGGGGAAACCGGCCTCAATAACATCGACACCAAGTTTAATAAGCTGGCTTGTAAAATGCAGCTTCTCATCTATATTCATGCTGAAACCGGGCGACTGCTCACCATCCCGGAGTGTTGTATCAAAAATTATTACTTTATTTTTATCATTCTTTTTGTTTTTTGTTTTTTCTTCTTTCATATATCTCTCCGTTTAAATTTATATATCGTGATTATTAAGACATTTAGTCAGTAAAATTAATAAAAACCATCATATTAAAATTTAGACCCTAAGGATGCGTGGGAAAATCATTCCCTTATTCCTCCATTAACATATAATATATTTTCAATATTTTTGCCCTGACGGGCATAAAAAAAGCCGCCACGGAGAACCGTGACGGCTTTTTAACTTGCTTTTCTGTTAATAGTCACGAGGTTCCCCGCATAGTTTTAGCCATGCTAAGCAATAAATTAAGCAATAGAGTCAACAGCAACATGTTAAGGATACGTGACATATTTATTTTCATTTCATTTTTAATTTTGATATATCATATTTCAAAATGCATTTATCTGTCAATACAATTTAAGGAAAGTCCAGGAAAAAATTAACGCCTTGTAAGAGCAGTTAAAATAAGATTATCAATCGGATCGTTCGAATCCTCAGTATAACTTACGGTCATCATATTATTTGAATATTTTTCTTTAAAAACTATTTTATGAGTTTCTTCGACCTGTTTGCTGATAAATATTTCTACATCATTCATTTTAACCGGAGTAGTATTAATAAAAACCGCAATTACTACTACCGCGGCAGTTGCCAGAAGGCTGAATGACGATAATGCATAGAAATTCCGTTTAATCTTTTTATTTCTTCTTTCTATTACTTTAGATGCAATATTCAAATCCCAGTCCGGACTCTGCATTCTTGCGTTTATCTCTGAATTCATTTTTTCATCAAATCCATTAATTATCATTTTTCACACCTCCTGCAATTATCCTCTGTAAAAGAAATTTCCCTCTGAATATACGCGACTTTACCGTTCCTTTTTTTAATGAGAGCTCATCGGCAATTTGCTTTTCAGAAAATCCGAGTGAAACCAGTTCCATTACTCTTCTGTATTTTTCCGGTAAAATGCTTATAGTTCTTTTTAAATCAATTTTCTTAATATTAACATCATCACGTTCTTCCGCCTGTTTTTTTAAAGCCATCTCGTCCATTTTTTGGGCTTTCTTTCGGACTTTCATTTCTTCCCTGTTTATTTTCTTCATCATACGAAGGGATTCGTTTCTTGCAATCGCATAAAGCCATGTTTCCATTGAAGAGTCGCCCCTGAAAGAATTCTTTAACAATGATCTGTACGCCCTCAAATAAGTCTCCTGAACAATATCGTCGATTGAATGGAAATAGTGCGAATCTAAATGCTTTTTAATAGCCGAAAGGACGATAGGCTTTGTCGAATTTACAATACCTGCGAATTCTTTATCATCCATATATAATCCTTAACCACAGACAACAGCACTTAATCTCTAATAAATTAATTCTACAATAACAATAAATAATCACGAAAAGCTAATAAGCAAATTTAATTAATATATACACATCCGCTATTATACGAATATATTAACTGCTGCCGGTTCAAATATCCCATCATTCTTCTCATGGACTTTCTCAACTGTTTTCTCTGAACCGGAGTTAATACTTTCTCAATATCCAGTATATGATTTATCTTCAGCATCCTGATGTCTACTTCGTATACGGAAATTTCCTCAAACAAAGACCTGACATTTATTAAATTAATATTTTCATCCGAGAGAAGGCTATGAAGTTTATTCATTTTCTGATCCATATCTTCGCGTATTTTCAGAAGCTTTTTTCTATATTCATCATTAATTTGACCGATTTTTTCCATCTGTTCATCAGTAAACCCAAGCTTTTCCTTCATGGCATCCGGGTCACCGAAAAACATATAGCCGTGAAAATACATTTCATTGCGCATTCCTTTTTCTTTTCCGCGGCTGCGAGGAGGCATATCATTAGGCTCAGAGTTCATCTGAGCGGAAACGTCTGCTATGATAAAAACTATAAAGCCCAATAAAATTAAAGGCAAAAACAATTTTTTCATGCTCTTCTCTCCAAAAAACAAATTTAGACAGTTAGACCCGGAAATCTTCTAAACGGTTCCATATATATCTCTTTTATTCATTGACTTCTGAATAAATACACGCTAAACATACATTTCTCATTGCAATAAATATAAATTTCAATAAAATTATTCCATGAAAAAAATAAATCTGGATGTACTGCCTTTGGTCTTATTCTTAGTGCCTGTACTAATATTCTCAATAATTATTTCGGCTGATCCTTTAATAAACTGGCCTGTTAATCTGCCCAAAAGTCTTTCCGCAACGCTTGGCGAGATTCGAGGCTTTTCTCTTCATCAGGGAATCGATATAAAAACAAACGCGCGCTCCGGTTATCCTGTATTTGCAGGCGGCAGAGGCACGGTATCCAGATTAATTTCAAGAGACAAAGGATACGGTAATGCTATTTTTATTGATCACGGCAACGGATTTGAGTCAGTCTACGGCCATCTTGAATCATTCGAAGAGGGAAAACGTCGTTTAAATACACTTGTAAAAACTCTAAAGGTTATTTACAACATAGATGATCTGGACTTTAAATTAACCCACAGTAATTTTTATTTTAACAAAGACGAAAAAATTGCTCTTGCCGGAGAAAGCGGTTCGGGCCTGCCTCATCTTCATTTTGAAATCAGGAAGAACAACGTATTTGTAAATCCTCTCGATTATATTCATATAAAAGATACTACGCCACCTGTAATTGAAAACATATATGTATGTGTTGAAAAGGATAACGCAACAATCCTTGAAACTAATATAAAAGTGAAAAAAAAATGGGGCGCATACACAACAGTCAACAATCCGGTTGAAATCGAAGGAAAAAAAATTTACTTTAAGATTGCATGTTATGACAGGGCCGGCGCCTATAACCGCGTGGCAATTTACCGTATAAAAGTATACGAAAATAAGAAAAAAATATTTGAAACCGCATTTGACAGACTTCAGCCCGGCGATGTCCGGCAGGGGCCTTTCGTATACGATATATCCAAATCTACAATTAAGGGAGGAGTCTCCTATGTTTATGTCCTTTGCCGCAAAGAAGGCAATAGCTATTCCGGCATAAAGACATTAAGAGATGGATATACTAATTTTAGTAATAATGAAAATCAAAAAAACATCAGCATATCAGTTTCCGATTTTGCAGGCAACGAAGAAACACTTAACTTTAAGATCAGACAAAAGCTATCCGGTTCCAATCAGGGCATTGGATATGCAAGCATAGATCAAAAGAAGAACACCACAATCCAAAACAGCGATAATACCATACAAATAAATATTCCGGATAATGCACTTCATGCGGACACATTGATGAAAATAGAAGAGCCCGTAAATCCTGAGATCATTGCTGAATTATGCAAATCATACTCAATGTCCGGATCCGATCTGTTTAAAACATTCTCAGTGCTGCCGCATGATACTATATATAAAAAACCCATTAAGATATCCATAAAAAGACCTTCCGGAATATCAGACGATGAAATAAAGCATATTCAGATATTCCAATTCTTTGAAGGAAGAAAGCCGGGTGCGCTTAAAACAAGCTATAGCTTATATCAGTCGCAATTTACTGCCGAATCTTACACCAACGGATTCTTTGCTCTTATAACAGATAAAACTCCCCCGAAAATTTTTCTGCCGCCGACATTCGAGCTATGCGAGGACAGGGAAATCTATCGAAATATACGTCTTTATACTTCGGACAATCTATCAAAAATTAACAAAAATTCTATAATCTGCATTATTGACGGAGAAACCTATCCTTATACATTTGATGAAGACAGAAAATGGATTGAAGTGAAGCTGCCGCGAAAAGTAATCTCGAACGGGCTCCATCATATCTTTGCCAAAGCATTCGACGAGGCTGAAAACGAAGCTGTGTTCAGAGGACTCCTGACATTTGAATAGAAATTGATTTTAAAATTTTAAGAAGAAACAATAAAACCACCGGAAATCAGCTCAAATAGATTTACTCTTTTTGATTTTAACGTACATCGAGTGCCGGAAAACTTATTTTCATTTTTTTTTCATTCTAAAAGATTTAATCTTTTCAATAAACCGTCCAAGCATAGAGTCTATACTGCCCATCAAACTGAAACTGGCCGACTTAATATCCTCTGATATATGATAGAAACTAGGTACAAGAACCAATGTGATAATCGTTGCAAAGATGAGTCCGTAACCAAAACTAAGCGCAAGAGGCGCTACAAAATAGTTCATACCGCCGAGCCCGTAAATTGTGGGAAAAAGCCCGAGCACTGTTGTGCCCGCAGTTAAAAGAACAGGCCTCAGGCGTATAACCCCGCCTTCTATCAGGGCCTCTTTCAGAGGAAGCCCCTTATCCCGCAAATTATTGATGAACCGCACAAGTACCAGAGTATTGCTTACAATAACACCGGCAAGCGAAAATATGCCGAGCATGCTCATGAAGGACAAATGATCCCCGTGGATAAATACAGCCAGTATAACCCCTATCAGAGAGAACGGAATTGCAATCATCACAACAAAAGGCAGCATCAACGATTCAAAATATACAGCAAGGATAATATAAATAATGAGCAGAGCTATCAGAAAAAGATTTCCAAGATCAGCCATGCTCTTGTCGGTATCCTCCTGTTCGCCGCCGTAAGAAATCGAATAGCCAGGATAGCGCGCTTCGATATCCCTGAACTTTTCGAACAGATCCTTGTTAACCTCAATGGAAGTAATTATAGTGCTGTCAACCTCGCCCTGCACCTGAACGAGACGCTTGAAATTAAGACGGTTGATAAACGCAGTTCCGTATTCCTTATTCATGGAGGTTATTTTATCCAGCGGAATCAGCCCGCCATTCTGATTGGCAATCATCACCTTTTTGAGGCTGCTTTCTGTACTTCTGGCCTTCTCAGGGAATCTCACTCGAATCCCAATCTCATCCTTTCCCTTATGGACCCTGGTTGCCACAGCACCTTTATAGGACGCGTTTAGTATCACAGCAGCATCTCTTGATGAAACTCCTGTTCTGGCTGCCATTACCTCGTCTATTGAGTAACGGTATTCCAGCTTGCCCGGCTCAGTATCAATTTTAATATCATAGACCCCTTTAATTGTTTTCAAATAAGTTTCATATTCCCGGGCGATTTTCTGCAGTACCGCGAAATCATCACCTCTGATTTCAACATTAACCGGTTTACCCACAGGGGGACCTTCCTCCTCAACCTCTGTCCTGATAGTCATTTCTTTATTCAGAATACATTTTTCACGGGCTTCTTCTATGCGGTTGCGGATATCATCCACGATTTCAGAGGCAGTACGCTTGCGTTTTTTTTCCGTTGTAAGTGAAAGAAGTACTGTAGACTTATGAGATCCTTCACCGGGTTGCGGATCAAGGATACCAAAATCCTCTGTGCCGACACGGATCCTGAGTGCAGAAAATTCATCTTCCCGTACAGCATCATAAACGATTTTTTCCAGTTTCTTCATTTCTGCCAGATTTGCGTTTAAATTAGTTCCCTGTGGCATATATGTTTTTATAGTAACGCCGCTCTCCCCGCCGCTCATCATAAATTTAAAACCGACTTTCCCCGAACCGACAAGCGCAAGGCATCCGAAAAGAAGAACCAACAAAATTACAATAGTAATATATCTGTGCTTTATCGAAAGTTCAAGCAGCGACCTGTATTTATGCTGGAATCTGCCGAACAACCCAGACTCGTAGCCCTCTTCGATTTCCTTAAGTTCTTTTTTTGTTTTCTTCTTTTTAGGTTCCTTCGCAATCATGTTCAGATGAGTCGGCATAATAAACAACGCTGTAACAAGAGAAGCTCCAAGACATACGAGCACTACGATAGGGATTGCTTTGGTAAATTTGCCGAAAATTCCAGTAAGCATAGCAAGAGGCATAAAGGCTGAGATAAGACACAGAAAAGTAACCAACAGGGGAACCGTGACCTCGGATGTACCCAACTGAATAGCCTCTTTCCGATTATGTCCGAGTTCCAGATAGCGGTGTGTGTTTTCGGTTACAACAATACCAAAATCAACAATCATACCTAGCACCATGATCATGCCGAAAAGGCTGATTACATTTATAGTGAGTCCGGCAATATCCAGACCGATAAAGCCTATCATGAAGGCTATCGGAAATCCTATCATGACAACAGATGCCATGCGCTGGCCTAAAAGCACATAAAGTATAGCGGCCAGCAGTAGAAATCCGGTTGCCGCATTAACAAGAACAGATTCAATCTGCTCCCTTGTAATCTCGCTCACATCCTCGAATTTATATATTTCTATATTCTCATCATGAGGGAATTCTTTTAACCTGTCATAAATTCTGTCAGCAGTTTTTATTTCATCAGCGCTGCGTTTCTTGTTTACGGTATAAACTATAGCATTGTTGCTGTTAACACGTTCATATGTAGAAGGTTCTTTAAATGTATCCTTTACCTTACCGTCTGCCGTTACATCTTTAATCCGGGTCACATATCCAAGATCGTTTGACCATATTACGGTGTTTTCAATATCTTCAACATTCCTGTACTGGTCTTTTGTCTTCAAAAGATATTCCTGATTGCCGATTCGAAGTTCGCCTCCCGGCAGGTCAACGTTCCTCTGCTGCAGCCTGTAAATCACATAGTTAAGTCCGATTCTGCTGCTTATTAGTTTCTGAGCGTCGACCTCAACCAGATATTCCCTGTCAAGAAGCCCATAATCCTCAACTTCAGCAACACCGTCTATTTCATATAAATAATCTTCAAGACGCTCAGCAGTATCATACAGATCCCTGTATTTAACATTATCATTCTTCCCGTAAACAGCTATATTTATAACCGGAGTCTTATCGAGCTTTAGCTCTTCAACCACAGGCTTCTCCGCGCTTTCCGGCAAGCCGCTAACAAGTTCGACCGCATCCTTGATATCCTGCACAGTCCTGGCTATATCAGGATTGGACATATCAATATAAACTACAATTACAGAGGCATTCTCAATATTATATGAACGTACTTTATCAAGCCAGTCTATTTCTCTGATCTTTTTCTCAATTGGAATAGTAACAAGCTTTTCAACTTCATCAGGGGACGCCCCGGGATAAATAGTCTTTATTGTGACCATGTCAAAATTAACCTGAGGAGTAACTTCCCTGTTCATATTCATTATTATTGATATTCCAAGCACAAGGGTCAGGAATACCAACAGGTTCACGAACAGCTTCTGCTCAGTTAAAAAATTTATAATTTTTTTCATCAATATGCTCCGTAAAAAAAATAATTATCAACGGTATTTACAATGAGTTTATCTCTTTCTTTTTCTTAATTAATTCAGCCATATTTATTCCATGCTTCTGAAATAATATATTCTGCGCAACGTCAAACCGAAGCAATGTGGCATTGTATTGGATAAGGGCCTGCAGTTCTCCCTGTCTGCTGTCTATCAGTCCGTCCAGTGCGTCTTTCACGTCTGCCGCAGAGAAACGTCCCTTTCGCAGGTTTCTGATTAAACGGGTGTAATATATTCCAGCTTCAATCCGTGTACTGCGAGCTTTGCTGTAAACAGTATATGAAGTTTGAATTGCATCAACAGAATTAAGCACATCATTCCTAACCTGCTTCTTCACTCTTGACAGTTCAAGACGCGCCTGTTGAACAGCCATGGATGCATCGCGCTCATTTGTCTCCTGATCATGATTAAAGAGAGGATATGTTACGCTTATCGTTGCCTCGTAGTTTGTATTTTTCCCGGCTGAAGCATCATTATACGAATCATTCAGGTAATCCCTCTGTCCAAGCGTGGAAACTGATAATCCGGCCTTAACAGATGGAAGGGCGTCATTCTTATATACTTCACGCGCCATTTCCGCATTCTTTAACGCAAGATCAGCCACTAAATAATCGGCCCGGTTTAAATACGCAGTATTTATCGCTTTCTCAACGTCGATTTCAGTGAGTGTATTTGACAGCATGGCGACACCGTTTTTTATGTTATCAACATCTTTCAGATTGAACTTAAAAAGGAATTCGCGTTCCATTTCTTTAAGCGTATATTCTTTCTGAGCAAGATTCATTTCATTCGAAGCAACCAGCGAATTCCAGTAGTTTAAATATAGTGCTTCGTTCAACCCAATATCCACATTTGCTTTTACAATTGATCTTACCTTGTTTGCTTCCTTGAGCTTTAACCCGGCATTTGAATATGCAGAAGCAGCAATTCCAAATTGCCATGCACTGACAATTGCATCAAGAGTCAACGCAGAAACATTATATAATGCCAACTCCTGAATAATTGTCTCTTTGTTCTTCAGCATTGCCTCCTGTCGCCTCTCCTGATAACCCAGAACATTCTTCAAAAGCTCCTGTTCCAGTTTTATAAAAAAGGCTGTCTGATGATATTTCACATCCCCGTAAGCAGAATCCATATCAATTGTCTCGGAGAATAAATGCTGTATTCCTGCACTAACAGTAGTGCCCGTAGAAAATCCTTTAGATACGGCAAGAGTACTGGAACGTTCTTTTTTTGCAGTTCCGGAAAAGTCTGTGATAGCATCATCAGGATAATCCGAATTTTTAAATTTTCCGTCAGCAGCCAGAATCGGCGAATACCTGGTTTGAAATTTATTATAATCGGAGTCTGCCTTTGCGGCGTCATAAAGAACCTGACTTATATTTTCGTTATTTTCGATCAGGTATTGAAACACTTCGCCCATTTCATAATCCCTGCCATCAATAGTAAACTTCTGTTTTTCCGAGATCCTAATCGGAACAGGCCCTATCTCCGATTCACTGTCCGATATTTTTTTTCCATTCTTAACTTCCGCAGAAAGCGAAAGCGCAGATGAAAGAATAATAATCATAATTACTCCAAATACTTTCATATTCATCTTAATGTTCCCCTGTTAATAAATGTTCATCGTTAAATAATTTAGCGATAAGAAGGATTATTGCATCGTATGATCCTATTATTTCTCTATTGCTGCTAACTGCAATATATGTATCAATTGTACGCATTAAATCATCCGGTATCTTCGATATATGATTTAGTTTATCAGGCTTCATAATTTGTTTCAGAGCAGTATTTATGTAATGCTCTGAATAGGTTTTATAAAACGGAGAAGGGAAGAATTCTTTTTCTTCCGGAGTTCCTTCCAAAATTGAATACAGCGATATCTGATCAAACGCTGTCTGGGTAAGCTCCAGAGTAAAATAGAATGGATATTTCACATAAAACATTTTTTCCTTATTCCCCTGCTCAATAATTTTTATAATATACCTTTCTGCGAACAAAATATGTTTGTTTGTAATAAGATTTCGTACTATCTTACCTTCAGCCATAATCCGGTGATAGAATTTGATAATATTTTGTGATGTATTTTTGAAAGTATATTCAAGAATCGTATAAAGAATAACCTGAATTTTTTCAACAGGAGTACATGAGCGGTGATAAGGAATAACCGTAATATCGTTTAATTGATACGGATTTGTCAGATGATCAATGATTTCTTTAATCAGATTTTCTTTCGTACCATAATAATAATGCAAAAGGCCGGAAGCAACACCTGCTCTTTTGGCAATTGAACTTGTCCTTGCATTGCCTACACCTACTTCGGAAATTTCATCAAATGCAGCTTTTAAAATTAAAAATTTTGCTTTATGCGTTTCTTCCATAAAACCTCCTGTTTGATTAAACAAACAGCATCATTGATTGAATAGTTAATTAAATTGACTATTCAATCAATAAAATATATAAATCCATGCATTTCGTCAACATAATTAAGATAAAATTTATTTTTAAGCTGA
>JAFGSG010000027.1 GCA_016934735.1 Spirochaetota bacterium | reverse complement strand
GAATTCTTATCGTCGGCGCAGGCGAAGCCGGCAGAATAATCCTCTCGGAATATATACGTAAGAACCGCATAGATGATATTGCGGGTTTTATTGATGACGATCCGGAAAAAGCCGGAAAGGATATTGACGGCAAACCGGTCATCTCGACACGCGAAAACCTGAATAATGTCATTACAGACTATCGCATCAATCAGGTCATCATTGCGCTCCCTTCTGTGCAGGTGGATATAATAAATCAAACTGTCTCGGCAGTTATCGCGGCTGATCCCGATATATCAATTCAAATACTTCCAAAAATTACCAGGTATTTTTCCTCTTCGCTCAGCAAAGAGCTTGAGGACGTTTATCTTGCCGATTTAATAGACCGTAAGGAAGTTGAACTTGACGTTGATGCTATTGAAGAAAAGTTTGCGAATAAATCAGTACTGATAACAGGCGCGGGAGGGAGCATAGGCTCAGAGATTTGCAGGCAAATATTGCGATTCGATATAAAAAGAATGATTTGCGTCGGCAGGGGAGAGAATTCAATTTATAATTTAATCAAATCACTAAACGAGTATATTGAATTCATTGATATAAAGCCCGAAATAATTTACAGGATAATTGATATTAAGGATAAACGGCTTCTTGAGAGCGCGTTTAACCTATATAAGCCGGACATTGTTTTTCATGCTGCTGCGCACAAGCATGTGCCCTTGATGGAATTCAACGAAGCGGAAGCTGTACAAAACAATATAGGAGGCACAATAAACGTCCTTGAGCTTTCCAGCGCTCATAATGTTCAGGAATTCGTTTTTGTCTCAAGCGACAAAGCGGTGCGGCCGGTTAACGTAATGGGAGCGACTAAACGCGCTGCTGAAATTATAACTGATTATTTTTTCAGGGAAAAGGGGCTCAAAACTTCCATAGTGCGTTTCGGTAATGTCATCGGCAGTAGAGGGTCTGTTATACCGCTGTTCAGGGAACAGATAGAAAAAGGCGGGCCTGTTACAGTCACTCATCCGGAAGTCACAAGATATTTTATGAGCATCCCGGAAGCTTCTCTTTTAGTGATTAATGCTGCGGCTTATTGCAGAGGCGGTGAATGCTTTGTGCTTGATATGGGTAAGCAATATAGAATGCTGGATATAGCAAATAATCTGATCAGATTGTACGGTTATGAGCCTGACAGGGATATAAAAGTTATATTTACGGGATTAAGGCCCGGAGAAAAACTTTACGAAGAACTTTCATATGACTCTGAAAGAGTAACGAGAACGCGTAATAATAAAATATTTGTTATTGATGCCGGACAATCCGATAATGGAAAAATTGAAAATTTTATCAATCATGTATTATATGACCTGCATGCCCTGGATCACGGAAAAACGAGAGAGCTGCTTTCCGGCTTTATTCCGGAATATGATTTCAGCGGTTTTAACAGTTCAGACGGCCATTCGGAAAGGCTTGTAAATTAAATTTTATTGCGGATATTATGATAAGAATTACACAGGCGGGTTTATTAAATATTTCATATTTTTTTTTAGTACTTTTTTTATTTTCCTCGGGAATATCCATTTCCGCGTCTCAAATCTCTCTCGCCATAGGTTTACTGTTTTTCTTGTTTGCGGTCATTAAAAACAAGAAGGCATTTGATCTGACCGGACTTGAAAGATATATTCTGCCATTTATCATTATTTCGATTATACTTTCTTTTTTATCTCCCCAGATATTGAAAAATTTGTTTTATATTAGAGATTTCTGGCTGCTTTTTGCTTTTATACTTTGCTATTATCTTCATAACTCCCGAAAAAATGTGTTAAAAACATTTTATTTGATTGCCGCCGTTGTTTTAATACAATCGCTTATCGCATTGATACAAATGTCTTTTAATTTCAGCTTTATTAATGAAGCCAATGAGATTGGATTTTTCCGCTATAATTCCCCGGATGATTCTTTACGCATAAGGGGCGGGTTATTGGGTATGCATCTTGTTTTCAGCTGTTACCTTATGCTGATCGCTGTTCCTGTTATATATGTTGCTGCTGCATGCTTTAAAACAATTAAAGGCAATGTTAAATGGATTTTAATTTTTATAGCGATTCTTTCAATCTCGGTTCTGTTTATAACAAGGTCAAGGTCAATAATGACAGCGGTTCCGTTTGTACTCATACCTGTTGTTTTAGCATATAAAAAATGGCGCATTATTACCGTTCTATTTTTACTTATCATGTCCATACTTGCCGGGGCTTTTCTGATTTATCGGGGGCAGGATCAATTGTCTTCGCAAGTCAAAGGCAATATTCTTGATTCTCTTTCCACGGAACAAAGGATTAAGATATGGAAAACTGCATTTCATGTCTGGCTAAAGCATCCGATAATAGGGTCGGGCGGGGGAAATTATCTTGATGTATATAAGCAGGTATTAAAAGAACACCCTGAATACGATTCCGGTATGGTCACCCATGCTCATAACGATTATCTTAACCAGCTTGCGAGAAAGGGGATAATCGGCTTTCTCGCATTTATTTATATGCTTTTCGGAATATTTAAATACATGGTTGTTAATCTAAAAAATATAAATGATAAATTTATGAAAGCCCTTTATCTGGGACTGTTTGCCGCGTATTGCGTATTCCTTGTCGCATCCCTGTTCCAATGTTTTTATACTGATGATGAAGATCTTGTCATGTTCTGGTTTGCAATAGGGCTTCTGGCTGCAATTGTAAAGATTGAAAAAAGGAAAAAATATGATAATACCGTTTCATAAACCATATCTTGATGATGCCGAGATCAATTCCATGTCCGAGTCTGTCCGCAACGGCTGGCTCACGATGGGTAAAAAGACTTATGAGTTTGAGAATGATTTCAAATCGTACATAGGCGCATCGCACGCTGTCGCGGTAAACTCCTGCACGGCGGCGCTTCATCTCGCGTTAAAATGCGCTGGTATTAAAGAAGGCAATGAGGTTCTGATTCCCGCTACGACTCATTCATCAACAGCTGAAGCTGTCATGTATTTTAAGGCAAAACCTGTATTCATTGATGTAGAGCGCGATACACATTTGATAGATGTAAAAAAAATCGAATCTAAAATTACAAAAAATACAAAAGCGATTATTCCCGTTCATTATGCAGGACAGCCTGCTGACATGGATCCGATAATTGATCTGGCCGGGAAGTATACTCTCGGCGTAATTGAGGATGCTGCGCATGCTTTTCCTGCAAAGTATAAAGGAAAATTTGTCGGTATAATCGGAGATGCCGCGTGCTTCAGCTTCTACGCTACAAAAACTATTACTACGGGCGAAGGCGGTATGATAAGCACAGAAAACCGGGAATGGGCTGAACGCATGAAACTTCTGCGCCTTCACGGCGTCTCACGCGATGCATGGGAACGTGAAAAAGCGGATAATTTCTGGGAGTATGATGTCGTGGAACTTGGTTTTAAATACAATATTACCGATATTGCTTCTGCAATGGGTGTGGAACAGTTAAAGAAAGCTGATGCAATGTATAAAATGCGCGTGTGCATTTCGGCTCAGTACAATGAGGCATTCAGGCAATGCGAAGGTATATTGCCTTACATGATCAAAGAAGAGCGCGAAAGCGCATGGCACTTGTACCCGCTAAGGCTGAACCTTGACCGGCTTTCAATCGACAGGAACGCTTTTATTCTGGAACTCAAAAAGAAAGGAATTACGGCAAGTGTTCATTTTATT
>JAFGSG010000026.1 GCA_016934735.1 Spirochaetota bacterium | reverse complement strand
TGCGTTTGGCATTTCACGAATTTTATTTACGATGAATGAAATTCGTGCCATATCCCGTTTGTTAAAAGGCAGCTTCTTCTCTTCTTCTATATTGATGCTTTTTTTGTACTTGCGTATTATGTCGCTAAGTTTGCTGAACTGCTCGATATCTTCTTTATATTTTTCAAAGAAAGTCTGGGTATAAATTTTACCATATTCATTTTCAGCCATAAGAAGCATGATATACTGAAAAATTTTGTAATTTCTGGCTATTATTGAACGCATTATTTCTTCAGGCAGTTTCAGGAAGTAATCAATGAATTCCGAAGTATCGCGCAATTTTTTAAAATACTGATCCAGCATTTCTGAGTCGAATTTTGACAGTATATAAAAAAGAAATAATTTGTCCCGCGATATGTGCCTGGAATACAGGATGAGTTCAAGAAGGCGTTTGTTGTCAATAAAATACAATATCTCATCCAGTACGCGTTCGAGCGTATAACCATGAATAGTACAGTATCCGTGCGTGAACAGAATCAGCTTTTCAAGCATTCCAATATCAAATTTGTCGGAATTTATAAACGACTGCATATGTTTCATTTTCCGAAACAACATAACATAATAAAGAAAAATATTAAATGTCTCATGATCATTGTTGGCCATTATTTTATTTATTAACTCTATGAATTCATCAAGGGACATATTTTCAAAAATTGATTTTATTCTGTTTATGGAAGGTATTACTGATGAAGGCATTATGGCTTCAGTGTAAAAAAGCTGATATTTATCTTTAATTTGCATTTTGTAAAAATCGGTTTTTATAATTAAGTTTTATAGTAAATTATTATAAAGGAACATCTAAAA
This sequence comes from Spirochaetota bacterium, assembly GCA_016934735.1. Taxonomy (GTDB): domain Bacteria; phylum Spirochaetota; class UBA4802; order UBA4802; family JAFGDQ01; genus JAFGSG01. The sequence continues at coordinate 22,369 of JAFGSG010000026.1, read as the reverse complement.
ATCAGGTTTCTTATTTATAACAATATTGCCTGCAGAGAGTATTTCCCTTGTTTTAGTTTGCACTGTTCATGCATTGATCTCTGTTCCACGTGAAACGTCGCCAGCCATGACCTGAAAAAATATTGTACTGTATATAAATTCAGATTTTATTCCCGCCTATAGGAAATTATAATATTTTTCCATATATTACATATGGGGAAAAGGATTATTTAAATTTCAAGGATTATTTAAAGTTGTACGCTTTTTTATAGCTTTTTTTGTAATTAAAAGAGTTTTTAATAAAGTCTATCCTTCAACCATCTACGGCACAACATATCATGCAGCAGCCCGGTTCCATTTATCCGTATTTTCAAGGCAAACAAACGGATTATTGATGCATGAAATCCGTCTGTTGAAATATTTATAATTTGACTTGATTTATAATTTTAAATATAGTAATTGTAAATATAAGCCATCTCAAAGATTTTGTAGTGTATTTCATTTTATCGGGGAAAAACTATTTATGAGATAACTTGTAATAATTCAAATTGTATTATCAGACAAATATCTTTCGATTATTAATTACTTAACGGGAACCGGAATATGGAGAAAGAAGTTATACTTGAAAACGAAAATATAACAATATGGTATTATAATTCCAGTAAAATTGTGCATCATCAGATTCATAAATTTACGCAGGGAAAAGAATTCCGGGATGCGTTAAATGCGGTAGCCGGGACATTCGAGACCAAGGGTGCTGTAAAATACCTATCCGATGACAGAAAAAATGCCGCTTTCAGCCGTGAAGACGCTGAATGGTTAAGGACAGTATGGCGGCCGCGGGTTACCGGAACTGGATGGAAATACTGGGCAATTGTTCTTCCGGATGAAAATGCCGGGAGAATGGTTATGGAAACAATAATCAGCGATTATTTTTATTTAGGCATCACGCTGCAGCTGTTCGTCAATCCTGAAGAAGCACTGAAGTGGCTTGAAAGTCAGTGATATTGTAATCAATATTTCTGATGATCGCAGCATGGGAGCAGCCATGATTTTCCGCAGCTTTACTGTGCCGCTCCTTTGCCTTTATCGTGTAAAACATCTTTTTAAGCCTTTTAACAGTCCATGAAAAAAGAGTCAAAGCGGACGCAGGTGTTATTTTAAGCAATCTACCATAGTCTCGTAGCTCATGCCTTCCGACCTGTAGCAGAGAACATTACTTTACCCTGGTTTGATCCATTCAAGGGCATTTCTCAGGCCCAGAATTTCATCCTATGCTTGGGCAGGTGTTTCAGAAGCGTCAAAGGACGCGCTGTATAAGTTGTCTTTAAGGGGAAGACTTTATTTCAAAGCGTAATACCTCAACGCTTGTGTCGATGACGTTGGACTATCAATTTGTAAAGCAAATCGATAACGCCTTGAAACATAATACCCACCGAGACCGAGTGTGGAAGCCGGTACGTCAGTACCGGAGGCTTGCCCTGGGGAATTTTATTTTAAATCATTTTTCATCTGTTCGTATTCCTTTTTAGTTATCTCACCCCTGGCATATCTCTTTTTCAGTATATCCAATGGCATTTCGTTCGAATCCTGGTTTGCACCCTTATTCTTAACTAAATAATATACGCCGAAACCTATTAATAATAAAATAGCAATCCATAATATCAACATAAAAGGACCTCCCATGCCGTACATTCCCATTTGGCCTCTGCCCATAGGCCCGTAATATGGCCCGCCGCATCCATGAAAAGAAAAAAAGACCATGCTGAATAGAACTGCCGGCAAACTCAACATGTACATTATTTTTTTCATAACACCTCTCCTGTTTATTTTAATTTAAGCAATCGTGCATTGATTGCAACAATTGCCGTACTTTGGGACATGAAAACTGCGCCTGCCACTGGTGGAATAATTATTCCTGCCTGACAGGATACTCCCGCAGCCAGGGGAATGGCAGACACATTATACCCGGCTGCCAGGATAAGATTCTGTATCATTTTACGGTATATAGCCCTGCCGAACAATATCGGGCAGGATGCATTCCAGTGATTGCTTTCAATAAGAATGATGTAGGCTGTTTCTGCAACTCCTTGAACTTGTGTTGTGCAATCCGGTTTCATTATTCATTGTGTGCCCCCGCTATATTATCCATTTAAAATCCGGGACATTCTGATATTGCTTTTCATGATACATTATATTTCGTATAATAGATGAAAATGTAAATCCACGGATAATATGATTACAACCTAATAGACTAGCTCAACACAGTTAATATAATCTGTTAATATAAAATTCACATTAAAGTGTATTATAAATTATTAAAAAATAATAGACAATCATTATTTTACATGATATCATATAATTTTAAATTAAAAGAGTTGTTGCATAACTCAATTCCATGCAATAGCGGTTATAAAATAATCCTCTCCTGCCGCAGGCGGGGGAGGATTATTTAAACATACTTAGTTTCGCAGCAAGTCTAATATATATCCGGAGGGAAAAATGCAGAGAAAAGTTATTATTACCTTAACAGGATTAGGTATAATTATTTTGCTTGGAATAATTATTACACTTTCATGCGGGCCGAGATATGGATATTATCATATGTATGATGATCCGGAGTACGGATATGATGGGATGATGGGGCAGGGATACGGCCGGGGCAGAATGATGAGGCCCGGATATGGTTATAGAGAATATAACCATCTTGGCTTTATGAGTTCCGAATTAAAACTTAAAGAGGAACAGGAAAGACAGATATACGATCTGGCTTTTGCTTACCGTACAGAATATTTTGAAAACAGGGGAAATGTGCAGGAGCTTGAAAAGCTGGAACAACAGCACAGGATGGATATAGAAAAGATTTTAACGCCGGAACAAAAGAAAATTTATGAAAAATATAAAAGAGGATTCGACAGGTACGGCTGGTTCGGCGGATGCCCTTATCATAGATGAAAATACCGGAACCCATCTCAAAAATTTTGTTCTGCATTTTAATTTGTAGCCAGTAAGTTGTAAAAAGATTATATTTTTGAGATATCCTCAGAATATAATATCTGATAGAAGAGCGGGCAGCAGCAACCCTGATAAAGTTCTCCCGCTTTGTTTTCTTATGCGCACAGGTACTGACAATGAAATGCCTTGACAATTAATCTGCAAGATATAATTCTTAAATGATTTTTTAGAAACAGCTTTCCATGCTGAGGGGAATGCATTGCTTAAAGGCCAAAGAGAGATAATATGATCCCTGAAAATATTGTACTTCAATCTGCAGTCTCATTATCAATAGCTGTCCTGTCCCTGATAATGACTATCCTGCAGATCATGTTCTTTTTACGAAAACCAAAGTTTACATGGTTTGGCTGGAGTGCGGCTATTTCCTTTTCAAGTATGATTTACGCTGTCGGTGTCTTTCTGGAATACAATACGCTTGGACCGGTCAACCGCTTTGCAGGAATACTGGAATTCACAGCTATTATTTTTTTGGTTCATTGCCTTTACGGATTTACATTTGTCCGTTTTAAAATCAATTCAAAATATTATCATATTGCTGCAGGTATTTTTCATTGCTTAATACTGCTGATATTATGGACCAGCGATTATATCGTTGCAGACAAATTTGCAGTCCGTAATTTTACAGGACTGGAAAAGCCATTTATTGAACCTGACCTGGGGCCCGCAGGTATTTTATTTGAGCTTTATACCGCCCTGTCATGCCTTGTTGCGATTGGAATATGGCTGACTCAGAAAAGTTATAACATTAAGCACAGAAATCTGTGTCTCGTCGGTATGATTTTCTGGATCGCCCTCGGCATCCATGACGGACTGGCTTCCCTTGGATTTCCTGCGTTTCAATATCTCATGGAATATGGATTTCTCGGTTTTTCTGCCGTTATCCTCTGGATTGTATTTGAAAACTTTACCGATATCTCCACGGTGGAGAAATACCATGCCATTACTGAATACGCAAATGACGGAATTTTGATGATCCAGGATGGGGAAATTACCTTTGCAAATCCTGCATGCAACAGACTAATAGGCCTTTTTGCGGAAAATTCTCCTGTTGAAGAGATCCTTGACAATATTGCAGATGAAGACAGGGGAAAACTCATACTGCGTTACAGAAATTTAATGCGTTCAATTGAAACATCTGAACCTTTGATTATCCGTATAAAAAAAACACAGGAGGAGAAAATCATTGAGATCAGGGACAGCCTTATCAATTATAGAAAGAGAAAAGCTATTCTTGCAATAGTGCGTGATATAACACAGAGAATCCGGGAAGAAGAAGCACTTAAAGAAAGTGAGAAAAAAATTTTGAGGTTAAGAAAGATGGAAACTATGGGCCTTCTGGCAGGCGGTGTTGCCCATGATTTGAATAATGTGCTTACAGGGATTGTAAGTTATCCGGAACTGATTTTGCTTAAGCTGCCGGAGGACAGTCCTATCAGAAGGCCGATCCAGATTATGCGGGATGCCGGATTAAAGGCGGCAGCCATTGTGCAGGATCTCCTGACCACTGTAAGAGGCGTGGCAGTACCTCAAGTAACTCTTAATCTTAATGATATTATTTTAGAATATTTCAGGTCTCCGGAATACCAAAAGCTTTTGGAATATCATCCTGCTGTTACAGTCAAAAAGAACCTGGATTTAAATTTACTGAATATAATCGGTTCTCAGGTGCATCTGGGGAAGATTGTTATGAATCTGATATCCAATGCCTGCGAGGCAATCAATGACAGTGGTATTGTTGTTATATCAACAATGAATCGTTACCTGGACAGGCCGCTGAAACGATATGAAGATGTAAAGACAGGTGAATACGTCATTCTTACGGTTGAGGATAGCGGAACAGGAATACCGGAAGAAGATCTTGACCGGATTTTTGAGCCTTTCTTTACAAAAAAAGTAATGGGAAGAAGCGGTACGGGGTTAGGGCTTACGGTTGTCTGGAATACCGTCCAGGACCATAACGGTTATATTGACATGATCAGCAGAGATAACGGCACGAAATTCGAGCTGTATTTTCCGGCATCCAGAGATGCTGTTGCTGATGAAAATTCAATAATACCCATAAAAAATTTGTATGGCCATGGAGAGTTGATCCTGGTTATCGATGATGTGGAAAGTCAAAGGGAAATTATATGCCGCATGCTGGAGACATTGAAATATAAAACAAAATCGTTTCCAGGCGGAGAAGAAGCTATCAGTTATTTAAAAGAACACAGCGCAGATATGGTTGTACTGGACATGATCATGGATCCTGGAATAAACGGCCGTGAAACATATGAAAGGATCAGGAAGATCCATCCCGCGCAAAAAGCCATAATTGTAAGCGGATTTGCTGAAACAGATGATGTAATGAAAACCCTGGCTATGGGAGCAGGCAGATTTCTAAAAAAACCTGTAATCATGGAAGAACTCGGGCTGGCCGTGAAGAAAGAATTGGAGAAATAATTCATTTGACCCGATAGCACCGGGATCTTGCCACGGAAATAGTTTATTTTTGATTCGAAGCCGGAGCTCTCTGCCTGGCCGGCTGAGATGTCTGCATTGTAACCTTTTCCAGTTTGAATGCATTTAGTATGTCCGCTTCTTTTGGGAAATACTTTAATAAACTCTCTTCTTCTTCCGATGTGCCGAAATAAGCCTCATGACACAATTTACCGATAAATTTTTTTATATCTTCCTCTTTGTTGTTATAAATGAAAATAATATTAGGGCCGGATTTATGGCCCCAGTTAAAACCATCCGACATTGTAACATAGAATGTCTCGGTAACCTCATCGCCATCTTTATCTTCAGCATAATAAAGAACCTTATTCTGTGCCCTTGCTTTAATGACAGAAGAAAATTGAATGGGTGCATCCATTTCCTTGAATGGTGGCGGAAAGATCGGCTTCCTCTGCAGATTGAACTCGGACTCGGATCTATTCATCATCAATTCCTTGAATACCCTGACATGATAATTTATAAAAGAATTTCTTATGCTTCTGTATACATCCCCGGAATTTTTTTCAGTGTAATCTTTATTGCTGTTTAATAATTTTTCTGTTCTTCTTGTTGCAATTTTTATAAAGTCCGGCCTGGAGTCAATTTTATTGATCCATAAATCCTTCGGTAATTCATTTTTAATTACCTGCATATAGTTTTCAAGTGAAACTTTTTTTTCGTCGTCATAACCGTCGCGGAAAAGATATACTTCGCTGTTTTTTATGATTAATAGGCTGGCAAGGGAATTATCCTCATCTCTGGAAAATCCCGATAGTTGAATATGCTGAAAAGCAATTCTGTCCTCTATGTAGCGGCTGAGTGAAGATATTTCTATCGGTTTATACGGAATATGAGAAAGAGGTTTATTATCTGCCCGGTCCGCGGAATATGCATTCTCTGATATCAGGAGAAGTATGCAGGCAATGGCCGGCAAAAGAAATATTTTTATTTTGTTCATTAACATATAGCTGCCTCAATAATCTGATAATTAGCAATACACCCGGCCCAACTGGCGGGGATGAATTCTGAAGACACTGTAAAAAGCAAAACAGGCTTAATTAATATTGTTTCCAGGAAGTTGAATGGAACTAACGATTTCCGGAAAACTATAGTTATATTAATTATCGCTAATTTTTAAAATTATATATAATACTTTATTAAAAAATTTTACCGGAATATTCCGGATTCCGCTTGTTTTTTTGTTCTGGAAAAATGTGTAAAGAACCAATGTAGATTGGGAGGCACGAGGCAACGCCTGCATCCGGCCGGGAGGCCGCCGGAATGGCTGCAGGTTTATTAATTTTTTTATTCCTTATTTATTAACAGTTATCCAATCATATGACTAATTGTATGATTTCAATGGAATAACTGTCTTCTCACATTCAATGCAATAATGCTTTCTGTTTTTCCCCTGAATCGTAAATTCCTTCTCAAAATATTCCATGCATTTTACGCATTGGACCTTTCCTTTTTCATGCTGCTTCTTTACAGGTTTCGGTTTGCGCCAGTATCCGTTTTTTTCAGTATATCCAATTACAGTATACATTATTGCTCTAAGTTTTTTTTCTGTTTTATAATTATCTATGTCCATATTTCCTCTTATTTTTTACTTATATTAATATTAGACCTGTTATATGCTCCAAAGGTTCAGCTTTTTTTATATTCTTTTTCAGCTTTTAATGTTAAGCAGAATGTGATTTATTATAACACCCTCAGAAAACCGGACAGATCAACGGCTGTATGATAAAATTATATAATTAAATTATAGTTTTGCCCTCTTGGCAGGATAATGCCCGGTGCAGGGAGGCAGGAAGGGATGCCTGTATATTTTAATTGGTTGCAATCCAGATAAAATATTATAATATCTGTAAAGATTGACACCGGATTCCGGATTTTGATATAGAACCTATTTCAGCAGGTAATTTATTTATACGCTTACCGGATGATAATACAAGGAGGCCTGACCATGTACACGCTCTATAAAATATGGTGCCGTGTGTTTCAGAGAGGATTTAAGCTGGGCATGAAGTTCATGAACTGGGCTCCGCCCGAACTCCTGGAGGGCGCAGGCAGCGTATTGAAACTGCCCCAGCTTATTAAGAATAAAGGTATCAGCAAGGTGCTTGTGGTTACCGATAAGGTCCTTATGGGGATCCGTCTTCTGGATCCTATGCTAAAAAAATTAAAGGCAGCAGGCATTAATTATGTTATTTATGACGGAGTGCAGCCCAATCCAACAATACCGAGTATTGAAGAGGCCCGTTCCCTTTACGTGGAGAACGGCTGTCAGGGTATAATCGCTTTCGGCGGCGGTTCGCCCATAGACTGCGCAAAAGCCGCAGCCGCAAGAGTAGTTAAGCCGAAGCAGAGCGTCCGGAAGATGAGGGGACAGCTTAAGGTATTGAAAAAGCTGCCGCCGTTTTTCGCGGTTCCCACTACTGCAGGCACAGGCTCTGAAACATCAGTATGTGCAGTTGTAACCGATCCTGAAACGCATGAGAAGAATGCCATCAATGATCCCAGCCTGAGGCCTAAATATGCTGTGCTCGATCCTGAACTGACCGTAAAACTTCCGCCTCACATAACCTCGACTACAGGCATGGATGCTCTTACCCATGCTGTTGAAGCTTATATAGGCAGGAGCAATACAAAGGAAACCGTTAAATACGCGGAGGATGCGGTAAAGCTTATATTCGACAACCTTGAAAAGGTATACATTAAAGGCGATGACATTAATGGCAGGCAGAACATGCTAAGGGCATCTTTCTATGCTGGAATGGCGTTTACCCGTGCTTATGTGGGCTATGTTCATTCAATTGCCCATAACCTTGGCGGACTGTATGGAACGCCCCACGGCCTGGCCAATGCAGTTATTCTTCCTTATATACTCGAGTATTATGGAGAGTCTGCATACAAATCTCTGGCGAAGCTGGCGGATATCGCAGGCCTCGCGGTTCAGGGAGATAATAAAGCAAAAGCGAAAGCATTCATTGCAGCAATTAAGACAATGAACAATAATATGAAGATCCAGGATAAATTTGACTTTATCAGAAAGGAGGATATTCCGCTTATTACTGAGAGAGCACTTAAGGAAGCGAATCCTCTTTATCCTGTACCAAAAATAATGAAAAAGAGAGAGTGCGAAAGGCTCATCAGGAAGCTTATGGTGTAGAAAAATCCTTGTAATATCACTGATTTGAATTATAATATTATTACAAGTTATCTTAAAAATAAGTATTTTCCTGATTAAATGTAATACATTACAAAATTTTTGAGATAACCTGAATGATATTATCATGGTATTTATGCTTATTCGGACGGAATTGTAAATGCCTGTATTAATTGATAAATCGGTAATAATAGAACTGTATAAATTCATTATCAGCTACTATCACGATAAAATACTCGCCGATTCAATTATTTCAAATTTTCTTGACCCGGATTCCATGTCTGAAATTGAAGGCATAGATCCTATTGTCTTTTTCAACATACTTGCATATATGCAGAAAATATCCGGGGATCAGCTTGTCTGCTTTAATGCCGGAAGACACTTTGCAAAGAACGGGCTGTTCAGGTATTATTCAATATCCGGTATCCGCTTTTCACTGAAGAGATGTTATAAATCAATACACAGGGTGCTGGGCTCGCTTTTTCCTTTTATTTCAGTCTTGCCTGACTCTATTGGAAGTACGTCAATTAATTTATCCATACGGCAGAAAGATACACACGCTTCAGAAGCGAATTTATATTTCTATGAATACATTAAGGGAATAATATCATCCCTGCCGGAAATATGGGGTTTACCTTTTGCGCATACAGCAGTTGCATCATACCCGTTTGATCTCGAAAAGGCATTAAGGGATAATGATATTATATATCAGAAAAAAGACGATGGCTATTATTTCTATGACGGGATAATAGCAGAAGAGAAGCCGGCTGAGAACTGCGAGAAGGAAGGCGGTTTAAAACAGATACAGGTAATTGCGAGGGATATTTTCTTAAAAGATATTTTTTTAAAAAAGCATACGGTTTTTAAGTCGGACAGAGCCGAGATATCCGCTTCATGGGAGAATGTATCCACTGCTGTCAGAACCTGCGGCATTGTATCGGGCATCGGCGGCCTTGCTGTTTTTATTTTTCTGTATCTTCAGAATTATTTTCCCCAGGCAGTTCTGCTTTCCTCTTTTGCTGCATATTGTCTGTTCCTTGTACTTATAAAAAACAGTCTTAAAACAAGAGAGCTAAAAAGAATATACAGGAATGTCGAATCAGATCTTCTTAAAACCATATCGGAACAAAGGCGCACAACAAGCGAAGCCATTTCCAATACGCAGAACAGGCTTAAGTCAATAGAGAATATAATTGAGATCACTAAGAAGATAATATATGAAAAAAATATAGTAACCCTTTTCGATACAATACGCAAGTATACAGCAAAGGCACTCAATGCGGACAGGGCAACTGTGTTTATACACGATACAGAAAACCGCGAGCTCCGCTCCGGGCCCGAGCTAAGCGAAGAGGCTCAGGAATTCAGGATCCCGGAAACAAAGGGCATAGCGGGAGAAATATTCAAGCTGAGAAAAATAATAAACATTAAGGATGCATATAATAATCCTAACTTTGACAAGGCAGTTGACAGCAAAACCGGGTATAATACGAAAACCATACTCGGTGCGCCTTTAATAGATATCGGGAATAATTTTATCGGAATCATTCAGGTGCTGAACAAGAAGGGGGAGGCTTTCGAAGCCATAGACGAAAAGATACTTGAGACGCTTTCCACGTATATTGCTTCCGCATTGAAGGACACTCTGAACATCAGAAACCTTGAGCAGCGCCCTATTGAGCCTGTTATTCAGAAGGGCATAAATTCCGTAATTCAGCATATTTTCAATAAGAATGAAATGATTAAAAGCTCATTCGGCAACAATGAAAAGGCTGATGAAAATACAGTCAGCGAATTAAACGGAATTGCGGATCTGCTAAAAAAAATTCTTTTTATGTTTTCCGATACATATACACCTGTGCTTAAGCCTGTGACCATAGCTTCAATAACGGATAGGATGAATACTTTTGTAAGCCGGAACATTAATGATAAAAATATATCTTTCAGCTGTGTTTCGGGCATTGCTGCAGATAATGTCATCAATATTGACGAATACCTGCTGGGGCAGATACTGGACGCTTTGTTGATGAACAGCATTGAAGCGGTAGCAGGGCAGGGTGAGGTAAAGGTTTCCATTTATAATTATGTAAAAATATCGAATGAGATCATTCATGAATTTTCTATTAATGATTTAATTGACGATTACAACCGGAATGCACCGCATAATGCGCTCAGCTTCATCGATCATCTTAAAGGACGCAAGCCGCTGCTTGACAGCGACCTGGATAAGATAAAGGCTGCGTCCTCGGTATATGCTGCGTTTGATTTTTTTGACACAGGAGCGGAAATAAAAAAAGAATTATACCGCAGGATATTTCATCCGTTCTTTTCCACGAAGAATCAGTTCGGCCTCGGCTTAACTGCTGCCTTGAACGCGGCTAAAAGAATGTCCGGGATTCTTGAAGAGCCTGTTAAACAGGGAAACGGAAAAGTCTTCCGTGCTCTCATTCCAAATTAGGAATTAACACTTTATGTTTAATGAAATATTGAATACTCTGTATACTATTGATCATTTTCCCACGTGTCCTGCGCTGAAAAATATAATACTGGATACAGCCGGATCAGCCGATTGTAAGGACAAAAAATCGCTGGCAGGGCTTGCGCATCATATTTCCTTTGATCCGTCCATGTTCATTGAGTTTTTAAAGATTGCAAATGCGGATTCATTCGGCTACAGAAAAAAGATATCCTCTGTAAACAATGCCCTGCTCATACTTGACGACGAACTGATAAACCTCATTATTTCCCAGCACCCGCTTATGCCGGAGATCCCTTCCTATCAGGCGCTTTTCAGGGATTATATGCTTATAATCAAACATACAATTGAGGTGCGCATAATCCTGCAGAATCTGCTGGACGGCGTTCTTATCAATGCAACAGCGGATGAAAATGAGCGCGATGAACTCATTGCCGCGTCCGTTATTCACGACATAGGGCTTCTGTTCTTATTGTTATACTTTCCGAACGAGTATAGAAAATCAGTGTCGCACAATGAGTTCAATCCTGCCGGGAATGCCGCGGTTCCGGACCATGCCTTTATCGGGTCGATCCTGTGCGAATATTGGCATCTCCCTTATTCCATCCGCGTTTCTGCGGCGTTTCATCATTACCCGTGGCTTGCGGATGAAAAGATAAGGAAAGGAGCCGAGATGCTTTATATAGCGGATTCCCTGTCCTCGACTTTTTATGATATATTTTACGGCGAAAGCGATGTTTATTCCTTTGAAGAGCATATTGTCATGAAGAAGCAGCTGCTTGATATTACCGAAAAATACGGCATTGAGATGACGGATATTGCGCTGATAAGGGAGGAGTCGCTCCTGCACACGGAAAAGATAATGGACGATATCGGCTTTAGTTCTCCTGCCGCATGAAGATACTGTATTCGATGTCGCTGACCGAATATAACAGAAGAATGAATCCTGTAAGCGAGGTTAAACCTATCGCGAGAAGATATGCCGTACCCATCGGCAGTATTGGGTTTATGTAAGAATAGAAATTAAAGCAGAGGTTTAAGATAAAGAACATCAAAACAACATAAAAACTGATCCTGCTGAGATCAAAATACATCAGGAATATTATTATATAAAGGAACATTACCTGCATGCCAGCTGCAAAGAAGAGTATCCTCAGTGTTAAAACCGACCCGCCTGTTATTCCGGACCATTCGGCGATTATTTCCGAGAAAATAAAACCCAATAGCGAAGCAATGAACTGTATTATGAATAATTTCGCAAGGCTGCTTTTTAAGGTGCTTGTGAGCTGTTCTTTGTAATTTAATATTGTATGCAGGTCTTCCTGTGAAATTGAATCGAAAAAATTCCTGTACGCAATGTAAAAGCGTGTTTCGGACTGAATTAGGAAATAAGCAAGCGAGGGTATTATGCACAGATAGGCAATGAAAACAGGAGTGTCGTAGGCGCTGAAGGACCTGAAGTTGCTGAACACGTTTTCTCCGTAAAAAATCCAGCCGAAAAGCTTATCCGTCCATAAACCGAGATTGTAAAAAAGGCCCGTGAAGAAGATGAATGGTACCAGCCTGAAATAGCGTAAAAATTCGGGATTTATAATACCGTTAAATTTAAATTCGCGCATAATATAAAAAAGGAGCATAGAGAAGATAAAAAGCTGGCCGAGCGTATATCCGCCAAGTGCGCCCTCTATCCTGAAAAAATTTCCGAGAACAGACGCGGCTATTATAGAAACAAGTGTGCCGAAAAAGAACGAGATTATTATTTTCCCGTAATTTTTTAAGCAGCTCAGGAAATCCATCATTGTCCAAATAGCGCAGATTATGGTAAACAGGGAAACGCTGATTATTTTATAAAGCAGCGTGTGTTCTATATAATAATACCACCAGACAGACGCTGTCAAAGCGACAATTGTTGAGATGATAAGAGCTGTGATGAGCGCGGACAGCATTTTTTCTTTCTGCTTTAAGTATTCCTTATCTGCAAGGTACCTGGTGAGCGTGAACTGAAGCGGCCCTGTCAGTATAAGAGAGAATGCGAACGTGTAAACAATGGTTATACTTATGACCGTAAATCTCTCTCCCTGAAGAAATTTTCCGCTCAGTGCGCCGAGCAGAGCCAGGCAGATTATGGACAATATCCACGGCCCTGAAGTGATTATGGATGCGAAGATATAGGCCTTTGCCTTGTTGAAAAACGATTCATCTTCTATAAGTTTATGTAGCTGAAATCCAATCCCTGCCATATTGCTCCAGTCGTTTTTTCCTTATCTCGCTGCTGAATTTTAAGTAAATATCCCTGTAGCTCTTAATGACGTTCTTTACATTGTAGTTGAGCATGACCATTTCCCGGCCTTTCCGTTTAAGCTCTTCCCTCAGTTCTTTGTTATTGCAGAGACGGATTATTGCTTCGGCTGTCTCATCCGGCCTGCCGGGCGTTGTAATGAAACCCACGTCCTTAAGCATCTCCCTGCAGCAGCCGACATCAGTGGCAACGCACGGCATGCCCACACACATGCCTTCGAGCAGCACAAGGGGCTGGGCCTCGCGTACGCTTGTCAGTACAAGAATGTCTATCATGGGATAATAGTCCGTCATCCTGACCTTGCCCGTGAAGATGATCCTGTCGTTAAGGCCGAGTTCGTTTACGAGGTCTTTGCATTCATTGTAGTAATCCTCATCTTCATCGGTGGGGCCTATGATGTGAAATTCCGCTTCTTTAACCGCATCTGCTGCAATTCTGGCGGCGAATATAAATGTCATAACGTCCTTGATGGGCACAACGCGCACAACTGTGCCAATTATTATTTTTCTAGGAACCGGGGTTTTCTTTAAAGACGAATGCAGTTCAATGTCCACTCCGTTGGGAATGATTTCCAGCCTGTCCGCGTTTGCATTGTTGGCCAGCTCAATATACAGATTTCCCTTGTAAAGCGTTATTATTTTATCTGCGAATGAATATGACAACCTGCACAGACTGTGGTAGAAGTTTATCCAGAACTGCTTCTGATCGCTATCGATCATCCTGGACAGCTTCAGCTCATCTTCGCGCTCCATGGCATATATGCCGTGCTCTGTAAGCACATAGGGAATATTGTATATCATCCGTGCTATTGCAGCAACGCAGCCAGCGAATCCGGTGCTTACAGCGTGATACATATCGGCCTTTGGCAGATCATAATTCAGTATACGCAGTATCGGCAGATGAGTTGACTTCCATGTCCAGAAATATTTCATGAAACCCGATCTACTCCCTGACTTTTTATAGATGTTGAACAGGGTATGAATGGCTTCTTTTGATTTTGTAATGTCCGCCAGAGTTATGCGTTTTCTGTATTTATTCAGCATCATTCCGGCTATTATCCTGAAAAATCCGTAATTCTTCAGCTTCATCGACAAATGGAAATTTTCTATTTCCTCAAATACATCACGTCTGTCGCTTTTTTTTCTGAGACGCGAATCCTTTGGGAAATAGTCCTCATCCAGCCATATTTCTTTAACATCTGTTATGTTATCAGGCAGTTTGTATTTATAATCCTTATTGCGGTATGAGGCAGGCAGAATTACAAGCAATGTGAAACTAACGTCCTTTATTTCACTGATCAATTGATGGCACCATGCGGATACCCCTCCCGTTATATACGGATAGGCGCCTTCAATGACCATGCATACATGCGGCATTTTATTTTTCCTTTTAGATTTATTATAGAAATTAATTATAATACAGGCTCTGGCATATAACAAGATTTTTTTAACCGATAAATCAGCCGGGCTTCAACACCGCTTTTTTAAAAAAATCGCTTGATATTTTTTTTATTCTCCGCCAGTTTACCCGGATATTTAAATCCCGCAAAGATGGCCTTAAATATCATTTCTTTTTGCTGACAATACACCCGGAGAAAAAACAATGATTAGAAAGATATTAATTGCATTTATATTGATTGGCGGGGCTTTGCTTCCGGTCTATGCCAAAGACGACAGCGGCAGGAATTTAATTCTGTTCGGAGATTCCGCTTCGTCCCTGGGCAGGAGCGGCACAGGCGTGTCCGCTTTCGGCACGGATCTTTTCTACCTGAACCCGGCTTCAATTGCTCCGCTTGAGAGAATCGAGTTCGGCCTTCAATACGGAACGCTCGTTTTCAGATACAATAATCCGGATATTTCCTTCGCTATGCCGACATCATATGGCGTTCTAGGAGGCTCGTTCAGAATGCTTAACATTCCATCTTCACGCGCGAACGATATTGAGAGGGGCTATTTGTTCAGCATAGGAGGCGCAAAGAATTTCACAGAAAAGCTTATGATAGGCGCTGCATTCAGTTATTTCACCGGATCGGACGCGGTGGACAACCTGTCTTACACAGGAGGAACTCTTGGAGTTTTATATAAAATTGATTATACTGTAAATCTTAAAAATGGATTCGGATTATTCGAGTCGCAGATAGGCGCTTCTGTAAATGCCGGAGTCCCTTTCGGCGAAAACTACAAGTATGCCAACTTTAATCAGACAACAGCAGGCTATAGCTTTTTATTCTATAAAAAAAGGAATTTTAATCTGAAATTTTACAATGATTTTTCAGCAATAAACTCATATGAGGATTATCCTGTTAAATTCGGATTTGAATCGCTTATTAAAAATAATTATATAGCCAGAGCCGGCTTTACCGCGCCGCAGTCTTATGACTATGGTGATTATACCCTGGGTCTCGGATATTTATTTACAGCAGAAAATTTTGAAGGCGATATAAATTATTCTCTTGTGCATTACAGTAAATTAAATTTTGTTCACTATATCGGCCTTAATATAAAATACGGCAAACTGGATAGAGAACCGCCGGTAACCGGCATTACTGCAAATGAAGAATACATTTCACCGAATTATGACGGCAGGCAGGATTTTCTTGTTTTCAAAACAGAAGTCGAAGATAAAAGCAAAATAAAAGGCTGGAAGCTTCAGATTCTGAATGCGAATAATGAGCTTGTAAAGGAATACAGGATGTCTGAAAGGGATATTGATGAAAGCCTTTCGCTTAAAGGATTTTTTATGAAAATCTGGCAGAAGAAAGAGTCTATGGTCGTGCCGGAAAGCATAATGTGGGATGGAACAGACTATACAAGAAAAATTGTGCCGGACGGAAAATACACTTATTCTTTTACAGCATGGGACGAGAGAGATAATATTTCTTCAGCCAGAACGGGGACGGTTTATGTCGATAATACATCTCCGGAAGCTTCTGTTGAATCGGACTCGCTTTTTTCTCCTAATGGAGATAATAAAAAAGACACGCTTGAAGTTAAGCTCGCCATTGTTTCTTCCATCGATGATATCTGGAAGGCGGGTTTTATTGATTCCGAGGGGAAAACAGTCAGGTCTTATTCCTGGGACAGCAGCTCTGTTCCTAAAAAAATTATTTGGGACGGAAAGGATGATAACGGCAAGGACGCTCCGGAAGGACTATACAGCTTCTTTGTGTTATCGCAGGATAAAGCAGGCAACAGCGTCATAATAGAGAGAAAGCATATCACCCTTACGCGGAAGTATCAGACTGCGGATCTGATATGTTCCGGCGAATATTTTTCTTATCAGCAGAATAAAAATATTATTTTTTATCCGTTCCTTTCTGACACAAAGGGCCTGCAGGAATGGAAGATTTCTATAATGGATGATGGCAATGATCTGCTGAAGGAGATAAAAGGCGGCGCTGAGATTCCAGCAAGTGTAATCTGGACAGCTCTTGATTCGGATGAAAAGAAACTGGATGACGGCAGATATTATTACAGCCTAAGTACGGTTTTTGACAGCGGCAATGCGCCCGCATCGTTTCCCAAAGAATTAATAATAGACAATACGCCTCCGAAAACAGCATTAAGCTATTCCCCGTCCCTGTTTTCACCGGACGATGACGGGGAGAACGATTTACTTACAATTTATCCTGAAGTAGAGGATAAATCCGGGATCATGTACTGGACACTGGATATTTATTCTCCGTCCGGGAAGGTATTTAAATCATTCAGCGGCAGGACGGACGTTCCGGCAAGTATAAAATGGGACGGTATAGGCAGGGAGAAGGATATCGTTGAGTCTGCAGCGGATTATTTTCTTGTGCTCAGCGCAAAGGATATGGCAGGGAATACTTCTAAAACAGAGCGCATCAAACTGCCAATTGATGTGCTTGTAACAGTCACGGAGCGCGGATTAAAGATCAGAATCAGCAATATTGAATTTGCGTTCGATAAAGCTGCTCTGACTGGGAAAGCATTCCCGATACTGAGCAGGGTTGCTGAGCTTCTGAATAAATATGCCAGATATAATGTTCTTATCGAAGGCCATACTGACGATATCGGCGAGGAGGAATATAATCTGAAACTTTCAGAGGCCAGGGCAAAGAATGTTATGGATTTTCTTATCTCAAAAGGGATTGACGAAAAAAGATTGATGTTTAGAGGTATGGGTGAAACAATGCCGTTTCTGCCGAACTCGGACAGTGAGAACCGAAGGAGGAACAGGCGTGTTGAATTTTTACTGATTAAAGAGCCGTTCAATAAATAAGGCCGGTTTTTACAACAGGAATTATTATGCATAACACTTACAAGCTATGGAGACTGATTAAATTTATTGTTCTGGAAATATTTAGTTTTTTTAAAAAGATATTATTTTCCGTATTAAGCAGGATATGGGAAAAATTTGTTAAATTTAGTATTCCCGGAAAGATAATATTATTAAATATTATTCCTGCTTTCTTTGCAATTATCCTTCCGGTGGCCAAATTTAATATTTTTGAGGGTTATTATAGTGTAAATAATCCGCTGGGTGTTTATCTAATAGGAGTAATCATAATAATGATTGCTTCTTATTATTTAAAGGGCATTACAAAATTATTAACCAGATCTTTCATAAATGCCTATTATTTATTCTGGATAGTCTACATTCCATTTGCCGGTGGACTTACTAAAGCACAGCCTTATGACATCACTTACGGATATTATTTGAATATTGCAGTACCGGCAATTTTTATTGCAGCTTCTTTAGCGGATTATTTTATGTATAGGGAATAATAGCGAATGATAATGCCTATAGGGACAATCCTTGCTTTAATTCTCTATCTTATCTATGGAAGGGAGCAGGAGCGCGGTTATGCCTTCATCAGTAAGTTCCTTTATCTCCTGTGGGCTTGATTCCCCGTAAATATTTCTTTCTTTTTCGATGCCGTAATGCATTGCCTTTGCCGTATCGGCGAAATCCTTTCCGACATTTTCAAAGTTGTTTACCACATATTCTTTGACCATGCGCATCATTCCAAATATATTGGGTGTATTTTTATTTGATGCCGGAGACGGATTGTCAGAAGACGCACCGTTGTTTATCTCTGCAGGGGCGGCATTCGTTCCGCCCGGCTGGATTGAACATCCGGTAAATAACCGTTTTATTTTTATATCTCCGCAAATCGGGCACTCTATCATTTTTTTTGTCAGCTGATCGTCAAATGCCTGATAATCTTTAAATATGCCTTCAAAGCGATGTTTGTTTGTGCATTCCAGATCAAACGAAATCATCCGGATCACCCCTGCAATTTTGATAAGCTTTGTCCGAGTTTGCCGAGTAATTCATCAATCTCATTCAGCTTGCTCTTCTCTTTAAGTATAATATCTTCCGGAGCTTTCTTCAAGAAATTTTCATTGATTAATTTTTTATCGATCCTGTCAAAGTCAGCCTTTGCCTTGTCGATTTCTTTCTGTATCCTGGCTTTCTCCTTATCAATGTCGATTAGCCCTTTAAGCGGAACATATATTTCCACGTCTTTTAAGATGGCGGAGGCATCTGTGTTGAGGGGCTTGTAATTGCCGTCTATTTTTGTTTCATCCAGCTTTGCAAGCGATTTAACATTGATCTCTTCTCTTATGATAAGAGAGATAATCTTCTTCGAGTCAGTTTTAAAAACAACATTTGCATTTTTACCCGGAGCAATATTCATCTCGGCACGAATGTTTCTTATTCTGTAAACAATTTCCTTGAACAATTCAGCGTCCTCTGCTTCATCCGGGAAATTGAAAGTATTGTCCGGTTCCGGCCATTTCGAAACAATGATTCTTCCGCCCGACGGGTTTATCCTGCTCCATATCTCTTCAGTAATGAACGGCATAAAAGGATGAAGGAGCTGGAGTCCGGTTTTAAGAACATGGTACAGCACTTGTCTGGCGGTTTCAGCGGATTTTTTGTCTTTAATGTTTGAATCCTTTGAATATATTCTCGGCTTGGTAAGTTCGAGATACCAGTCACAGAACTCGTGCCACCAGAATTCGTATATCTGATGAGCCGCATCGTTGAATTTAAATTCTTCAAGTGCTTTTGTTGTATCCGCTGCAGCTTTATTCAGCCTGTGCAGGATCCATTTATCGAAGTTGTCCAGTTCGTCCGGTTTAATTTCGCAGGCTGAGAAGCCATCGCCCAGATTCATAAGAATAAATCTGGTCGCATTCCATATCTTGTTGCAGAAAGCGCGGTATCCTTCGATGCGTTTTTCCGACATGATGATGTCGCGTCCCTGTGCTGCGAATATAGCGAGAGTAAACCGGAATGCGTCTGTGCCGTACTTATCCATCATGATGAGCGGATCTATAACATTGCCCTTGGACTTGCTCATTTTTTGCCCGTATTCGTCCCGTACAAGCGCATGTATATATACGTCTTTAAAAGGTATGTCTTTCATGAATTTAATGCCCATCATGATCATGCGGGCTACCCAGAAGAAAATTATGTCGAAGCTTGTGACTAAAACGCTTGTCGGATAATATTTTTTGAGAGCAGGTGTGCTGTCCGGCCATCCCATTGTGGAGAATGGCCAGAGGGCGGATGAAAACCATGTGTCGAGAACGTCGTCGTCCTGGCGGATATCTTTGGACTTGCATTTGCCGCATTCATGCGGATCATTCATTGCTACTGTTATGTGCCCGCACGATCCGCAGTAAAACGCAGGTATTCTGTGCCCCCACCACAGCTGGCGTGAAATGCACCAGTCCCTGATGTTGTACATCCATTCGTAGTAAGTCTTTTCCCAGTTCTGCGGAACAAATGTTACCCTTTTGTCTTCCACTGCTTTTATGGCCTCTTCGGCAAGCGGTTTTATCTTTACAAACCATTGTTTGGAAAGATACGGCTCAATGACTGTCCCGCATCTGTAGCAGTGGCCGACTGCGTGATTATGATCTTCTATCTTTACAAGCAGGCCGAGCTTGTCAAGATCCTCCAGTACTTTTTTTCGCGCGTCCGATCTCGAAAGCCCATTGTATGCGCCGCCGTTTTCGTTTATATTGCCGTTCTTATCAAGAATGTTTATCTCTTCAAGGTTGTGCCGCTTGCCCATTTCAAAGTCATTTGGATCATGAGCAGGTGTTACTTTTACCAGCCCAGTGCCGAATTCCTGCGAGACAAAACTGTCGGCGAACACAGGTATCTTTCTGTTCATTAATGGCAGGATGACGCTTCTGCCGACAAGATGCCTGTATCTTCCGTCATCCGGATTTACGGCCACGCCCGTATCCCCGAGCATAGTTTCCGGCCTGGTTGTCGCTACTGTAATACTCTCGTCCGAATCGGCTGCCGGATATTTTATATAATACAGATGGCCTTTCAGATCCTGATATTCGGTTTCAATGTCCGATAGAGCTGTTTCGCACCGCGGGCACCAGTTGATGATGCGTTCGCCCTGGTAAATCAGCCCTTCTTCATAGAGCGTTACAAACACTTTTTTTACTGCCTTCGACAAACCTTCATCAAGTGTGAATCTCTCGCGTTCCCAGTCGCATGAGGCTCCCAGCCGTTTTAACTGAGAAACTATCTGGCCGCCGGAATGCTCTTTCCATTCCCATACTCTTTTAACAAAAGCCTCGCGTCCAAGATCGTGCTTGGTCTTCCCCTCCGAAGCGAGCAGCCTTTCCACTACGTTCTGGGTGGCAATGCCTGCGTGGTCGGTACCTGGCATCCACAGCGCGGATTTTCCGCTCATTCTCTGCCACCTGATAAGAATATCCTGTAAAGTATTGTTGAGCGCGTGTCCTATATGAAGAATGCCTGTGACATTCGGAGGAGGTATTACAATAGAGTAAGGCGCTTTTTCTTCGTTTTCATCAGCATGAAAGAGGTTTTCGCTTTCCCAGATTGAATACCATTTTTTTTCAACTTCCCTGGGTTCGTAGGATGAAGGCAATTCCATGTTTTTTTCCTTAATTATTATTTCTTTAACAGTGTCATATAGAAGCCGGTATTATAAGTGTCAATAAATTTTTGCGTAATTATATTTGACGATTTCTGAAAAATATTATATCTTCTAATGAGATAAAAAATATGATGCCTTATGTCTTATATCTCTCTTTTTAATTTTCTATATTTGGGAGGGGAAAATTATGGAAGGGAAAATAATGGACCGCAGAAGCGGACCCGATTCTATAATAAAATTAAGCGGGTCTATTGAAATGCTTTCCAAGGCTCTTGTAATCAGCATAGTGATTTTTTTATGGATTCTTATTTCTTCGATTTATATTGTATCTTATGCGGCAAAATTTTTTACAGATCAATCCTATTTCCAGTTGCCTGCGGATTTGGATAAGATATTTTTAGGGTATTCAATATATCTGCTGATTTTTATTTTTCTTCTATGTGCTATTGCTCTTGTGCTGGAGTCTATGCGTCATCATAGAAAAACCGATAAATATAATAAATCACTGGTTTTTTTCTGTATTTTATCTTTCCTCGGTATAGTTTTCCATTTGCTTTATTTTTAAAAGCCGATATCCCTTGCCTGTTTTAGTTCAATTTTTATAAACCATTGTCCTGTTTCTGCCGTTTTCTTTTGCCTTGTATAATATCAGCTCTTTTAATCATATCCTCAAACGAATTTTCCAGCTCATTTGTCATTCCGCAGCTGACCGTTGCAGATAGACTTTTATTTTCGAAAATAAATTTTTGGGTTTCAATTGTTTTTCTGATTTTTTCAATAATTGTAAAAGCTTCCTGATCTTTTTTAACATTCAGCAAAAGGCAGAATTCTTCACCGCCAAAGCGCGCGGCAATATCTGATTTCCTTATGTTTTTTCTGATAATTTCCGAAACGCAAGTTAATATGTAATCGCCGGCTTTATGGTCGTAAGTATCATTAACTTTCTTAAAATAATCCAAATCAATCATAACAACAGACAGTTCTATATTTCCTCTTTTTGCATTTTCATATAAATGCCCGCTGATTTCGTAAATATATCGCCTG
>JAFGSG010000025.1 GCA_016934735.1 Spirochaetota bacterium | reverse complement strand
AGGAATAAATCTTATAAAATCCGATTAAAATAGGAAATTCTCAAGTATTATATATACGATATTATGAGAAAAGAAACAAGTCTAATAATTATGTTCAACCGATTTCTCCTGCGAAGTGGCATGACACCAGATGATCATTATCATTATCTTTATTATACATTTGTAAAACAGGAGTTTTATTTTTGCAAATATCTTTTGCATACGGGCATCTGGTATGGAAAGAGCATCCATGCGGCGGATTTACCGGCGAAGGAACATCTCCCTGCAGAACTATTCTTTTGCCTTTATAAAGCGGATCCGGCCTGGGGATTGCGGATATCAGGGCTTGTGTGTAGGGATGCATCGGATTTTTATAAATAGTGTCCGCTTCCGCGAATTCCACGATCTTTCCGAGGTACATGACAGCAATTCTGTCCGAAATGTGTTTTACAACCGTGAGGTCATGCGAAATAAAGATATACGTTAAATTAAGCTCTCTCTGAAGTTCAAGCAGAAGATTTAATATCTGAGATTGTATTGACACATCGAGGGCCGAAACAGGCTCGTCGCAGATAATCAGCTTCGGATTCAGGGCTATGGCACGCGCAATGCCGATACGCTGTCTTTGTCCCCCGGAGAATTCATGCGGATAACGGTTTAGAGCGTTTTCCGGCAATCCTACTCTCTTTAATATATTAAGTGATTTTTGCTTTCTTTCATCGGATGTTCCGATTTTATGGATAATAAAAGGTTCTTCAATGATATATCCTATAGTATGCCGTGAATTTAAAGATTCAAAAGGATCCTGGAAGATGATCTGCATATTGCGCCTTGCTATGCGCAATTCTTTGGGTCTCAGATGAACTATATTTTTATCTTCGAAATATACTTCTCCTTCAGTGGGATTATACAGCTTTAATATTGCTCTTCCCACAGTAGTTTTGCCGCAGCCGGATTCTCCCACAAGTCCTATTGTTTCGCCGGATTTTACGTTGAACGAAATTCCGTCCACAGCCTTAACCGTATTTATCTGTTTATATAAAACGCCTCCCTTTACAGGAAAGTGCATTTTTAGGTCTTTAACTTTTAATAAATAATTATTCATTTTAATTTTATATATGACTCTTCTTATTTTGGAAAAAGGTTGAAACAACTCGCATAATGATCTTCCGAAATCAGCAGCTCTCCCGGATTTTCTTTAAAGCATCTTTCTGATGCTATCGGACATCTATTATTGAATCTGCATCCTGTCGGATATTCAGCGATTGCAGGCACTGTACCAGGTATAGTAGCAAGTGTGCTTTTGTGTTCGGTTTCGAGCTTTGGTATTGATGCAAACAGGCCTTTTGTATATGGATGCGACGGTTCCGTAAATAGTTTTACAACAGGAGCGCGCTCTACGACTTTTCCAGCATACATTACAATTACATCATCGCAGACCTGTGCGATAACCCCGAGATTATGAGTAATGAAAATCATTGACATACCGGTTTCTTTCTGAAGTTCATTGATGAGATCGAGTATCTGCGCCTGAATTGTAACGTCGAGTGCTGTAGTGGGCTCGTCTGCTATAAGTATGGCAGGTTTTAAGCTAAGTGCCATAGCGATCATTACACGCTGTCTCATCCCGCCGGAAAGCTGATGAGGGTACTCGTTTATTTTTTTGTCAGGATCTGCAATGCCTACTTTTTTCAGCAGTTCAATACTTTCGTTCAGTATATCGCTTTTGCTCATGCCGGGGCTGTGCAGAATGAATGTCTCTGCCATCTGCTTGCCAATGGTGTTTACAGGATTAAGCGCTGTCATTGGTTCCTGAAATATCATGGAAATATTATTGCCGCGTATGTTGTGAAGTTCGTCCGGGGAAAGTTTAAGGATATCATTCTCTTTAAAAAGAATTTCGCCGCGAAGATACTGCCCCGTAGGCTTCGGCAGAAGCCTCATTACAGAAAGAGCGGTTACAGTCTTTCCACAGCCTGACTCGCCCACTATGCCGAGTGTGGAATTCTTTTTCAGATTAAAACTGACACCGTCTGCCGCTCGCAATAAACCGGACTCTGTCTGAAAAGCGGCAACAAGGTCTTTTACTTCAAGGATTATTTCAGTTTGTGCTGTCGGCAAAATGTTCTCCGGATTAATAGTTTATCTGTTTTTGTAAGTTTTATCAATTATCGTGACCGGCTTAAATGCCTTTCCTTCTTTCATTGCCTGAAGCGTTTCTTTTTTTGCGTCTTCATCGATCCAGAAAAGGCCTGTACCTGCAGGATTTTCCAGCAAAGAGTCTGAATTCTTTGTGCCTGCAATTAAGGGCATTTTTATCCATCTCCAGTAAAATTGTCTTATATAAGGAATTTTATATAAAGGGACCCATCCGCAGATATCGTGTATTCTTTCCTGTATTTTATGGCTTAATATAATTCGTTCCTTAGTGCTTAGAGAAGTATCATATTGATCAATAAGCTTATCCATTACAGAGTCATCAGTATTTGTAGCGTTGTTAGTGTTAGGTTTATGCGCGTTGGATGAGTGGAACGTCTGCCATGGAGAAGGCCTTAGCCCGCCTCCGGACTGTCCCATGAACACAACTTCATGTTTCTGGGAACTGATCTTTTTAAACCATGTGCCCGGATCCAGAAGCTCAAGTTTAAATTCAATTCCGGCTTTTTTTGCTTCTTCTTTTAAGAAAACCATTTTTGAATCATGAAGCGATGTACCGTATGTTATGGTTACCGAATATCGGTTTCCGTTCTTTTCCCATATTCCGTCTTTTCCCCTTTCCCATCCGGATTTTTTCATGTATATCTCTACATTTCTGATGTCAAATTCCCGCGCTTTAATTTTTTTATTGGTATACTCGCCGTATCCGCTATAAAAATTATTCAATCTTTCACAATCGCCCCGTAGGACCTTGCTGTTCATTTTTTTAAAATTTATGGCATGGGCAAATGCGTATCTGATATTTTTGTCCCTGAAGATTTCCTTGTCCATATTAAGCCAGAAACCCCAGGAAGTCTGTATTGTGTCAGTGTAAAACCATATCCTGTGAATATAGCCTTTATCAAATAATTCGCCTTTCCCTTTGTCATGCCAGTATTCAGGATATCTTGTTGGTCTGAAGAAACTGTCTATTTCACCTTTTTTAAAATATTCAAATGCTACGTTGTCGTCTCTTATGATAATGAGTTTGAACCTGTCAACATTGAAGCGGTTTTTATAGAATTTCAGATCCTTAGCCCACCAGTCTTTCTTTCTTTCAAAAAGAAGGAATTTGCCTTTAGAATATTCTTTTAATATATAAGGACCGGTATTAGGCTCAATAGCCCAGTTATATTTTTTTATGAAATCGTTTTCCAACCTGCCATAAAAATGTTTTGGAGTCGGACTTATAGCGATGCGCAGCCAAAGGTCCGGTATCTTTTTAGGAGCCGATACGGAAATAGTTAAATCATCGTATTTAATTACTTTTTCTATCTCTCTTGTGAAATAATCATTGTAAAACGGGTCATTGATATGCTTTGAGCGGATAAATTCGAGCGTATAAATATAATCATCTGCAGTAACCGGTTTGCCGTCAGACCATCTGGCATTTTTATTTAATTTAAAGTACATTGTTCTTCCGTCCTTATCAAAAGCCCAGTGTGTTGCAAGGGATGGTACCGGTTCTTCAGTATTGGGATGAATAGCAAGCAGGCTCATTTGATTGCTTAAAAAATAATCTCTTGTTTCCTGGTTATTGTCCGGGCCTACTGAACGGAATGTTAACGGAAATGAATTGATATAATAATTATAAGTGCCGCCTTTTTTTGCATCAGGGGACGCAAAGGTTTTGAAGTTATTATTGGTTATCCAGTTAATGCCATTGGGAAGTTTATGAGCGCTGTAATTCAGAGCCTGAGCATCGTCTTCTATTGCAGCTTTCTCTTCTATTTCGGATTCTCCGCACATTAAAAAAACAGTAAAGATGAATGCTGATAATAAAATTAAAATGGATTTTTTTTTCATATATTTTATTTGCCCCTGAATGTCTTATCTATAATTGTTACAGGTTCGAAAGTTTTTCCTTCTTTCATGGCTTTCAGCGTTTCTTTTTTTGCTTTCTCATCTATCCAGTAAATGCCAACTCCTGCAGGGTCTCCAGCCAGTGAAGTGGAATTTTTTGTTCCGGCAGGTTCAGGCATTTTTATCCATCTCCAGTAGAAACTCCTCGTGTACGGCACCTGATACAGGGGCACCCATGCGCAGATTTCATGAATTTTCTGCTGGATTTTATGACTTAACCTGATCCTTTCCTTGGCATTCAGGGAATTATCGTATGCTTCGATCAGCTTGTCCATTTCAGGATCATCTGTATTTGTATGATTGTTTGTCTGTGGCTTATGCGCGTTTTCTGAATGGAACGACTGCCATGGGGAAGGCCTGAGCCCTCCTCCTCCCCAGCCTGAAAAATTAACCTGATGTTTCTTCTCCATGACTTTTTTATATGAAGCGCTCGAATCAAGGGATTCAAGCTTAAATTCAATACCTGCTTTTTTTGCTTCTTCCTGAAGCACAAGCATTCGTGGAGTGAATTGCGGGCTGCCGTAAGTAACGGTCACGGAGTATCTCATCATGTTTTTTTGCCATATCCCGTCTTTACCTCTTTTCCATCCGGATTTCTGCATATATTTCCCTGCTTTATCAATGCTGTATTCTCTTGCTCTTATTGTTTTATTAGTATATTCGCCATATCCGGTAAAATAGGAATGAAGTCTTTCATAATCTCCTCTTAATACATTTCTGTTTAATTTTTCAAAATTAATTGCATGGGCAAAAGCATATCTGATATTTTTATCTTTAAAGATATCTTCATCCATATTTAAATAAAAGCCGTATGTCGGCTGCATCGTATCGGTGTAAAACCAGATCTTATGAACATACCCGTTTTTAAATAACGCTTCTTTTCCTTTTTCATGCCATATCTCCGGAAAATTTGCCATAAAGCTGTCTATTTCTCCTTTTTTAAAATATTCATATGCGATATTATTGTCCCTTATAACAAGTAGTTTAAATGTATTAACGTTGGACCGATTTTTAAAATATTTTAAGTCCTGTGCCCACCAGTCCTTTTTCCTTTCAAATATAAGATATTTTCCTTTGGAGTAAGTCGCTAATTTGTATGGTCCGGTGTTGGGAGGAATTTTCCAGTTATACTTTTTAACAAAATTTTTATCTAATTTGCCGTAAAAGTGTTTTGGAGTGGGACTAATGGTGATACGCATCCATAGGTCAGGTATTTTTTTTGGCGCGGATACTGAAATTGTACTAGCATCATATTTGATTACATTATCGATTTCTTTTGTGTAATAATCATTATACCACGGAGCCTGTATATGTTTCGATTGCATGAACTCCAGAGTGTAAATAAAGTCATCCGCAGTAACAGGCACACCGTCAGACCATCGCGCGTCCTTGTTCAGCTTAAAGTACATCGTTTTTCCGTCTTTATCAAATGCCCAGTGTGTAGCAAGAGATGGTACCGGTTCTTCAGTATTAGGATGTACTTCAAGGAGGCTTAATTGATTATTAAGGAAAAACGATCTTGATGAATTATTTGAATCCGGGCCTACTGTTCTAAAAGTTAAGGGAAATGAATCTATATAATTATTATATATCCCGCCTTTTTTTGCGTCAGGGGACGCGAATGTTTTAAATTTTTCATTGGTTATCCATCTGATGCCCCCGGGTAGTTCATGAATACTATAATCCAGCTCAGGAGCATCATTGTCATCTTCTGTTTCTTCTGTAATTTCTGTGTTCCCGCACATCAGGAATGACATTAAATAAAGGAACGATATTATAAGATATATTTTTTTTTGAATCATTGTTTCCCTTGGATAATTTTATTCGTAAGTAGTATGCATCTTCGGATCAAATGCTTCCCTGATAGCTTCACCGATAAACGTAACCATTGTTAATACAAGTATAAGCGCGCTGATAATGGAAACGCCTATCCACCATGCGCTGGTAGTAAATTCGGACGCTTCGCTTAATAGCTGTCCCCAACTCGGACTGGGGGCAGGCAGTCCGAAACCGAGATAGTCGAGAGCTGTCAGTGCCGTTATGCCGCCCGAAATGGAAAACGGGATAAAGGTTACAATTATAGAGATCGTGTTCGGGATTATATGCTTAAAGATTATTCGTGTATTCCCTGCCCCAAGGGCTCTCGCGGCAAGAACATAATCTCTTTCTTTCTCTTTATATGTTGCTGTGCGCATGTACCAGGTCATATTTATCCAGTTAAAAATAACCATAATAATTAGTAGAGAAAAAAAGCTGGGGATGATTATGGAAGAAATGATTATTATGGCATAAAGGTAAGGGATGTTAGTCCATATCTCAATAATGCGCTGAAATAAAAGGTCGAATTTACCGCCAATAAATCCCATAAGGCATCCAATAGAAATACCTATCAGATAATTCGAAAAAAGTAAAATTAAAGAAAAAAATATCGCGATTCTGAAGCCGTATATAAGCCGTGCCAAAATATCACGCCCGGTTTTGTCAGTTCCGAGATAATGTTTGTCTGTAGCAGATGGCGCGAACGGCGGAAAGGCGTCGTCTTTCAGGTCGTTCTCGAACGCGTTGTACGGTACCGGGGGCAGTACTACAAAGTTGCTGCTTTCCGGAGCACTGCTGAATATCTTTGCAAGATCCCTGTAATTTGTTTCATATTCGTAATCAAGCCCGAAAACTTTGCCGGGTATAATATCGCCGTATGCAGGGAAGTAATACGTGTCGTTGTATTTTACAACCAGCGCCCTGTTGCTCACAAGCAGTTCGGCAATAATTGAGATCAGTATAAACATACAAAAAATAATAAAAGATATATATCCTCTTTTAATCGTTTTAAATCTGCGTATCTGCTTTATTGTTAAAGGATTAAAATTAAACATAGATTCTTTTGTAATTTCTAATGGAAATTTTATATTACAATTCCTCTATCCATGAGTAGTTTAAATGTTTCCAGCTACAGGCTGTATGCCGGGACAGGCGTTAGGGATGATGATTCAGCAATCCCCGCATTATTTAAACTGAACCCTCGGATCTACAATTGCCACGCATACATCGGATAATATATTGCCTATCATAAATAATAATGAAGATATTACAAGTATGCCCATTACAACAGGATAATCCCTTTCGATTACTGATTCCAGCCCCAGTAGTCCCATGCCGTCTATGTTGAATATTTTTTCAACGAGATATGAACCCATTAAGATTAAGGAAATATTATTTCCGAAATTTGTTGCTAAAGGAATCAGGCTGTTCCTGAATGCGTGTTTAAATACAGCTTTCTTAAACGGAAGGCCTTTTGCTATTGCAGTCCTCACAAAATCGGAAGCAAGATGATCCATAAGCGAGTTCTTCATCATAAAAGTCATTACGGCAAAACTGCCTGCCATGTAAGATATCAGCGGTAGAATTGCATGATGCAATAAATCCCATATCCTGCCGATCAGGCTGAGTTCATAAAAATTATCACTTGTAAATCCTCCGAGAGGAAAGATATTCAGCCATGATGAAAAGGTAATCAGTAATATGATAGCAACGACATAGTTGGGAATTGCATATCCAATAAATACGATTACAGAGGTTGCGTTATCTATTGTAGTTCTGTGCTTGATTGCTTTTAATATACCTAGCGGGATGCATACGGAATAGCTGAGTATCATTGCAAGAATTCCGTAAAATAAAGAAACAGGAAGCTTGCTTTTTATAATATCGAGTACAGGTTCGTAATATCTCGTTGAACTGCCGAGGTCAAACTGCAGTACTTTACCTAGCCATAAAATGTAGCTCACAATGACAGGTTTATCAAAACCATAATATTTTTTAAGTTCATTGAGCTGGTCTTCAGAGAGGGGCGACTGGCTTATTCTATGACTGCCAGGCATGGCAGCTTCAGCCTGCTGAGCCTGCGCCAGCATTCTTTCGATCGGGCCGCCTGGTACAAACCGTGTTATTGTGAAGACCATTAGTGATATCCCGAGAAATGTCGGAATTATTAATATAAGTCTTCTAATAAAATATGATTTCATTTATAAATATATACTTAGTTATCCTTGATAAATAGATAATGTTGACTCTGATAATTCTATTATCAGACGATAAATGGGACATAATGTCAAGAAATATTTATGATATTGATTTTTAATAGGATTTTCAATTTTTAAGATAAAAATTTATTTTTAAAATGAGTATTTGCTGGTTATCAATATAATAATAAAGCAATTTATTTTTTTTATATTGAAAAAAATAGGTAGAAAAAAATTAAACTTTTCATAAAATGGTATTTGTATAAACCAGAATATTTATATATCTTATATATTGAGCGAGTAAAAAGACAAGTACTAATTAAATGGCAACAGAAAGACTTAAAATTGACCTTACATATCTTGGGCCTGAAAGTATGCTTATATATCCGCTTTACACGGATACAGGAGAAAAGATATTAGAAGCAAGAACCGCATTGTCCATCGAAATAATTAATAATATTATTCAGAAACACGGGAAAATCGTATACTATTCCTTTGCAGATGAAATGGGCAATATACCCAATCACCGTATCTACAGCGCTTTAAATAAATCCCGTGAAATAATGGACGAAATAATCAAGACCGACAAAATCAGCAAAGGCAAATATAAAGAATCTGAAGACCTGATTGAAGTTATTCTGAATGACTTGGTTTCTTCCGAAACCGATACCATCAAACTCCTTAAAGATTTAAATTCGTATGATGATTATACATACAATCACTCAGTGAATGTGCTTTTACTAGTATCCGTATTTTCAAACAAATTAAAAAAATATTCCATGGAAGAACTCAAATCACTTCTTCTTGGCGCCTTTTTGCATGATATTGGAAAGATGAAGCTTGATAAACAGCTTCTGAATAAAAAAGGCAAACTGAATGTCACTGAATTTCAGAAAATGAAAAGACATCCCCAGCTCGGATACGAAATAATAAAATCCGTGGCTTCATCCGATGTTATCGTTCAGCAGTGTATACTTTTTCATCATGAAAAGTACAATAACAAGGGATATTACGGATTGCCATATGAAAATTTGCCCATGTTCCCGAAAATTATTTCCATATGTGATGTATTTGACGCGTTAACTTCAAGAAGGCCTTACCGAAATGCCGCTTCGCCGGCAAATGCTCTGAAGATATTATTGAATTCAATCAACAATCATTTCGATTATGATCTGGTGGATAAATTCATTAATATTCTCGGGCCCTTTGTCAATAATACGAAGCATTTTTACGGCAGACATGAAATATGCGAGCTTAATACACAGGAACTGGCTATTATAGTCGGGCTTGGACAAAAAGATATTTTAAAACCCGAGATTATTGTTTTCTGCAAATATCAAAAAAGCAGAAGTAAAATTAATGTTAAATTTTACGACAGACCTTTTAGGGTTAATCTGGAAGAAGATGATAAAAGGATTATGATCAATGTTCTAAGCAATGAATATCAGGTTTATTCTATTAAGAACAGACTGCTTGAAAGAAGCCTTTTAAAGATGGAAGCGAGAGAACCGTCTTCGATGGATATTGAAGGAAAAACTATTAATTAATCTATTGTTTTAACATTTTCCTGCCCAATTATATTGTATAATTAACTTGATACAATTTGTTTTTATAAAATAGAATAAATTTGTCTTTGCTGCAACTTATAAAATTTCCGGTATTAAAAAAATGCTCAGACGTTTTTCAATATCCCTTGACGAAAATCTTTTAGAAAAATTCGATAAGTATCTTCAAATAAAAAAGTACACTAATCGTTCTGAAGCCATACGGGACCTGATAAGAGATGTTTTCGTTAAAGAAGAGTGGGAAACAGACAAAGAAGTCTTCGGTGTAATAACTTTTATTTTTGATCATCATCAGCCGAAAATTCAGGAAAAGATTACTGAACTTCAACATGACTTTAATGAACATATAGTATCTGCAACACATG
Organism: Spirochaetota bacterium; assembly: GCA_016934735.1. Taxonomy (GTDB): domain Bacteria; phylum Spirochaetota; class UBA4802; order UBA4802; family JAFGDQ01; genus JAFGSG01. Next base: position 76,967 of record JAFGSG010000025.1, on the reverse strand, counting down.
TACACATTGATCATCATAACTGCCTTGAGGTGGTAATTGTATCCGGCAGGGCGAAAAATATACGCGAACTTCATGAGAAGATTAAAGCTCTTCGCGGACTAAAAAACGCTAATTTAATAATGAGCAGCACAGGAACTGATCTTGCATAACTATTTATAAAAATATATTTGAAAATCAGCATTTGTTTAAATAATTTTAGATATATCCCAATAATTTTGTGATGTATTTTATCGGGAAAAAATTATTTTCAGAATAACTTGTAATTAAATGTCTTCTTCTTTCCAATCCGATTGCGGACGATCGGAGATTACCCAGCGTTTTGCTTCCCAATTGACATATGGCACTTGCATATAATTAAAGAATGATTGCATTGAAGATGACAGATAACCTGTCGGAAGAATATCACCGAATGCAATTGAGAAATTCACGGACAGACCGATATAAAAATTTCTTGTTCTCCTGTCAAAGCCTTTCGCAGGCCTGTATCCGCGCGCGTAATAACCCGCATCCATATTGACATACCGTAAAGGAGTAAGCGAAAGATAGGGTATGCCTCCAAGTTTAGTCGTGAGCATGAATTTAGATCCGCTGTAATCAGTGAAAATGTCATGATGCTCTATCAGGTCAAACTTTTCTCTCATGGCTTTAGTGGGGAAATATTCCCATCTTAATGTGAATATCCTGTCCAGAAAAGGGGAATAGTCAAGGATAAACCCGACCAGTATTCCAACCTGATTTGCAAGCAAGTCATAAACATCAAATCCGTAATTAGGGCCAAAGCCGTCTCCAATCTCTCCGGCTGTAGTAATTATGGCGGTAAGCAAAGCACCCTCAAGATTGGCTTTATTAAGAGATGATCCGCTTGCTTTAAACATGAATGTTGTAAGTCTTTTCATGGCATAGTTGCCGTACAAATGACCTAGTTTGTCAACTCCTGCGTTTATCGCATATGTCCCAAATGGTTTTTCGGTTTTAAAATTAAAATTCGTTGAATTCCATCCCCATGTACCAAGTCCGTATCCTATCATAAACAAAGGGCCGAAAGCATAAAGTCCATAGCGGACATAGGGCGCAGTACCAGGATCAAATTGAAAGGAGTCATATAGATTTTCCGGCAGTCTGACCGTTTCTTTCTCCGGCATTTGATCTGTATTGCCGGTAAGCGATTCCTGAGACGCAATATGGGAAGTAAAAAGCAGGATTAGTATTATAATAGTTAAAAATTTTTTCAAAAAGACCTCAGCAGGCTGCAAGTTTTCTTTATATATTAATTTTAAAGAAACTGATAATTTTAAGTAATAAATGTCAAATGGTTTTTATTTTTAAGAATAGTATGAAATATTTTCTTACAATTGCGGGGGATTAAAAATTTAAAGCGTATAGGAATACGCTATGCGAATTCATTGAAACCCCGGCCTGAATGCAAAACATGAACGAGATGCACAGCTATCCAAATTTATTTTTTTCTTTATAAAGAATTAGAACGTAATCTTTGTTCTGCCATGTTCTGTTTCAAGGCGTTTAAGGAATTGTTTTCTTTCAATATATTCACCTCCAAAACTTTGTGTCAGAGGCGTAAGCATCTGTACATCCATCCAGTGAAGACCGATCTTTTCCAGATGCTCTACCAGATATAGAAAACAGAGCTTTGAACAATTCGATTTATTATAGAACATGCTTTCTCCGCTGAATACGTTGCCGATAAACACACCGTATATGCCGCCGACAAGCTGGTTATTTTCCCATGCTTCTACACTATGCGCATAACCGGCATTATATAGATCAGTATAAGCTTTAACCATTTCCGATAAAATCCATGTTCCGGCCTGTCCAGGCCTTTTCTGCAGTCTGCAGGAGTTAATTACTTTTTCGAAAGCTGTATTTATACGGAATTCGCCTTCCCACGCGCTTTTAAATCTGGACAGCCTCTTTGAGATGTGCAGATTCGAAAAATTCAGTATGCCTCTCATTGGAGGCGAGAACCATAACACAGGTAATTCTTCCTGAGGCCATGGAAATATGCCGTGATAATAAGCGTCAACAAGAGTGCCGACTTCAAGATTTAATCCAATACAAAGCAAACCATCTTCATCAGCCATTTCAGGATGAGGGAAAATTGACTGTTTTACATGATCGGACATTGAATATTCTCTAAGATGATAGCTTTAATTTTGAATTAAATTGAATTTCCGAAAAACACCGTCGATATTATATCTTAAAAAAGAAAAACGGCAAACAAAAATATTCTGCAAGTACTAAATTATTTTGGCAAATAATTGAATTTTTTCAGATATTTGGATTTGGTATGTAAAATTTGTTACATCGTTTAGAAAAGAACAATTTTAGTGAATTCTTGTAAAAAGACATAAAAATAGCCCCTGGCAGTATCAACCATAAGGGCCTTTGTGTTTATTCGTCCATTTATGCTCCCCCGGAGAGATTCGAACTCCCGACAGGGTGGTTAACAGCCACCTGCTCTACCGACTGAGCTACAGGGGAATACTTAAATAGTGTGATTCAATAATAAATTTCAGGAAATAATGTCAATAATTTTTTTTTAAAGAAAAACACTTATTAAAATAAATTTGTTTTTTTAATTGATTTTTTTAGTCAGCCTATAATTATAACTCTAAACTATCAGTTAATTTCAGTCAAGTTTATTATTTTAGCAAGTGGAGGATGTTTGGAAAAAGATAATACGGCTCAAACCGATAATACATCTCCAATTTCTGATAATAAGGATATTTCTACGAATCAAATATCCATTTATGATAAAGATGATGCCGGACTGGAAACTAATATATCAAGAGACAGGACATTTAACAAAGAACTGAGCGATTTAGTATCAAAAATACGTTCAAATGAGCCTCGGGAAATAATTGAGCCTAAAGCACCAAAAGAAATAACAGATGACGAATTGCTTAGGATGTACCACAAGCTTTATTATAAAGCCGTTAATTTAACAGGCCTGGATAAAATTAATGGCGAGTTAAATCCTTTTGATTTATATAAAGAATCCTCAAGCGATGACTTGGTTAATCTCATCTATGCCGAGATGAGTGATTTGCACTTGCCGGAATATGCTATTCTTGCATATAGCCTTGAAAAAAAATGTTATATTTGCTATACAAATCATATTGATAATCTTAACGGAAATAATCTGGTTATGGATTCTCTCGAAACTCTGTATACAAATATTACAGGGAATAAAAATGGAATTGTTCTTGACCATCAGTCAATTGAAAGGAATCTATATTTAAAGAAAAGATTCGGATCAAAAAAATCAGTGTATTTTATTTCATTTGGTGATTTTTTTAAAGACTTTTATAATGACGCGGATTTTGAGAGAAAAAATAATTTTCTGGATTATCTTTTACCTATACTTGTAATTCAGTTAAAAGAAAATATTAATGATCATCAGAAAAAATCTATATTTAATAATATAAAAAATAAATTAACAGTTTATTTTTTTCTGCTGTATAAAAAAATATTACTGGAATCTCAAGATTTAAATATAAAAGATCAAAACAGCCTTTTTAATTTTATTGATTATACATATAAAAAATACTTAAGATACGATGATTATTTATTCTGTATAATAAAATTCAGAAATTATATTAATGCGGAATCCTTATATACATTAAAATATTTACAGATTAAATTAGATAAAAAACTAGCAGATAAAACGAGTGTTTTAAGAATAGAAAAAGACAAGTTATTAATATTCACACAAAAATTCAAGAAAAAAATTATAGATGAAATTATGGATGATATTAATAAAGTACATGGCAATTTATTCAATATTAATTTTATAATGAATGATGAAAACGCACAAAATATTTATCTTGTGCAAAACATTAAAGAGCAGATTATAAAATAGTTTCTGGTTAACAATAATTATTTACTGATAAAATGCGAATTTTTCGTCAGAACTAAGTAAAATATTTATTCTGACTTTTATGGTTATTGCCAATCCGCGTCGTTCAACGGACAGAGCAAATCCTGAAGAAATTATAATTAGCATATAAATAAGCTTTTTAAAACTTAGTTTCTCAGATGTTGAAAGTTATTATAAAATTTTTATAACTTAGGCTGGCACATTTTAAAATAATCATGATGTCTTTGATGGTAATGCCTTGATCATATACATGAAATCCCGGATAAAAAATAAATTATTTTTTTTATGTATAATAATTATTTTTTTTACTTTTAACGCTCATCTGGCTGCGGATGGAACTGTCGGTACGTCCGGAGCGGATTTTCTTGAGATAGGGACAGGGGCAAGACCGCTCGGTATGGGCGAAGCATTTACAGCAGCAGTTGAAGATGTTCATTCCATCTATTACAATCCGGCAGGCATTGCTACGCTGAAATATCCTGTATTGTCTTTTCTGCATCAGGAACTAATAATGGATTCCAGATTCGAAAATATAAGTTTTGCAATGCCGTTTTATTACGGATTTCTTGCAGGTTCGAATTCGACTTTCTGGGTGCCTCCTTTTGATAAAATAGACGTTGACGGCAATAAAGCAGGCACGGTTCATTATTATAATACTTGTACAACACTTGCTTACGGACAATCGCTGGATTTCCTTGAATTCGGCGGCTCTGTAAAATATATATATCAGAAGATTGATACTCTTAATGTTCATTCTGCAGCCGTAGATTTGGGTCTGCTGAAAAGAATGTATATGTTCTCTCCTTTTGATGCTCCTCTCAGGAATTTTGCGCTTGGTTTGTCTATTCAGAACCTGGGAACAAAAGCGCATGATGATACGCTTCCGAGACTGTTCAGATTCGGATTGTCATATTATTTGACAGATTGGATAAACTTTAATGTGGATTTAATCGAGAATGCTATTGAATCTTCCGATTTACTGGATTTTACTTCAGGCTTTAACGAAAGCTTCAGAGTTAATGCCGGTATTGAAGCGACATTTAAAGAGCTTTTATATTTAAGGGCAGGATATAGATTCAATGACGCAGGGACTTACTCATTCGGAACAGGTTTTAACTACACAATCGGCAATGTTGCATTTATTGTTGATACATCCTATTCCGATGCAGGAGTATTTGGAGCTAATTATTCTTTTAATGTAACATTTAAGCTGATCCCGAGAATCATTACAAAAGAGGATGAAAGAAAATCCGAAGAGCATTATCAGAGAGGCATTAAATTGTATATTGCCGATGATATAGACTCCGCTATACAGGAGTTTACAACCGCACAGGATTATGATCCTTATCATAAAAATGTTAAACAGAAGATAAATGACCTCGAAGAGCTTAAGGAACTGAAAAAACAGCACGAAGAACTTAATCTTGGACCCCAGCCTACAAAACGCTAAATATATGAAATTTAAAATCTATCCTGATACACTTTTACAAGTCATTTCCATAAATAATATTGACATATTATCAATAAAATTGCGTAAATGAAGCCAAAAGAGAGGTTTGTAAGAGGTTTACGCAATTGGAAAAAGCAAAAGTTAGGATTGAAGTTTTCTATAAAATAACAGATCCCCGCGCTCAAGTCATCAGGCGAAGACTTGAAAGACTTAATCTTGATATACAGCAAATATATCTCAGCAATAATTATCTTTTCAATATTGATTTAAACAAAAGCGACGCTGTAAAAATTGCAGAATCGCTCACACAAAATGTCACGCAAAGTTATATTATAAATGCTCCGTTTCTGCCTCCTGATTTTACCCACGCTATTGAGATAGGTTTTCTGCCGGGCGTAACAGACAATGTCGCGCATACAGTGATGGAAATGATCCATGATTCATTCAAAGATTCCGGAAAGATAAATATTGATCGTGAAAAGTCAGTATTCACAACAATAACATATTTTATTAAAGGCAGCATAAGTCATGATGATGCGCGGAAGATCAGCATGGAGCTTTATAACCCGTTAATAGAACATATGAAAATTATGTCCCGGAGTGAATATATATCAAACAATGGGATGGGAATGGGTATACCTATTGTTCATATAAGCGAACGTCCGGATGCAGACGAAGTGAATCTCAATGTATCTGATAAAGAACTCATCAGGCTCGGAAAGGAAGGCATTCAGGAAAAGGACGGAACAAGGCGGGGCCCGCTTGCTCTTGATCTGCTGTTTATATCAGTGATTAAAAATTATTTTAATGATATTGAAAAAAGAAATCCCACAGATATCGAGCTTGAGTCTATTGCCCAGACATGGAGTGAACACTGCAAACATACTATATTTGCTTCTAAGCTTGACGAAATAGACGAAGGCATATTTAAAAAATACATCAGAGCAGCTACAGATACAATCCGTAAAATTAAAGGTGCAAGGGATTTCTGTTTATCCGTATTCGAAGATAACGCAGGTGGAATTGCGTTCGATGATAACTATATTGTTGCAGATAAAGTTGAAACGCATAACAGTCCGAGCGCACTCGATCCTTTTGGGGGAGCTGTTACAGGCATAGTCGGCGTAAACAGGGATGCAATAGGATTCGGCATGGGCGCCAAACCGATTGCTAACAGATACGGATTCTGCTTCGCAGACCCTTGGGATGAGAAGCCGCTTTACAGGCAGAAAAGTAAGGATTCACAGCTGCTTTCTCCAAGACGTATTATGGACGGCGTTATCCATGGCGTGAATGTTGGCGGCAATCAATCGGGAATACCGACCCCGCAGGGTTTTGTTTATTTTGACGAACGCTATAAGGGCAAACCGCTTGTTTTCGTGGGAACTGTCGGGCTTTTGCCGCGAACAATAAACGGTGCCTCCTCAGTTGAGAAGAAAGCAATGCCCGGAGACTGCATTGTCATGGCAGGCGGAAGAGTAGGGCGCGATGGTATTCACGGCGCCACCTTTTCTTCAGAAGCGCTCGACTCGGGTAGCCCTGCTGCAGCTGTGCAGATAGGCGATCCGATCACTCAGAAAAAGCTGTCTGATGCTATCGTTAAATCGGCCCGGGACAAAGGACTTTATAATTCTATCACAGACAACGGGGCCGGGGGCCTGTCGTGTTCTGTGGCTGAAATGGCAAAAGAGTGCGGGGGCTTTGATGTCGATCTTGATAAAGTCCCGCTGAAGTATCCGGGGCTTGCTCCATGGCAGATCTGGGTTAGCGAATCGCAGGAAAGAATGACTCTTTCCGTACCGCAGGATAAAATCAGTGAATTTTTCAGCCTTATGAAAATGAACGGGGTGGAAGCTGCGGTTATAGGTACTTTTAACGGCAGCGGCAGAGGAAAAGTAAAATATTACGGAAAAACAGTATTCGATCTTGACATGGATTTTCTGCATAACGGACTCCCCAAAAGGACGCTTTATACAGACAAAAAAAGGAAAGAAAATGAATTTCCGGATTTTCCCGAAAAAACTGATTATACTACATCTTTTCATGCGATCACCGGAAGGCTAAACACCGCAGGTTTTGAATTTATATCTGCGCAGTACGATCATGAAGTTCAGGCAAATTCAGTCATAAAGCCGCTGCAGGGTAAGGGAAGAATAAACGGCAATGCAAGTGTAATAAGGCCGGTACTGGAATCACCCAAAGGTGTTGTGCTATCACAGAGCCTGTATCCCTCCTTCAGCGACATAGATACATACTGGATGGCAGCCTGTTCAATTGACACAGCAATCAGAAACGCGTTATCAGTCGGGGGCTCGCTTGAGAAACTTGCTCTTCTCGACAACTTTTGCTGGTGCGACTCGAACAATCCGGAGCGCCTTGATGAACTGAAGGACGCAGCAAAGGCCTGCTATGACTTTGCCGTAGCAAATGGAACACCGTTCGTCTCGGGCAAAGACAGCATGTTTAATGATTTTAAAGGATATGACGAAAATTTTAACGGAATATTCATCTCGGTTCCTCCGACTCTTTTAATATCATCTTTCGGAATTGTTGAAGATGTTTTAAAATGTCAGACAATCGATTTTAAATTTCCAGGCGACTTGATTTACATTCTCGGCGAAACAGGTGATGAATTAGGCGGATCGGAGTATCACGCTTATATATGTGAGTCTGTATTTAGAAAAAAATACGTCCATAATTCAATTCCCAAAGTTGATCCGGATAAAAATATTGCATTATATAAAGCGCTTGAAAAGGCCTTCGACAAAGAATTGTTAGCTTCTTCCATAAGCATAGAGAGAGGCGGCCTGGCTATTGCTATTGCTAAGTCTTCAATGGCAGGATTATTCGGATTTAATATTGATATAGCAAAAATGCCGGCAGTCACAAAGCTCAGAAAAGACACGCTTCTATACTCAGAATCACAGGGCAGGCTTTTAGTCAGCGTTAATCCTTCAAATAAAAAGGCATTTGAGGATATATTCAAAAACCTTCCTTTTGCCTGTCTTGGCAAAGTATCCAAATATAATGATATGATTATAAATTTTAATGATATAATTACGATTAAAACTGATGTTGATTCAATGCTTAAAATATATAAAGGCAGATTCGAAGGCTTTTAATATTCAATTAAAAAAAATTGTTCCCTGAGAGTACAGATTTTTTAATTTAAATGGCAAGGACAGTTTGAGGCCATAGGCGGCCGGGTTCCGCAGAAATTTAAATTTATGTTCATATACTCCCGCAATAGAAGCAGTCAAAGTTATTGATTTACTAAAGCATGATTTATTTTAGGATTTATTAAAATATTCATAAATTATCTGTGCTGTTTTTTTTCCGATGCCGGGCAAATTGCATAAATCTTTAAGCGAAGCTTCCCTGATTTTATCCACAGAACCTATATGCTTTAACAGCAGCTTCGCCTTTTTTTCTCCTATATCCGGAATATCCTGCATAACCGATTTGATCAAATCCTTTGATCTTAATTTTTTATGATATTCAATTGCAAATCGGTGCGCTTCATCGCGGATGTTCTGAATGATCTTTAATCCGGGTGATGTTTTTTCTAGAATGACCGGTTTATTAGAATGCTCTGTAAATATTTCCTCAAAGCGCTTAGCTATTGAAATTATGGCAATATTTGCATCAAGAGCTTTCTTTACTTCAAGAGCCCTGCCAAGCTGAGTTTTGCCTCCGTCAATGACAATTAGATCGGGCATATCTTTTTCATCATTTAGTACTTGCTGAAGCCTTCTTGCAACTGCTTCGTGAATCATTGCAGGATCGTTCGGGGAATCATAGGCCTTTATTTTATATCTTCTGTAATTCGGCTTGTCCGGAATTCCCTCCTTAAAGCGCACCATTGAGGCAACCGCATTTTTTCCCTGAGTATTGGAAATATCAAAACATTCCATTACCTCCGGCAATGATTTTAGAATCAGTGCATCTTTCAGTTCAAGCAGACCTTTCATTTTATCTATGCTGATCTTTGTTGCTGTTCTGTCTGCAGCAATTACATCAAGATTTTTCTGTATCAATTTAATTATGTTTCTGTCTTCCGACGTTTTTGCGACAGAAAGATGAATCTTTTTTGAAGAATTTTTAGTCAGGTATTTTTCAACAAGATCATTTTCCCTGACTGAAGTATCGCATATAATTCTCGATGGAGGGTGTGTATCCTTATAATAATCTATTATAAAAGATTTTAATATTTCCGCTTTATCTGAAAATTCAATATTCTCAAATACAGATATTTTCCTTCCGAGTAATATTCCATTTCTGAACTCAAAAATAATTATTACTGCTTCATTGTCCTGTATCTGTACGGCAATATAGTCTTTATCTGTTCCAACTGTAGAATATACTTTTTGTGTTTCAACAGTTTTACGCATATTGAATATGATGTCTCTGATCTGTGCAGCTTTTTCGTATTTAAGATCTTGCGAATACTTTTTCATTATATTATTAAGTTCATTAATAACAGGCTGTATTTTTCCCTCCAGAAAATTTATCGCATTATTAACTATCAGCATATATTCTTTTCTGGAGGTCTTTCCCATGCATAAACCGCTGCATTTTTCCATTTGATAATTCAGGCATGGCCTCTCATTTGATTTTAAAGGCAGTTTTTTTTTGCATAGCCTGAATTTAAAAATAGTGTTGATGGTCGATACAATGGATCTGGCAGCACCTGCATCAGTGTATGGACCGAAATATCTGTCATTATTTTTTATCAGTTTTCTTGTGATAATGATGCGGGGATAAAACTCGCTCAATGTAACAGCAATATAAGGATATCTCTTGTCGTCCTTAAGCCTTACATTATATTTAGGTTTGTGTTTTTTTATTAGAGTGCTTTCAAGGATAAGCGCTTCTATTTCGGAGTCTGTTATTACATATTCAAAGTCCTGAATATGCCGTATTAATATACCGACTTTCGGATCACGTTCGGTTTTTTTAGGAATATTCTGGAAGTAAGAAGATATTCTTTTTCTGAGAGATAATGCCTTCCCGACATAAATTATATTACCGGAGGCATCTTTCATTAAATAAACACCGGGATCATCCGGAGCTTTTGCAGCTTTATCCTTTAATTTCTGTGACTGCCCGTTCATTTTTTTTCTGAAATTCCAGCAGGCGTTTTACTTTTGCTATATAGTCAATGGTAACTGCATGACCGGGATTAACCTCCAGGGCTTTCTCAAACATATCCAGAGACATATAATATTGTCTGTTCTTGGCATAAGCAACGCCGAGATTGAAGCATGTGCCGAATGAGTTGGGTTTTATGATTGAAAGTGTTTTTAAAACAGCGATTGAATCTGAAAAATTCTGCTGTTTAAGTAAATCAACTCCCAGTTTGAATAATTCACCGGAAAAATCTTTTTTTTGTTTTAATTCTGAAAAAATACTGTTAAATGATATTGCAAGTTCGTTGAGATCATCGTCTTTAATATCTGTAATATCTAAATTAAGGGAACCTTCAGCAGCTTTCTTTAAATGCCCGGAAAGGTTTTTAACCAGCAATGAAAAATTATAATTAAAAAGAAAAGTAATTATTATAATTAATACAACAGCATATGCGGCTATAATAACAGAATATTTTTTTACTGCATTTATTTTTTCTGAATAATCATTAAAAGCTGTTATTACTTCTGATGCTGAAACAAAAAATTCAATTACATAATAATTATTTTTGATACTAAAGGGATGATAAATGGTTTTATAATACTGATTGTTCAGTGAGTAAATGGCTGGATCAATAACAGGCTTTGATATTCCGGTTTTTAAATAGTTGGTATCTTTTTTTTCCTGTATCAGTTTGTTGTATTGAGCCGTTATTTTAAATAGCGGATTGACAGGTATCTTTTTTTGAATTTTAAAATAATTTTCATCAGCTGTATTTGAAAATATTAAAATATATAAAAATTCATTATCTTTTAAACAATATTCTTTTAATCCATTTGATAATTCATTAAGATTAGTTATATTTTTTTCTTTTAATCTATCAATAATAAGAGCAGCTTTCCTGAGAAGGTAAGCATCGTTGTTTTTTAATACAATTTCTTTTAATATTTTCGAATTAGTTGATAAAATATACAGGAAAGAAAATACAAATAATAATAATATTACAGAATAGACAATTGCAGTACAGATAACAAATCTGGATGAAACCGTGGATCTTCTCTTCAGCATAATTCTAATCTTAGCTCCGCATTGTTACATAGAATAAGCAAACATGGCGGATAAATTGCAACAACAATAAATCATTGTATTATACTCTTTTTTAATTTTTTTATAAAAAAAGATTGATTAAAAATATTAATTTTTCGAAATTGAATTCCTATGCATTATTTTATTAAAGAATATTTTTTGAAATATATATTTTAAGGATAGAAATCATGGCAAAGATAGTTAAAAGGAAAGATTTGGCGGCAGAGGTTGTACTGATGGAGCTTGAGGCTCCTGAAATCGCTAAAAAAAGAAAGCCTGGACAATTTATTATTCTTCGTGTAAATGAACAGGGAGAACGGATTCCGCTTACAATCGCGGATTCAGACCCTGATGCAGGGACAATCACGATCATTTTCCAGGTAGTAGGAAAAACGACTATGCAGCTAAGAGATCTCCACGAAGGTGATAAAATAGCTGATCTTGCAGGCCCGCTGGGTACGGCAACCCATATCAAAAATTTCGGCACGGCAGTCGCTATCGGAGGCGGAGTAGGTACTGCGGTTATATATCCAATAGCGAAGGGACTTAAAGAGGCTGGAAACAATCTTATTTCTATCATAGGCGCACGCACAAAAAACCTGCTTATTTTAACAGATGAAATGGAGAAAATAAGCAATCGTCTTATTGTTGCTACAGACGATGGCAGTTTCGGTGTAAATGGTTTTGTTACCGATGTTTTAAAGCAGATAATAGATGAAGGGATCAAACCGGATATTATTTATGCTATTGGCCCTCTTCCTATGATGAAGGCTGTTGCGAATGCAACACGTCCTCTTGGCATTAAAACTATCGTAAGTTTAAATCCCATCATGATTGATGGTACCGGCATGTGTGGCGGATGCAGAGTAACGGTCAATAATCAGACAAAATTTGCTTGTGTCGACGGCCCGGAGTTTGACGCCCATCAGGTAGATTTTGATAATCTCGGTCAGAGGCTAAAAGTGTATAATCATCAGGAAAAAGAATCATGTAAGATTTTCGGTTAGATCACGGCAAAGAAAATTATATTTTATCAGGAGATCATAAATGGCTGCAGAACAAAAAGAACATAAGGCTAAAAAAGAAAAAATTGCAAGACAGGATATGCCTGAACAAAAACCCGATGTAAGGAAAAGAAATTTCGACGAAGTTCCCTTCGGTTACACACCGGAGCTTGCACAGAAAGAAGCGCAAAGATGTCTACAGTGCAAAAGACCCAGTTGTGTAGAGGGCTGTCCTGTTAATATCAATATACCGGCATTCATCAAATTAATTGCTGAAGGAAAATTCACTGAAGCTGCAAGAAAGATAAAAGAGGAGAACGCTTTGCCTGCGGTATGCGGAAGGGTTTGCCCGCAGGAAGCTCAATGTGAGGGCAATTGCATTCTCGGGGCAAAAGGCAAGGATAAACCGGTAGCTATAGGGAACCTTGAGAGATTTGCTGCAGACTGGGAGAGAGAACACAAGGAAGTGACCGTGCCGCAGATCAAGGATGCAACACATAAGCGGGTTGCGGTTGTAGGTTCAGGGCCGGCAGGACTTACGGTAGCAGGTGAGCTAAGAAAGTTCGGCCATGAGGTTACGGTATTTGAAGCACTGCATAAATCAGGGGGTGTGTTGGTTTACGGCATTCCTGAATTCCGTCTTCCAAAAAGCATTGTCCAGTCTGAGGTAGACTATTTAAGCAAGATGGGTATAAAGATCGTAAATAATTACATTGTAGGGAACACACGCACTGTTGACGAACTTTTTGCCGACGGCTATGATGCTATATTTGTAGGTTCCGGAGCAGGAGCTCCTATGTTCCTGAATATACCGGGTGAAAATCTTAACGGCGTATTTTCAGCAAATGAGTATCTTACACGCTCGAATCTTATGAAAGCATATAAGTTTCCTGAATATGATACCCCGATCATTAAGGGCAAGCGCGTTGCAACAATTGGCGGTGGAAATGTTGCGATGGATTCTGCCCGTACCGCCTTGCGCCTAGGTGCAGATGAATCGTACATTGTATACAGGCGTTCCATGAATGAACTACCCGCGCGTATCGCAGAAGTTCATCATGCTGAGCAGGAAGGTATTAACTTTAAGATTCTGACACTTCCGACAAGGATAATCGGCGACGAAAATGGCTTTGTAAAAGGCATAGAGTGCCAGAAAATGGAACTGGGCGAGCCTGATGAATCAGGCCGCAGACGTCCTGTACCGGTTAAGGGATCGGAGTTTATACTGGATGTGGATACTGTTGTTGTTGCGATCGGAAATACACCAAATCCTCTAATACCTTCAACAACACCGGATATTAAAACAACCAAATATGGTACAATTATCGCGGAGGAAGGGAGCGGCCTGACAACAAAGTCAAAAGTGTTCGCAGGCGGAGATGTTGTAACCGGCGCGGCCACTGTTATACTTGCCATGGGAGCCGGAAAAAAAGCCGCTAAAGCAATAGATGATATGTTAAAGTCCTGATATATTTTCTACAGACAAATAATTTAAAACAGACGGGATTTATTAAAACGTTCCCGTCTGTTTTTATTTTTAAGTAATTGACCGGACATACAGGATTTTTTTATTTTTTAGAACAGTATAATTCCGATATTTAAAACAGATGACATAGTTAAATCACAACATAAAAGGCAATTTATGATAAAAAAGATAAATATCCTTATTCTTTTAGCTGTAATGCTTACATTATTTCAAGGCAGAGGATTTACACAATTTTACGGCAGAATTAATTATGTGATCGACACTCCGACTGCGTATACCCTCGAAAAAGGAATGTATAATTTTACATTTCTTGCTTATGACAGGGGCGGGGTTGAGCTTAAGGCATTCATGGGCCTTCATGACAACTTTTATCTTGGGGCTTCCTTTGACATACAAAGCGCTATAGGCAAAGAAGAACCGGAACCGCATGCCCCAGGTGTGATTGCAAAGATTAAATTCACCGACGGTCTTGAAAGATTCCCGATATCCGTAGCGATCGGTTACGATTCATTTTATATAGGACAGGAAGGTAAAACCTACAATAATGAAAACAAATTAAACAGAATGATATACGGCCCGTACATTGTTGTGACGAAACCTATCTATCTTCTTGACGAAGAACAGCATCTGCATTTCGGTTTCCGGGTACCGCTTCAGCCTTATTATGTGCCGGAAGATTCATCCTACTTCGTTTCTTTTGACATACCGATCGGGAACTCGGTTATTTTTAAAGCTGAAGGAGATCGTATATATCATGATCTTTCGAGACGAGAAGAGTGGATGCTGAATGTCGGATTAAAATACAGCTATCTGAACCGCATCGGTGTGGAATTCGATCTGCTGATGCAGAAAAAATCACGTTCAAACAGGGTGCTGCGAATTGAATACAATGATGAATTTTAGAACCGGACTATCCTTTATAAAAATATTTTTTATTTGTTTTTTGATTTTTTCTGGATTATATTGTTCGAAGGATAATATAACGGCAGAAAATAAGTTTTGTAATATTTTTATTATTAATAATCAAAACGATAAAATAAAATTACTGGTTGAAATTGCCGATACTGACGAAACCCGATCAAAAGGGCTTATGTTTCGTTATAATCTTGATGAGAATTCAGGGATGCTTTTTATATTTGAAAATGAAGCAATACGCGAATTCTGGATGATGAATACATACATTCCGCTTAACATTGCCTACATAAATCGTCAGGATATAATAAATGATATTCATTATATGCGGCCTCTTGATACATCAGTCAGGTATCCATCCCGGCAGCCTGCCATGTATGCTCTTGAAGTGAATAAAGACTGGTTTAAAAAGAATAATATTTCGGAAGGCTCTAAGGTTATTTTTAATGGATGCTTCGGTAAATAGGATTAAGTCATCCGCAGATGATAGAGCATTTTTAATCAGTTTACGCCTGAAAAATGAAAATACGGAAGAGCTGAACGATTCGCTTAATGAATTAAAATTACTGGTTAAAACCGCTGGGGCGGTCATAACCGATACCGCGGTAATAAGAAGAGATAGGATCGACCCTGCCTTTATTATCGGATCCGGCCATCTTGAAATAATTAAAAATACAGTAAAAGATAAAAAAATTACACTGATCGTTTTTGATATCAATCAGCTGAGACCCGCCCAGGTAAGGAATCTTGAAGAGCGCTTAAAATGCCGTGTTGTATGCAGAACTGAAATAATTCTTGATATTTTTGCTAAAAGGGCAAGGAGCAAAGAGGCGAGCATTCAGGTCGAGCTTGCCCAGCTGAAATATATTTTGCCAAGGTTAAAGGGGCTTGGAGATGCATTATCACAGACCGGAGCAGGAATCGGAACACGCGGTCCAGGCGAGAAAATGCTTGAAACTGACAGAAGGCATATTCTCAAAAGAATATCAAAGCTTGATAAAAAGCTTAAAGAGATATCAAATCACAGGAATCTTATAAGAAAATCCAGATCAGGCATGTTAAAAGGCGCGGTTGTCGGTTATACTAACGCAGGGAAATCGACAC
This sequence comes from Spirochaetota bacterium, assembly GCA_016934735.1. Classification (GTDB taxonomy): domain Bacteria; phylum Spirochaetota; class UBA4802; order UBA4802; family JAFGDQ01; genus JAFGSG01. Next base: position 60,900 of record JAFGSG010000025.1, on the reverse strand, counting down.
TTATCAATAATCTTGCAAGGGACGATCTGTTTGTGGAGGACAGGCTTTTTGCCACTCTCGATTCCTATACAAGAGTTGTATTTCTGGATGCAGATAAAAAAGTACTACTGACAGATACGGTTGGATTCATACGGAATTTACCGGCGAATCTTCTTGAATCATTCAAATCAACACTTGAAGAAATTGTAAATGCGGATTTTTTAATTCATGTTATAGATATAACATCCCATGATATTGAAAAAAAAATTAATATAGTTGATAAGGAACTTTCAGTTCTTCAAAGCAATAATAAACCAATAATACTTTTTTTTAATAAAGCAGATAGTTCCTCCGGCAATGTTAACGTAGTTTTGGAAAAATATACTAATGCAGTAACCGGCTCAGCACTTAAAAACACAGGGACTCATGAATTAAAGCAGAAAATAATCGGAATATATAATAATATGACAACTCTAATTGGATAAAGAAAAAGCAGCGGTTGTCCGATTTTATTAATATTATGAAACATTTAAAGTTATTATTTATCTTTCCTGCAATAGCTCTTATTATTTTTTTTTATAAAACAAATTTTGCCGCAAGTAATGGTTATCCGGGAGCATTAGATACTGATGTGCTCGCAGATATTGAGAATGCTATTATAATTAAGGGAATCGAAGCAGGTAGTGACATTCCATGGTTTGATTCCGACACTGATAACCCGGAAGGTGCTATTATTTATGATGATTCATTCAATGGGATTAAATGGAAAAAAAATATTTCAAAAAATGAAAGCATAATAAAAAATCTACAGAAGCAGGATGATAAATGGCATCTTACGCTGCATAAGATTAAAAAAGGCGAAAATCTATGGACATTAGCAAAGAAGTATGATACAGATTATAAATTAATAATTAAAGCAAATGAAATCAAGAATCCTGACAGATTGAATCATGGAAGAACAATTTTAATTCCTAACACAATGGGGATAGAGCATAAGATAGTCAAATATGATACTCTTGGATCCCTGTCAAAAAGATATAAAGTAAAAATAGAAATAATTACAGCTCATAATAATATTAAAAATAATCTCATTAAAGAAGGAAAATATTTATTCATTCCGGACGCAGTGGAATACGAGGAAAAGGTTACAAAACATTCGTCCACCCGGACAAGTGTTACTTATTCAAATAAAAAATTGAATTCAAACAATTCCTATAGTAAGATATCTGATCATCAGGAAAATTCGCAAAATTATAATTACAAAGATAAGTCTAAACCTGAATTCATTTGGCCACTTAAGGGAGAAATAACATCAGCTTTCGGTAAAAGACGTAATCCGATAAACAATAAATTAAAGTTTCATTGCGGTATTGACATCCGCGCGGACATAGGCACACCTGTAAAAGCGTCGGCAGACGGAGAAGCGATTTTCTGCGGCTGGAAAAAAGGCTATGGCAGAGTAGTAATATTAAAGCATAAAGACGGATTAATCAGCGTATACGCTCATAACAAAGAGAATCTGATTTCTGCCGGAGAAAGGGTTCAAAAAGGCGAAATTATTGCTTCATCCGGAATGTCCGGGGCAGTAACAGGGCCCCATCTGCATTTTGAAATCAGAAAATTTGTTACTCCGTTAAATCCTTACAGGTTCCTTAAATAATGAAATATCAAAATATAATGAAATCACTTATTATCATAATTATTATCTCTGCTATTCCGTATTGGTCAGATTCCGCGGAAATGATTTTACCTGAAAGCCAAAAATATTTACAAGCCTATTATACAAAAGGAGACGCTATAGGCTGGAAGGTAGAATTAAAAGGTAAAGTTACTATATTGAGTGCGGATTTAAAAGTAGATACAAATGTATCGGATAAGGCAGAGGATTACACTAGCGCGTCAGCACGGCTTTATAACAATATCGGAATATCGATAGGCGATGTTTTATATATAATTGACGAAAATAATCTGATAAACGGAAAAATTGTTGTTTCCTCTCTTTTTAAAACACAGACTTTCGGTTATTTAATTGTTGGCAAAGGTAAATTACGGCTGGTAAATACAGGTGATAGGGTTGTGAAGAGAGTTGTTGAAAATGTTCAGTTAAAAAATGCTTCCGTGTATAAAAGCAAAGGCGATATACACCGGGAAATAGGTGAAACAGGCAAAGCAATCAGTTTCTATAAAGAAGCCCTACAAGGTGATAAAAATAATCCGGAAGCGCATTTGTCTCTCGGTTATTTATATTTAGACGACGATATGCTTGAATATGCGTACAGCAAATTCAAAGAGGCGGAAAAGTATGAAAGAAGGCTTTACGATAATGAGGACAGATATTATCTTTACAGGGGTTTAAGTGAAGTAAGGTTTAAACAGGCATATTATATAAAAACTACTTCAGCTCTACGGGAAAAATACATAAATAATGGCATTGAATACTGTAAAAAAGCGCTTAATATTTATCCTGACTCAGTTGATGTAAATTATTTTCTGGGTATCTTTTATTACAGAAATGCTGAACCTTCGGATCTTATGGCCAGGGATCATCTGCTTAGAGTAATAACACTTGATGGGAAAAATATTGAAGCATATTTGGCTCTTGCCGAATTGTATGATAAACATGACAATAAATTAAAGGCCGTTTCGTATGCTGAACGCGCTTTGAAGATTGATCCCGCTAATGACAGAGCTAAAAATATAATAAGAAAATTAAAATAGATTAGAGGATTTTATGAAGATTATGATTATCGGCTGCGGTTACGTCGGCCTTGTGACAGGTACGTGTTTCTCGGAAATGGGCAACGATGTTTTATGCGTAGACATTGATGAAAAAAAAATAAAAAACTTAAAAAAAGGACTTGTCCCGATATACGAGCCCGGTCTGGGTGAAATGATAGAAAGAAATTTATCTGAAGGAAGACTGAATTTTACAACTGATATTAACAAAGGAATAAATGAATCCAAATTTATATTTATCGCAGTCGGGACTCCACAGGATGAAAACGGCTCAGCTGATTTACAGTATGTGCTCAATGCTGCTCGAGATATAGGCAAAAAGATTGAAAGATACACCGTTATTGTAAATAAATCGACAGTGCCTGTCAGTACATATAAAAAAGTCAGGGAAGTGATAAACGAAGAAATTAACAAAAGAGGCTTACAAGTTGATTTTGATATAGTATCCAATCCGGAATTTTTAAAAGAAGGCAGCGCTATAGATGATTTTATGAAACCGGATAGAGTTATAATAGGTACGGATAGCGAGAAATCAACTGCTTTAATGAAGGATCTTTATTCTCCATTTTTCAGAAAAGGAGACAGAATAATATTCATGGATATACCGTCGTCTGAGTTAACCAAGTACGCTTCTAATGCCATGCTTGCTTCCAGAATAACATTTATGAATGAACTATCTCTCTTATGTGAAAAAGTCGGTGCGGATATTGAAAATGTAAGAAAAGGAATAGGGTCAGATGTAAGGATTGGTAATGCTTTTTTATTTGCTGGACTGGGTTACGGCGGCTCATGTTTTCCTAAAGACGTAAAGGCATTGATTCAGACATCAAATGATTTAAATCTTGAAGCGAAAATACTTTTAGCTGTTGATACTGTAAATAAGGAACAGAGATTTCGATTCATTGATAAAGTTGTAAAATATTTTGATAACTATATTAAAGGAAAAACATTTGCTGTCTGGGGCCTTTCATTTAAACCACAGACTGACGATATGCGTGAAGCCCCGTCGATTGACATTATAAACAAATTAAGAGATATGGGTGCACATATTCAGGCACACGATCCGGTCGCCATGGGGACAGCAAAAGCTATTTTGGGAAGTAAAAATATTAATTATGTTTCAAATTCCTATGATACGCTTAAAAATGCTGATGCACTTCTGCTTTTAACGGAGTGGCATCAGTTCAGAAAACCTGATTTTGATAAAATAAAATCCCTTTTAAAGAATCCTGTTATATTTGACGGAAGGAATCAGTATGATCCCTCTGTGATGAAAGAAAAAGGATTTGTATATCACTGTATCGGCAGAAATATTTTGTAAACCTGCTTGTTCTACTCCTCTAATCCAATATTCTTTTATATAAATTATTATATTATTTCAATACTATAGTATTTATTATTCCATTATTATTTTCTGCAAATAATCTATAAAAAAGAGTTGAACCTTTAATTATTGAGTGTTATAACTATGTTGCTTGGTCTGAAAATACGGATATCGTTAAGAACGATAATTATATCTATGCATTAATATGTGATAGGGCATAAAAGGCTATAAATATTATGAAAATTAAAGACAGAATATACTATATTCCAAGACAGTATAATTCTATCCGATTATGGAAAAATGTTACAAAAGAACAATGGAATGATGCCACCTGGCAATTGCAGAATTCAATTCGCAGTGTAGAGCAGCTGAAAAAAGTTATAAAACTGAATAAATACCAGGGAACTGAAATTGAAAGGACTGTAAACACTTTAAAAAGCCAGGGCAAGGAACCATTACGCATTACTCCTTATTATGCTTCACTTATGCACGCTAACCCGTTTAATCCTGCACTCCTGCCAGGCGAAAAATCACAAAAACGCGTTGATCCGATTTTCTGGCAATGTGTCCCTACACCAGCAAACCTGCTGTTTCCTGATACAGGTATTGAAGGCGCAATGAGCGAAAGTACAAGAAGCTTTGGCGCTGTTTACCAGCGTTATCCGAACAGGGTTGCTCTTTTTGCAGCGCAGAATACAAGTTGTGCCTCGTACTGCGTGCATTGCCAGAGAGCAAAATCTTTGGACGGGACAGTTGATGTAAATATCAATGAGATAAATAAAGGATTGTTTTACATCGCATATAATAAAAATATAGACGAAGTGCTTGTTACGGGTGGCGATGCATTGAGAATTAGTAAAAATAGATTGAGATATATTTTGGAAGAATTAAGCAGGGTCCCTCATCTAAGGATAATTCGGATAGCCACAAGGGTACCGGTTGTTTTGCCGATGGCAATCACCGATGATCTTCTGGAATTGATAAATATTTCCTCTAATAAATATAATAATGGTGCAGAGAAATACGTTTATTTTATGACGCATATAAATCATCATCAGGAAATAACTGAAGATCTGGCCAATGCAGTTAAACGCATACGCAGACACGGTTTTACGATAAGAAATCAAACAGTACTGCTGAATCATGTCAACGATTATTATAAAACCCTGGCTGAAACATTCAGAAGAATGTTCTGGATTGGGATACATCCGTACTATTTGCTACAGTGTCATAAAGAAAAAGGCATAGTTCACTTTATTACACCAATACAGATCGGCCAGATTTATATGAAACATATACAGGGATGGATATCCGGTGTAACTGTTCCAAGATATGCCGCAAATATTGAAGGCGGCGGTGGAAAAATATGGTTAATGCCTTCAGGGCATGATACGCTGAATCTTAAAGATGACCTGGAAGAAAAAGTATCGGAAAGCTATGCCGATGTATATACCTGGGATCAGAAAAAGATATTCAGATATGAAGCATTAGGCAGGGCAACACGCGAAGAGTTTGACCATGCTGTTAAAATTATGGATAAATTTATCGGAAGAAAGAAAGTATTCCTGCCGAAAGTAATTATTGTCGATAAAAAAGGAAGGCATATTGAAACAACCAATCGAAAAAAACTGCCAATATTCGAAAAATTTAAAAAAGCAGAGCTGTTAGGTTATAGCATTTATAACAATGACATGCCTCTTATAAATCCTGTAGACATATCTGCAAAACTTGAAAAGCTGTTTATTAAATCAAAATTTAGTAAATAACACTCAATTTAAATTGCTTGTTGCGGTTTTAACATATACATCTGATTTCAGCAATGCTGAATAGATTTGGTTTTTATTTTTTAGGATGCCATCAGCAAATATTTGTTATTTTAAAAATCCCTGAATAATACGGTTTACTGCTTCTTCGTATGTCAGGCCGAGGCTCATAAGCTTCATTAATTGATCATTGGCTATCTTTCCTATGGAAGCCTCGTGGGTAAGCTCTGCATCAGAATGTCCGGCTTTAAGCGAAGGCACAGTCTCGTTGCGGCCGTTATCCATGATGATTGCGTCGCATTCTATGTGACCGAAACATTTTGCCCTTGCGTCAAGAGTCGCGTAAAAATCCTGGATAGAATCTCCTTTAATAACAGAACGTGAAACCATGTTAGCTTTGCAATCGTTCCCTTTTAGAAAAATCTGATTTCTGGATATTGCTTTTTGATTACCGTCTGTCAAAACTCTTTCAGTTATATTGATTGAGCTTTCCGGACCAAGTTCTGCTTCGTTCAACCTGTCAGCAGCATCTACGCCTCCGATCTGTGAAAGCTCCATTTCAGCATGCGCTCCCTGTTCCAGAAAAACCTTTGTGGTTGGATTAAGACTTCGTTTGCCTTTTCCATCTCCAAGAGCAACATGTTTTTCCACATATTTCATCTTCGCGTTCTTCCCGATGCGGAATTCGTGTATGCCCTCATGACCCTGTTCTTTTGATGTCCCGCAGTGTATACCGCAGCCGGCTACAATCGTGACATCAGAATCATCCCCAATAATAAATGTGTTATAAACAACATCGTTCAGCCCGGCCTGGCTGACTATAACAGGAATATGAACTGATTCGCCTTTAGTTCCGGGTTTGATATTAATAATAATACCGTTACCTTCCGGATTGGTCTCAATATTAATGTTCGCAGAAACCTCTCTGCCAAGCAGTTTACCGTTTTTACGTATATTATAAGCGCCTTTGGGAATTCCTTCAAGTTCAGCGACAGTTTTCAATAATTCTTTATCTATAGCATCTAGCATTGTATTCTCCTTCAAATATATCTGCATAGTTGCATATGCTAAAATCGTTCAATAAAGTCATTGCTCCGTTAAGGTCTCCTGTATAAATTATTTTTCCCTCATTTATAATTAACAGCAGATCAGCTGCTTCAAGAAATACCTTGTTATGGCTGACGACAATTGTCGTTGTCCCATGTTCGCATTGTTCTCTTTTCAGGAGTTTTACCATCGGTTCTATTGTCCATAGATCAATACCCGTGTCCGGTTCATCATAAATTGCAATTTTTGGATCAAGAGCAATAGTCGTTGCGAGTTCAATTTTTTTAATTTCTCCACCTGAGAGTTTCGAGTCAACAGGTTTATCGAGGAAGTCCAATGGACATATACCTACTCTTGAAATAAGTCTTGTAATTTTTTCTTCGTTATCTGTTTTAGCAGCTATTGAAATAAGATCTCTGCAGGTTGTTCCTTTGAACCGCGCAGGATTTTGAAAACTATATGCAATTCCTGCATGAGCTCTGTCTGTAATTGAAAATTTTGTAATATCTCTGCCTTCAAATAAAATTGATCCGGATGTAACCTCATTTATTCCCATTATTAGTTTTGCTAAAGTTGTTTTTCCACTGCCGTTCGGCCCTGTAATCGCATAAAATTTACCTTTTTCAAAAGTAAAATTAATATCATTTATAATTGTTCTTATTCCGGGTTTTCCGGCTGGATCTATATTCTCTGACGTAAATTTTAGATTCTTTAATTCCAGCATCATTCACCTCCGGTTAAATTGTTATGTGGATTTATTTCGCTGAATACAGTATCAATAATGCTGTCATATTGAACTATTGCTGTTGAACAACAGTTTGAAATATATACTTTTTCTATGCAATCAATTAATTTTTTTAAGGTAATTACTCATTTTATTTTGACTTGAGACTGTAGTTATTAAAATATATATTTGATTTTTAATCCGTTTATTTTATATGATATGTCCAAAGATCTCTAATTTTTAAACAGGGTTTTGGGACACAGACTATATCTATTTCTTAATAGATTAGCTAATATTTCTCCATGCTGAATATTGTTGACTAAAAATACATATAAGCTATAACTCGTTATATAGGACTTTTATTTTGATCCTGAGTATAACATACAGACTTCAAAATTTTCCCGGTACCGGGCGGCTTTTAAACAATTAAATAAACAACTGCAGAGGGCAAATGGTTTCACGTAAAGCGAAGGATCTTAAATCTTTTATCGTTATGGATGTAATGGCGAGAGCTGAAGAACTTGAAAAAGCAGGTGAGAAAGTAATACATCTCGAAGTGGGAGAGCCGGATTTTAACACTCCTTCTGTAATACAGGAAACTGTGAAAAAGGCGATCGAATCCGGACGGACGCATTATACGCATGCAATGGGACTAATGGAACTTCGCGAAACTATTTGCATGCATTATAAACAGGAATATAATGTATCTATAACTCCTGACCGCATAATGGTTACTTCCGGTACTTCACCTGCGCTTCTTCTCATGATGATCGCTATACTTGACAGTGACGACGAAGTGATCATTTCCAATCCGCATTATTCATGTTATCCGAATTTTATTAAATCGCTCGGCGGCAAACCTGCAGAGATAAAAACTGATCCTGAAGACGGCTTTCAGTACAGGCCCGAAGCAATAAAAAAAGCTCTCACAAAAAGAACAAAAGCAATCATGATAAACTCGCCATCAAATCCGACAGGCATTGTAATGACGGACAAAAATCTGAGCGACATTGCAGCTTTTGATAAACAATACATTATTTCGGACGAGATATATCACGGATTATCTTACGAGGGCAGGGCTCGTTCTATCCTTGAATTTACGGATAATGCATTTATCATTAACGGCTTTTCGAAATTATATGCAATGACAGGCTGGAGGCTGGGATACCTTATCTTTCCAAAAAATTTTTACGATATTATGCAGAAAATACATCAGAATTTTATGATATCTGCGAATAGTTTTGTGCAGTGGGCAGGTATTACAGCTCTTACGCAGACAAAAGATGAAATAAATATAATGCGCCAGACATACAATGAGCGCAGGATATATATGATTAAGCGGCTAAGGGAACTCGGATTCAATATAAATGTTGAACCTACGGGAGCATTTTATGTTTTTGCGGACGCAAGGAAGTTTTGTAAGAATTCCTATAAAGAAGCTTTTAATATTCTTGAAAAAGTAAAAGTTGGCGTAACCCCGGGCATTGATTTCGGTACAGGCGGGGAAGGTTTTCTGAGATTTTCATATGCGAATTCAATGGAAAATATAAAGGAAGGATTGGACAGAATAGAAAAGTATTTGAGTTGACCTTCAGTTGTATATATTTTAATATTTAATCATAACGGTATAATATTCAGGCACAGAGGTGGTACAATGAAGATCCTTATTGCTGATGATGAAAAAGTTTCGCAGCTGGCGCTTAAGCGCAGTCTTGAAAAAGAGAAGTATACAATTGAATTATGCAGGAACGGGAAAAAAGCCCTTGAAATGATAAAAGATGATAAGGATATACGTATTGTTATCCTTGATCCGGATCTGCCTGATATGGAAGGCCTTACCCTGTGCAGGGAAATCAGAAAGATGAATTCGTTCCGGTATATTTATATTATTGTAATTCTCTCCGGGAGCAGAGAGGAACTTGTAGCAGCAATGGATGCCGGGGCAGATGATTACATAGCATTGCCTTTTGAAAATGATTTTTTTATTTTCAGAATAAAAACCGGAGAGAGGCTTCTTGAGATAGAAGACAGGCTGCATAAATCGCAAAAGGAATTGATGCGCCTTGTAAGGGAAGATTCCATGACAACCCTGTTAAACAGAAGAGCATTTATTGATGAAGCTGTCAGACAGTTAGACAGAGCTTCACGAGAAAATCAGCCCATGTCTGCTATTATGGTAGATATTGATGATTTTAAAGCAATCAATGAATTGTACGGAAACTATATTGGCGACAGGATTCTGGCTGAATTTGCAAACAGACTCAGGTTCGGTTGCAGACCGTATGATATTATTGGAAGATACAGCGGAGAGGAATTTTTTGTTCTTTTACCAAATGCAAAAGTAAACAATGCAGTAAAAATCGCAAAACGTCTGAGGTCAATCCTGTCAAAAAAATATTATGACATTCAGGGACGAAGCATTAAAATAACAATCAGTTTTGGGGTGTCTTTTATTATACCGGATGTCGGCCTGAAAGACAGGCAGATTGATTTTCTCATAAAGAAAACCGAAGTTGCACTTAAAAAAGCGAAGAGTGATGGTTATGATAAAATAGCGCTTAACGCGGAAGGTTAACACAGGAGGTTTGGACTACAAGAGTCAAGACATGTATTATAAAAAAAATCTCTAATCCTCTACTTATAACTTATCCTCTTGTTCACATCGGCCAGAGTCTTTTCATCGAGAACAGCAACGTAATCTACGCATTCAAGGTTTGCGAAAATCCCGCTCATTTCGTTTATATTTTCCTTTGGTGAATTATTTTCTATAATAGCAGCAATTAAAATTTCCGTATTTTGTTTTGCTTTCTTAATTAAATTTACTGTTTTTAACTTTACTTCTGTATCCTTAATAGCGATTATACGTATCGTTTCCCTTTTATTTTTCGAATTTTTTATAATATCATATAGTGATTTAAGCGGCAATATTTTTAATTTTGATCCATCATGAAAAGATTGAATAAGTTCGTCTATCTCTATAGAAGCAGTTCCGGATTTGCCAACTACTATGCCTGCTGACCTGTTTGCTATGTCAGCAGATTCGGTAATTGTGAGCCTGCCGGCAAGCCCGACAGCGAGAGCTGCGACTACAGTATCACCTGCACCGGATACGTCGAATACTTCAATAGCTCTGGTTGGTATATGACATATGCTGTCTTTTGTAATGATCGTCATTCCTCTGTCCGATCGTGTTACGAGCAGGTTTTTTAAAGAATATGTATTCATTACTTCCCTGCCGTATTTAGCGATTTCGTTATCCTCATTACGAATTTCCCTGCCTGCAGCTTCGCCAAGTTCTTTAATATTCGGTGTAATTACTGATGCATTTTTATATTTATTCCAGTCATAGCCTTTTGGGTCTACAATAACAGGTATGTTTTTTTTATTGGATTCTTTTATAACAAACTGGCACATATCGGTACTGCATAAACCTTTACCGTAATCCGAGATAACTACAGCATCACATTTATTAAGGGCGATATTAAATGCAGACATGATCTTATTCTCAATTACTTTACTGGTTTCATGGATTTCTTCAAAGTCAAGCCTCGCAACCTGCTGATGCTCTCCGATTACTCGGATTTTGGTTACAGTTGGTTTCCCTGATAAAAAATATTTATTTTCTGCATTCGGATGATTAAGTACCTGTTTCAGAATTTTTGCATTTACGTCCTTTCCGGTTAAACTTATATGAAATGCTTTTGCACCGAGCCCGCATATATTGCAGACGACATTTCCTGATCCGCCGGGAGAGTGTATTTCTTTAATTACCTTAATTACCGGAACCGGAGCTTCGGGCGATATTCTGCTTACTTTTCCATAGTAATATTTATCGAGAATAACATCCCCTATTACAAGTACGCGTGAATTTAAAAAATCAAGATTCATCGAATTCCCCGTCAATAAATTCGCAGATTATATGTATAATAAGAATATGGCATTCCTGAACGCGGGCGATATTGCTGGAAGGTATTGTTACAGGTATATCGACAATATCCTTGATATCGCCGCCTTCGCAGCCGAGAAGTCCGGATGTTATGCATTTTAATTTCCTGGCAGTTTTAATGCCATTAGTAATATTTTTGCTCATTCCTGAAGTAGATATCCCAACTACAAGATCGTCCGCAGAAGCGAGTGCTTCGATCTGTCTCGAAAAAATCATATCGAATGAGTAATCGTTTCCTGCTGCAGTCAGAATAGATGTATCTGTCGTAAGCGCAATTGCAGGAAGCGCTCTCCGGTTCATTTTATAGCGAACAGCGATCTCTGCTGCAAAGTGCTGGCTGTCAGCAGCGCTTCCTCCGTTTCCCATAATAAGGATTTTTCTTCCGCCTTTGAGCGTTTCAACTGCTTTTTTCGCAAGGGTTTCTATATCCTTTTTTATAGAATCAAGAGAGTTTACTATCTGAATGTGTTCACTTATTGAGGTGTCAATTATTTTCATTTATTTTTTCATTTTTATAAAGATAGATTTAACGATTTATTGATATAATGTAAAGAATAAAATGTTCAATCCAGATAGTCGTCGAAAGCATCTGAATCGTTCAATGGTTCAATGTGAATAAAAACATCTGAATTTTCCAGCAAAGTTTTTATTTCGTTTTCGATCTTCTTTGTAATTTCGTGGCCGCGGCTGATATGCCAGTTGCACGGCATAAGAAGATGAAAAAAGATAAAGTTTTTACTTGCTGCTGTTCTTGTGTAAAGTGAATGATAAATGATTCTGTCACATTTATATTTATCAAGTATTTCTTTAACAGCATTTAATTTATCTTCAGAAAGGGCTTTATCCATAAGGCCCGACACTGACCTCGTTATTAGTTTAATTCCTGTAATGACTATGTTTATTGCCACAAGAAGAGCTATTATTGGGTCTATAATAATCCAACCGGTAAACTTGACTAATATGAGCCCTATTATAACGCCGCCTGTTGTCCATACATCGGTAATCAGATGACGGGCGTCTGCTTCAAGGGTAATGGAATTATATCGCTTGCCCGCTTTCAGGAGAACAATAGCAGTTGATAAGTTAATTAAAGAGGCACCTGCCGACACCAGAACACCAATCCCGAGATAATGCAAAATACGCGGGTTAAATAATCTATCTAATGATGTGACTCCAATTGCTATAGCTGCAAGAAGAATCAGTCCACCTTCGATTACACTTGAAAAGTATTCTGCCTTATGATGTCCAAACGGGTGCTCTTTGTCGGGAGGATTTGATGCAATTGTAATTAGAACAAGAGCCATTATTGCAGCAGCAAGATTTATAAAGGATTCAAGTGCGTCTGAGAGCAGACTTACGGAGTCTGTGAGATAATAAGCAATTCCTTTTATTAAAATAGTCGTTATTGATGCTGCTATGGATATCCATATATATTTAGCAGGAGATTTTTTTTTGATAAAATTCATTGTGTATATTTTAATATTTGTGAACAAATTGTTGTAAAAATCAGGTTTTTTATTTGATAAAACAATAAAAAATATTATTTTTAGAGGTTCCCATATATATAATTTTATTTTTAATTGAGAAGGATGATAATGAGAAAGATCGTTTAAGTCAATTATTTTAAATAAACTTAAAAATAGAATAAATTGCATTAAGAACTTACTTTTTTAATAAACGCATACATATCGTCCGGAATAGGAGACTGAAATGATAATTTTTCGTTTGTTGCCGGATTCTTAAATGCGATCTTGGAAGCATGAAGCATGTGCCGGGGAGCATCCATCCATGGAAGCGGATCATGTTTACCTGCGCGGGCTGCGCGCACGAACTCCAAAAATTCATCGTCGCTTCTTCCGTATAGCTTGTCTCCGGCAAGCGGATGCCCTGAATGCGCAAGATGTACTCTGATCTGATTTGTACGTCCTGTTTCAGGCAGGCAGCGCACGACAGTGTAGTTTTTTAAGCGTTCTATAACCTCAAAGCTGGTGAGGGCTGGCTGTGCACCGGGAGTGCCGGCAGGCACAACACGCTTGCGGATGGACACAGAACTTTCGGGATCCGGTGCGATGTGGCCGTCTACAGCAAATGAATCATCTGGAATAATGCCGCGGACTACTGCAATATATTCTTTCTCGATTGCACCGGACTCGAACTGACGGGCAAGGGCGCGGTTAGCATCTTTCGACTTGGCTACGACAATCAGGCCGCTCGTCTCGCGGTCGAGACGATGCGCCAGCTTAAGATAATCGTTGTATCCTTCAGCAGACATCATTTTTTTTATTATGTAAATGAATGTATTTTTAATAAAATTACCATCCGCATGAGACGGAAGATTTCCAGGTTTAAAAGCCACCAGAAAAGAATCTTCATTATGAATTATTTTAATGTTTGTATCAACCCGAGGCTCGTTAAGTATAACAGAATAGGTGACAATATCTTTGTATTGCAGAATATAATCCGGTGAGGACGCATGTCCGTTTACTTTTATATCGATTCTACGTATAATCTCTTTCCATGTATCAACTGTATGATATTTAAATCTTGAGCTGAGGAAATCTATTAGACTGATTCCATCATTATTTCTATTTATAACAGAAGATAAGGTGGTTTTTTCTTGCATTATCATAGATATTAACTTTATTCGTGACTTATAAAATTTATAGTGTATTTTCTGCAACGAAAAAATATCTCAATATAAAACTCTTTACAAAAAATTATTATACCATTATCCTGCGGCAGGATAAAATTATATCAAATTATTATTTAAAATGCCTAATATTCAACTTTATACAAGCAACAGGCTTGAAAAACTTGCGGATCAGCTGGCAGATTTCGTGAGGGAACCGTTATTTTCGCCGTTCAAGCCTGAGGTTATTGTTGTGCAGAGTTCAGGCATGGAGAGATGGATTTCCATGCAGCTAGCCGACAGGCTCGGTATATGGTCGAACTATAAATATTTTTTTCCGAATAAAATTATTTCTGAAATTTTCAGTCATTCCATAGCAGAATTTACACATGAAAGGCTTTTTAATACTGAAGCTGTTACCTGGCAGATAATTAAAATTTTGCCTCAGTGCTTTTCTTTGAATGGATTCGAAACTTTGAGCAATTATCTTGCTGGTAGCGAAGGATATTTTAAGACTTATCAGCTCGCATCGCGTATAGCAGATGTATTTGACCAGTATTTGACTTATAGGCCTGACATGATACTTGACTGGGATAATGGGAATGACAGCAGCTGGCAGGCGGAATTATGGCGAATGTTGATGGACGGCAATGATTTACTGCTTCCTCCGCTGCTTAGAAAAAAATTTTTAGATAAAATTAAAAATCCATTTGATATTAAAGCCGATTCACTGCCGGAAAGGATCTCAATATTCGGTATATCCACTATGCCGAAATATCATATGGATATATTGAGCGCAATATCAGATTTTATTACTATAAACATTTTTTTTATGAATCCATGCAGAGAATACTGGGCAGATATTTATCCAGAAAAAAATATAGCCAAAACAATGAAAAAATACAAAAATGATGTTACTTCTGATGAGCTGCATCTGGAAAAAGGCAACAGCCTTTTGGCATCCATGGGCAGGCTTGGAGGTGATTTCCTTTCAATGCTGTCAGGATATGACAACACACAGGAGAATCCGGCATTTACAGAATTTGAGCGTGATTCCCTGCTTCATTCAATTCAATGCGATATACTCAACCTGACTGACATAAACGCAATGGAGGAAAGTCCGCGAATACGGTTTTCCCGGGATGAAATAAAATCCGATTCTTCTGTCAGAATACATTCATGCCACAGTCCATTGCGGGAGCTTGAAGTCCTTTACGATAATCTGCTTGATATGTTCAATTCAGATTCTGAACTCGAACCGCGCGATATTATAGTGATGACTCCGGATATTGAAATATATTCCCCGTACATTGATGCCATATTCAGAGATGCTCCTGATGGAAAATACAGAATACCTTTTTCAATAGCTGATAAAAGCATTCAGAAAGACAGTAGCATAGTGAAAACATTTTTTTCTATATTGGATTTTAAAGACAGCAGATTTGAATCGATAAGGGTTCTGGATATCCTTGAAAACAGTAATATTATGAATAAATTCAGCCTTACTTTAAGCGATTTGAATCTTATACGCAGGTGGATAAAAGATACAAATATCAACTGGGGAATTGACTCTGTATTTCGCGGGAACCTGGACCTGCCTGGGTTTGAGGAAAATACATGGAGAGCAGGGCTAAACCGTATGATGCTCGGTTATGCAATGCCGGGAAATATTGAAACAATGTATAAAGATATACTCCCGTATGATATTGAAGGCAGTGAATCTATTGTACTTGGGAAATTTATTGAATATTTTAATTCCTTAACCGGTATAGTAAAATCTTTGTCTGATAAATATACGTTGTCGGGCTGGTATAGCGTCCTTAATGAAATTATCGGAATTATTTTTGACTCAAGGGAAGAAGATGAAACAATCCAGGCAATAAGAGATGCTATCGGCACATTTAATACGATTGAACAAAAATCCGGCTTTCATGACAAAATTGAATTTGAAGTGATCGTGGCATGGCTGAAAAATTATTTCAGCGGAAAACGAATAGCAAGCGGATTCCTGACAGGTGGAATTACATTCTGCGCCATGCTTCCGATGAGGAGTATTCCGTTTAAAGTGGTCTGCCTTATCGGCATGAATAATAACGCGTTCCCTGCTGCCGATAATACAGTCAGTTTTGACTTAATAGCCCGGAATCCAAAGCGGGGAGATAGGTCAAGGCGCGATGATGACAGATATTTATTTCTTGAATCGATCGTGTCTGCAAGACAGAAATTATATATAAGTTATGTTGGGCAAAACATAAAGGATAACAGCGAAATACAGCCTTCTGTCGTTGTAAGTGAATTGCTGGACTATCTTGAATACTATAGCCTGAAAGATTTTGTTATTAAAGATTATATCTTTGTTAAACATCCTCTCCAACCATTCAGTACCAGATATTTCATGAATTCTGATAATCTTTTTAGTTATTCGGATGTAAACTTCAGGGCCTGTATAACAGCTGTTTCCGGCCGGAAAGAAACTGATTTGTTTATAAACGGAAAATTATCAAATGAAGATAAAGTTCCGCAGGACAAAATTTCATTAGACGATTTAACTGCATTTTTTACTAATCCGGCTAAACATATTATTACAACAAAGCTCGGAATTTATCTGACTACCAGGGAGGATAATCTGGACGATAAGGAGCCGTTTAATATTGAAGGTCTCGAAAAATACAATCTTGATGAAATAATCAGCGGTTATTATATTGCGGGTAATGAAATAGATAAAATCTATAATACGGTGCGGGCGGGTGGAATGCTTCCTCACGGCGTAACCGGAAGGGTATTGTTCGATAATTTAATACCTGATATAAAAAATTTCAAACGAAGAATTGAAGAAATACTTAACTGCCGCAATCTTGATCCTTTAGAAATAAATATTGATGTATCCGGTTATAAATTATCAGGCAGATTGAGTAATATATGTAAAAATGGAATGGTTCAATACAGATATGCCGATACAAAACCAAAGGACAGAATAAAAGCATGGATAGCCCATCTCGTGCTTAATGCATCGGAAAATAAAGCATATCCAATGAATAGTCTGCTGATCTGCAAAGATTTTTCATGGAAGATGGAACCGTTAAGCGACTGTAAAAATATTCTGAATAATATTATATCGCTTTATATTAAAGGACAGAATGAGCTTATCCGGTTTTTCCCTGAATCGTCATATGCATATGCCGCTTCAATAATTAAAGATGGTTTATCTGAAAAAGCATTATCTCTTGCGGAAGAAAAATGGACAGGCAGTGACTACAGAAAAGGGGAGGGAGAAGACGAATATTACAATCTCTGCTTTAAAAACATTTCTCCGTTTGATGAAGAGTTTAAGGGAATCTCGTTGAAAATATATGAAATAATGCTGAACCATCAAATGAAAATTGAAAAGTGAATTAAATTTATTATTCAGAATATCTCCGAAAAATACTTATAGACCTTCCTGTGATTATGCAATGTTATTGCCATAATAAGTAATATGCTTCTCTGCAGTGACTTCAAATTCATTTTTTATCTTATAAAAATAATAATAAAATAATTATTGTAAATTATGCATACAGCAATTGTTTGGCATATCAAATACAATAGTTCTATAAATACAATCCTTGCAGAATTCAACGCTTTTTTTTTACTTTAATTTCAGGAATTAAATATTTGACTATTTATTTATTGTTTTTATTTTCATCAGTATGAAGTAAAACATTCTTTAACATAAACCGTTCTTTTCTGTAAAAAACCGTACATTGTAATAAAATAAGTTTAAGGTTTGCGTTTATGATAAATCAGGAGATTCTAATGAATAAAAATACTCAAGAAAAAAATTTTGCATCTATCCATATTGAAGCTACAACACTCCCGGACGCATGGTTTCAGGTGGTTTATAAATGTATTGAGTCAGGCAGGGATTTTATCATCGACCGCGGCTCGTTTGCAGGCGAAAAAAGACTTGAATTTGATTATATTACAATAAACATAAAAAGGCCAGGTGAAAAGCCTCTGCTCCCGCAAATACCCAGTCAATATAATCTTCCAAATCCTGTTGATGAAAATTATTTGAACGATTATCTGCCTTATCTAATGTCAGGCGAGCTACAGCCCGGTGAATCTTATACTTACGGTCAGAGGATATGCAAATTTGAGCTTCCAGGTAATATAAAGTTTATACGCAAAGATTGTGCATATAATGATATTCTCATTCAGGATGAATCCATATGGAATGAACCGAAATTAATTATTGAAGAAAATGGTAAAGTTTTCCTTAATCAGATGGAGCTTTTAATCTGGACTTATAAAAATAAGGGATTCAGAAATAATCAGATGGTAATGCAGATTGCAAGTCCCTCTGATATGCTTTTGGCCGATCCGCCATGTCTCAGATCAATCGACACAAGGATTCAGGACAATAAGCTGAATTTTATCGTTTATTTCCGTTCGTGGGACTTGTGGAGCGGTTTCCCGGCAAATCTTGCAGGAATGCAGTTAATGAAAGAATATATCGCTTCCGAAATCGGTGTTGAGGACGGTTCGATCATTGCAGCCTCCAAAGGCCTTCACCTGTACAATTACGTATGGGAATTGGCTGAAATTCTCAGGGGCAAGACTATTGAAGAATTCAGAAAAGGCGAATAACGGATCGATGCCGGTGACAACAAACCGTTAATATTTTTACTTTTTATCAGAGGGATTATTTATTTTATGGTACCCCGTGATAAAATGGTCAGCAGGGCATATGAGATTGCAGATGTCATTATGGCTCAGCATCGTACGATCAGGCGTCTTACTACCCAGGTTTGCAGAAGGAACTGGAAGCAGCGTATAGTAGATGATCTTGATATGACTTTCGGTAGCGAAATGTTCGGCGATTTCTGTAATACTAAAATGCTGCACTCGTATCTGGATTCCAGCGATCTATACGACCTTAAGAAAAAATAATTTAATAAGTTTCATAAAAGAACTAAAATTCTAAGTGAGGATTTAATGGGGGATAATCTTGCCGGAGTATTAACCTGCATACAGTGCGGGAAATGCACAGGAAGCTGTCCTGAGTCAGGTAAAACTCCTTTTAACATAAGGGTGCTGATACGAAAAAAACAATTCCAAAGCGTAATTGCAGAGGGAATTCCATGGTTCTGCACATCGTGCGGTGCATGCACTATTCGATGTCCGAGAGATGTAAAACCGTCTGAAGTTATTATTCAAATGCGTTCGTTACTTGTTGAAAACGGTAAAATACCTTTAACAATTCAAAAAGCACTTGAAAATACTTTTGTTCAGAGAAATCCATGGGGCCGTTCACGAAATAAAAGAGCTTCATGGACAGAATCAGTTGATTTCAGGATTCCACATATTTCCGAAACAAAAGATAAAAGACTTCTTTTTGTTTGTTGTATTCAGGCATATGATCCAAGATGTATGGTTATCTCAGCGAACATCGCAAAAATATTACAAAAAAGCGGGCTTGAGTTTGGCATCCTGGGTGAAGAGGAAGCATGCTGCGGTAATGAGATAAGAAGAATTGGAGAGACTGGTCTTTTTGAGGAACTACAGGAAGAGAATATCGCGGCTTTTAAAGAATACGGAGTCAAGGAAATTATCGCACTCTCTCCGCATTGCATGAATGCGCTTAAAAAAGAATATGGCTATCATGGTATCAAAATATTTCATTATACTGAAGTTGTTTCAGATTTGATTAAAGGCGGCAGACTAAAATTAGAAGGAGTATATGACAAAAATGTTATATATCATGACCCATGTTTTCTTGGAAAACAAAATGGTATTTTTGATGCTCCAAGGATTATCCTTAATTTTATAAATAATCTTAAGCTTCTCGAGTTCTCAAGAACAAGAGAAAATTCTCTTTGCTGCGAGAGTGGCGGAGGGAGGATGTTTTATGAAGTAGAAAATTCAGGTCAAAGGAACAGCGATATACGCGTACAGGAAGCAATTGCAAATGGGGCTGACCTGATAGCCACTAGTTGTCCTTTTTGTTTAATGACGCTCGAAGATCCGGCAAAAGAAAAAGAACTGCCGGTAAAAGATATTTCTGAGATATTAATGGAGGTTATTTGAAATGAATATATTAGTTTTTGCAAAAAGAGTAGCGGCAGCCCAGGAAGAAGAGCTGCGAATCGTAAATGATGGACAGGGGGTAGATTTGGCTAAGGTGCCGTTCAAGATGAATGACTGGGATAATTATGCAATCGAAGAAGCGGTCAGGATTGTTGAGAAGACCGGAGGGGCAGTGACTGCAGTCTCAATCGGAGATGCTGAATCAGATGATGTTTTAAGGCGCGCTATCGCAATGGGCGCAAAAGACGGATTTCTGATAGAAACCAGTGAAACAATTCATGACCCTAATGAGCGCGCATCGGTAATATCTGATTTTTTAAAGAAGGAAAGCACTCCATTTGATGCTATTTTTACAGGTGTGCAGTCTGAAGATGATCAGTTTGCTTCTGTAGGAGGGATACTCGCTGCAAGGCTGGGTCTTCCATACGCTTCGATGATAATCGGAATTGACTCATTCGAAAACGGGCAGGTAACTGCGCGCAGGGAACTGGAAGGAGGTCTCAGGGAGCGCATAAAGCTGACACTTCCCTGCGTTCTCTCTATCCAAAGCGGCATAAATGAGCCGCGATATGTTTCTATAATGGGTGTGCGAAAGGCCTCTAAGGTTGACCGTAAAATCTTTCCGATGAACAATTATCAGGAGAATTTTTCAAATATGATAGAAATCATTAAATGGGTCTATCCTGAGAAAAAAGCCGGTGCAACCATGCTAACCGGCGAGCTTTCTAATATCTGTAAGGATGTTCTGGGAATTTTAAAAGAAAATGGGGTGTGCCAATGAGCTATGCTTTAGTTGTCAGTGAAATCAGACGCGGCTTATTTGAGGACAGGAATCTTGATTCTATCGGTTTTTCTAATCTATTACAGAGAAATATTACTCTTCTAATACCTGAAGGTGATTATAAAATAAATGAAAAGTTTGTTAATAATATTATAAAAGTAAGAATAGAAGAATCTTCATTTCTTAATCCTTTAAATATGATCACAGCTCTTGAAAAAGTCATAAATCTAAAGGGAAATCCGGATGTAATCATCTTTACGCTTTCTTCTTCTGGTACTGAGCTTGCTTCTTATGCATCGGGACATTTTAAACTTCCGCTTATTACAGATGTAAGTGGTTATGATAAAGAAAAAGGGATTTTTCTTAAGAGCTATTATTCAGATAAGATATTCGGCCAGTTCAAGCTGACAGATACAGGGCCTTTTATTATTACAGTAAGAAGCGGCAGTTTTAAGGATAATGCGGTTGAAAAAGCATCATTACCTGCTTCTGAAACACTGGAAGAAATACAGATAAGTAAGAATAGAACTTTCATAGAATACATAGAAGAAGATTCAACAGAGATAGACATTACTAAAGCAGAATTTCTGCTCTCAGTCGGAAGAGGTATCGGAAATCAAGATGAGATTGCCGGCTATGAAGAACTGGCCGCCTTATTGAAAGCGGTTATTTCTGGATCAAGACCTGTTATTGATAAAATGTGGCTTCCGAAGCCAAGACAGGTGGGGACATCCGGTAAGACGGTTAAGCCGAAAGTATATTTCGCGATGGGTATAAGCGGAGCATTCCAGCATATTGCCGGAATGAAGGATTCGGATTGTATAATAGCAGTTAACAAGGACCCACAGGCACCTATTTTTCAATATGCCCACTATGGTATTGTTGCTGACGCAAATAAGTTAAGGGACAATTTAAAGGTAATCATGAAAGGCTGATCGCGAATAAAAATGAATGAAGTTACTGCAAAAGAAAAAGAAGTGCTTGTTGTGGGCGGAGGGATAGGCGGCATAACTGCTGCTCTTGAGCTTGCGGGCTGCGGCATTCACGTGACCATGCTTGAACAAACCGCGACAATAGGCGGAAGGATGATACAGCTGGATAAGACTTTTCCCACTCTCGACTGCTCTACATGCACGCTTTCTCCCAAGATGGTAGAGGTTGCACTCAATCAAAAGATTGATCTTTTGTCATGGGCAAAGCTGCTTGCTGTAAAGAAAAACGGCGCAGGTTTCACAGCGTCAATTGTTAAAAGATCGCGCTATGTAAATATTGAAAAATGCACTGCATGCGGTACTTGCTTTGCCGGATGCCCTGTTGTCATGAAAAGTGAATTCAATATGGAAACAGGAACAAGAAAAGCAATCTATATACCGTTCCCTCAGGCGATCCCGAATAAAGCTGTGATAGATAAACGTGAATCGCAGCTATGCCCTATGCCTTGCAAACATGTATGTCCTGTAGGAACAAATGTACCCGGATATTTAAAACATATAAGCGAAGGAAGGCATAAAGATGCTTATATGCTCATAAGAGAGACAAATCCATTTCCATCGGTCTGCGGCAGAGTGTGCTATGCACCATGCGAGGAAGTGTGCTGCAGGGGACAGATCGACTCGCCGCTTGCGATCCGTGATATCAAACGTTTCGCGGCAGATTCGTTTGATACAGATTCGCTTGTGCCTCCGCAGATACAAAAGACAGGCGAAAAGGTCGCCGTGATCGGCGCAGGGCCTGCCGGATTATCGTGCGCGCACGATTGTGCTTTGCAGGGTTATGACGTCACTGTTTTTGAAGATCTCCCTGAAGCGGGCGGAATGCTTAGATACGGAATACCGGAGTACAGGCTCCCTAAAGTGGAACTGAAAAAAGAGATAGATTACATAAAAAAGCTTGGTGTGGATATAAGATGCAGCACTGCAGCAGGAAAAGATATTGCTTTCGACGAGCTTAAAGAAGATTACAATGCCGTATTCATTGCTGTGGGTGCACAGAAGGGAGTGCCTCTTGGCGTTCCGGGTGAAGATTCCCGGGGGGTGATGGAGGGCATTAAATTTCTTAGAGATTTCAACAGCGGAGCAGCTCCGACTGTCGGGGGCGCTTGCGCTGTTATAGGCGGAGGCAATACTGCCGTTGACTGCGCGCGCACAGCGAAGAGACTCGGTGCCGGGAGCGTAAAACTGGTCTACCGAAGAACACGCGATGAGATGCCTGCGGCGCGGGAAGAGATCGAAGCGCTAGAGAACGAGGGCATAGAGATCGAATTTCTTGCCGTGCCTGTGCGTTTTCTAGCTGAGAACGGAAAGCTCTCAGCAATGGAATGCGCTCGCATGGAGCCTGGTGATCCGGATGCTGACGGCAGACGCAAACCAGTGAAGATAAACAGTTCGGAATTCGTTATGCCGGTAGATACTGTAATAACGGCGCTTGGACAGGCTATGGACTTATCTTTTTTAAACGGAACAGCTTCTTCGTTAATCAATAATAATTATATAAAAGCGGATTCTGCCGCATGTACTACGGAAATTGAAGGAATATTCGCAGGAGGCGATTCCGTTACCGGACCTGCGTATGTTATTGAGGCAATTGCAGCAGGCAAAAGAGCTGCTTTATCGATAGGCAAATATCTTAGAAAAGAATCTGTGATCCCGCAAATAAAAAACGCACAGCCCGGTCGTTTAAATAACGAGGAGATCAGATTTGCTGCTGAACGCTATGGCAGGGAAGAACGCATTGCTATGACAGAAGAGCCTTCGGGAGAAAGAATTTTCGATTTCAGGGAAGTCTCGTCCGGTTATAAAGCAGAAGAAGCAGAGGCTGAGGCTTCACGCTGTATTGCCGGTAAAGTAGAAGGTTGCATAGAGTGCGGAGAGTGCGAGAGACGCTGTGAAGTAAAAGCAATCGATTATAGCATAAAAGATGAGATTGTGGATTTGGATTTTGATGGAATTGTGCTCGCCCCGGGTTTTGATCTCTATGACCCTTCGGAGAAAAAGGAATACGGATACGGCGTTTACAACGGTGTTATGACTGGCATGGAATTTGAAAGGCTGTCTTCTGTGACAGGTCCAACAGGCGGAGACATCCTGCTGAACGGTAAAATACCCAAACGATTTTTTTTTATACAATGCGTAGGGTCAAGGGAAAGGCAAAGCGGGGCAAGATACTGCTCAAGGGTATGCTGTATGTATACCGCAAAACATGCAAGCATTATAAGAGACAGGATCAAAGATGCGGAAATATATGTTTCATATATTGATGTCAGGGCATACGGTAAGAACTACGATGAATTTTACAAGAGCGCTCAGGAAAACGGCATTTTCTACATTAAGGGCATACCCGGTGAAGTAACAAAGACAGAGAACGGGCTGCTTGTAAGAGTCGAGGATATGCTTGGTGGTCAACTTCTTGAAATAGAAGCGGACATGGTCATACTCGCCACAGGCATAAGGCCGCGCAAAGAAATTGAAGAACTGTGCGGTATAATGTCGATCGATAAAGACGAATATGGTTTTATCAGGACAGACTCTATTGAACCGTCGAAGACCAGCGTTGAAGGCATCTTCGCATGCGGAATGGGCACCGGGCCCAAGGATGTTCCGGATACAGTTGCATCCGGAGGAGAAGCTGCAGCGAGATGTATGGAGTATATAAATCAGTAAACAACAAAAGGCTATTCAATAATGAAAATAGGCGTATTCGTCTGCCATTGCGGACACAACATTAAGCATACGGTAAACGTAAAAAGGCTGGGCGATTTCTTTAAGTCGTTCCCCAACGTAGTTGTTTCCGAGGACTATCCGTTCGTATGCTCCGAGCCAGGCCAGGACATGATAAAGGACAGCATCGAGAAATACGGGCTTGACCGCGTTGTTATAGCTTCGTGCACTCCTTCGCTTCACGGCGATCTTTTTAAAGACCTGCTCAAAAAGTCAAACCTGAATCCTTTCTATCTGCGCAGGGTGAGCATAAGGGAACATTGTTCCTGGGTGGGCGATGACCTCGAAAAGAATTCGGAAAAAGCAAAAAGACTAATAACAGCAGGAATATACGGATCATGTCATCAGGTTCCGCTGGAAGAGAAGCGTGTGGATGTGACGAAATCCGCTCTTATAATAGGAGGCGGGGTATCCGGCCTTAGTGCCGCGCTTTTCCTTTCAAACATGGGAATGCAGGTATATGTTGCTGAGAAGGAAGCTTTTCTCGGCGGGCAGGTCGGAAAGCTTAAGAACGTCTGGCCTTCCCTGAAAAGTGGGTCAGATATTATCGAAGCAATGGTAGGTGAGCTTAAAAGCAGGGATAATGTGGAGATCTATACATCAACTGTTCTGAAATCATTTGAAGGATTTTTCGGTAATTATGAGGCAGTCCTTGCAGGTCCGCAAGGAGAAAAAAAAATAATAATAGGCGGAGTTATCGTTTCGATAGGTTTTTCTCTCTTTGACGCGCGATTAAAACCAGAATTGAATTACGGAAAAGATGAAAGGATAATTACAACAGTAGATTTTGAGAATAAGTTTGAAAGCCTTAATCTTCCTGAAAAACCGAGAGTGGCAATACTTCATTGCGTCGGGTCAAGGGATGAACAGATAGGAAAAGCTTACTGTTCAAGGATTTGCTGTATTAATAGTCTGCGGGTCGCGAACGCTGTTAAAGATAAGTTTAAAGATTCGTATGTGGAATCGTTTTATATCGATATGAGATCTCATCCAAAAGGAGGAGAGGAATATTACGAGGATACACAGGCAAAGGGCGCTCTTTTCACGAGGTCAAATATAGCGGAGATAACATCAGGAGAGAACGCTATTATTATCAGAGGAGAAGATACTCTTTTAAGCGAACCATTTGAGAGGGAGTTCGATCTGGCGGTTCTGTCAATCGGAATGTCGAACCCTGTGGACAGCAGAGACCTTGCTACATTACTCAAGATCACTCTCGATAAGGACAAATTTTTTCTTGAAGCGCATATAAAACTCAGGCCGTTTGACACGGCGGTAAAGGGAATTTTGATAGCAGGAGCATGTTCCGGCCCCAAGGATACTGAAGAATCGATCAATCACGGCAGATCAGCCGCTTTAAAACTTTTTGGATTTTTGAATTTAGGATGGGCATATCTGGACCCGTTCATATCGTATGTAAACCCCAGGAGATGCAGCGGATGCAGGATGTGTGAGCACGCGTGTTTTTCCAATGCCATAAAATATGACGAAGAAACAAGGGTCGTGCACGTGGAAGAAGCAGCATGCCAGGGATGCGGACTGTGCAATGCCACATGTCCTTCTTCTGCAATAGGACTAAAGGGATATATAGACAGCATTATAGATGATGAAATAAACGGGTTTTTAATGACTGTATAAAAGACCTCATTCCCCAGCCTCTTCTTCCATAGCGGGAACGGACTGGCGGGGTGATGTCCGGGAAACAATAAAGCTGAATTCGAAATATTATATTGAGAGGATATATGCCGGAAGAAAAAATAAAAAGGAATGCTGAAATTGTAGGATTTGTCTGCACCTACTGCACTTTTAAGGCTTCGGAGATGGCCGGCAGCCTTAGAATGAAATATCCTGAAGGAATAAGGCTTATACAGGTGCCGTGTTCAAGCAGGGTAGACCCGGCATTTATTATAAAAGCGATATTCGAAGGAGCGGACGGTGTCTTTGTAGGGGGATGCCATCCGGGTGATTGCCATTTTATTAAGGGCAATTTTTATACGAGAAGGAAGATGGCTGCATTAAAAGAAATGTTCGATGCGTTTTCCATGAAGGGTAAAGTACGGCTCTTCTGGGTGAGCGCGGCAGAGGCGCGGCGCTTTATAGAAAAAGTAACTGCTATGTATAATGAGATACAGGATAAGGTAGATGAAAATGAAGGGAAAAAAAGTTGATGCCAGTAGCGTTGAAAGCACTCTGAATAAATTTCTTGAGGATGAGCAGCATCTGATATTCGGTTTTGAAAAACAAAAAGATCGGATCGTGCACAGATTGTTCCGGAATGATCTTCACGGTTACAGTCTGTTCAATCCTTATTTCGGGATCAACGGGGCAATTTATCTTAAACGTCTTTTTTCCAAAAGCACCAAAATCATTCTTATACTGAGACCGTGTGAAATACGCGCATACATAGAATTAACCAAGCTGACACAGGTTGAGAGGGAAAGCATTATTGCAGTATCTGTAGACTGTTTCGGAGCAGTTTCTCTGAAAGAAAAAATTGAAGATGTGCCTGCTGATCCTGTTGAACTGAAAGAATACTTTGCGTCCGGGGAGAAACTTCGTCCGGCCTGCGCAGCATGCCGGGAACGCAGGGGCATTGTGGGAGATGCGGGCATACGCATAGATAAAAGCGGATCTATTTGGATATTGCCGTATACTGAGCAAGGGGAAACACTGTCCAATCTCATTGAAGGCAGCTATGAAGAAAATACGCCTGATATGCTCATAGGAGAATCTCCCAAACAGGAAAAATTCCAGAGCAATATGGAAACATTCGGAGCAGATTTTTCAAAATGTATAATGTGCATGAACTGCAGGGATATGTGCCCTGTATGCTACTGCCTTGACTGCGTATTTAACGGCGATGAGTACATGCCGAAAGGGGATGCTTTATTAAACAAGATATATCAGAAGGGCTCTACTGATCTGCCGCAGAATAAAGAAATTTTTCATTTTATTAGAATGTACCATGTATCCCAGACATGCGTGGGCTGCGGGGCATGTGAAGAAGCATGCCCGCAGGGCATACCGCTGGCTAAATATTTTAAAGGCACATCAGAAAGAATGCAGGATGTTTTTTCCTATATGTCTGGAATGAGTTTTGATGAAGAGATCCCATTTACAACATTCCTTGAGGACGAGCTAAAAAATGCAGCAGACTGATTATATAATTGAACTTGCCGGACACAAAAAGGAAGATTTATCGGTCTGCCTTGGGTGTAGGATCTGCGCGTCAGTATGCACTGTGAATGACCTTGAAATAAACGCGAATCCGCAGGAACTGCTTATGAACCTCTTTCTCGGGCTGAACGTGGACAAGGATGATCCGCTTGTGCGATTCTGCACAAACTGCTATCGCTGCACAAGCGCGTGCCCGTGGCAGATACGCATTCCCGACATTGTGCGCGGCTTGCGCGAGAATCTCAGCACAGGCTCAGTCTTTGAGCATGCCATAATTGAATCGATCAACATTTGGGGAAGGATGTACGAGCCCTATGTGTTCTTAAGAGCGTCATTGTTTGTGCTCAAAGATGGATGGGCCAGGCATATGTTCCGGATGATGGAATACGTAATAAATATTGTACGCAGCATACATGTGCCGCATAAGGTTAAGAGGATATAAAATGGATTACAGTTATTACCCCGGCTGCTCACTGAAAGGCTCTGCTTCCAGCCTGGATAGGGATGTACGAAAAATATTTAACCTGTTGGGCCATAATCTTTTAGAAATACCTGACTGGAATTGCTGTGGAGCCCTTGAATACGGAGGCAAAGAGCTTACTAATTTATCCAGGGAAAATATAAGAAAAATTGAAGACGGACCCTGTGAAATTATTGCGCCATGCCCGGCATGTTATAAAAACCTGAAAGACGCAAATAAAGATTTTAATTTCAAAACAAATTTTACTGTTCTGCATCCACTTGAGCTTTTCGATAAGGAACTTCTGGCTTCGCTAAAAGTTAAGCATGATTTAAAAGGGATGCTTTTTACTCCATATTACGGATGTGTACTCCTAAGGCCTGAAGAAACCGCGATAAAAAATAAATATATAATGGAAGAGATCATCACATTTTTCAGCGGAGAGATCGATGGTGAAAAGGTGAGGGATAAATGCTGCGGAGCCAGCCGGCTGTTTGCAAGCAAAATGGTCACGGAAAAACTTTCCAAGCTTCTTCTCGAGCAATCGAAAGGTATTATCGTAGTGTTCTGCCCCATGTGTCATATGGCAATGAAGATGTTTTCCAAAAAAAGAAAGGTCATTTATCTTACTGATCTTCTATTGTATGTCATGGGAGAAAAGAAATTTTTATGAATATATTGATAATCGGCGGCGGCATAAGCGGCATATCTGCAGCAAAGGTAGTATTGAAAGAAGGAAATACTGTTATAATTATTGAATCCGCTTCCGAACCGGGCGGCCTTATGGCGCGAATAGCCAATTGCAGAATAGGATTTAAAACATTTTTCGATGAAATAAGAGATAATCCTCTTCTTCAGGTTATTAAAGACAGCACAATTTCCGCAGTAACCAGGAAAGAAAATTATTTCACAGTTACTCTTAACAACAGGAAAACACTTAAAGCGGACAGGGTTGTAATTGCAACAGGACTCATTCCTTATGACCCGGCAGAATACAGGGGCAGGAGACTTCTCGCGAGCCTTGACTATGATGCGATCATAGACCAACGCAACGAAGAAATGCCAGCTGACTTTAATAAAATCGCTTTTGTGCTATGCGTCGGATCGCGTTCAAAGGAATATCCCCTATGTTCATCCGTGTGTTGCAGCTACACGCTGCGCGAGATCAAATGGACGCTTCAAAGGGCCAAGCCGGATATCTCGGTGTTCTACAACGACTTCAGGCTTTTCGGGCAGGAATTTTTTCTGGAAGATATGTACCGCAATGCCGGAGTGCATTTTATACGCACCAATTCGCGGTATTTTGAAGAAGATGACACAGGCGTAACAATGCGCTATTTCACGGACGGCAAACTTAAGCAGGAACGGTTTAATTACGTAGTTCTTGCCACGGCGCTAAGGCCGAATCCTGGACTTGCAGAGTTAAGCAGGCTTTTCGGTTTTACTTTAAACAAATACGGATTCGTTAATGAGAACGAACCGTTAACTACGGACGCGGAAGGTGTTTATGTCTCAGGCGGAGCGCTTGAGCCCATGAATATTAAGGATAGTATACTTACAGGTTTCGGCGCAGGCATGCTCGCCTTAAAGGGAACGGAGTTTCCTGCGGAAGCAGTATCAAATCATGATTTATTCTACAAAGAGCAGGAAACTGAGATCGTAATTCCTGTGGGAAATTTTGCGTCATGTCTTTTTTATCTTGGTACGGAAAATATAATGAACAGAATGTTCTATGAATATATATCCTCGAAATTCATAGATACAGCGCGTAACATGAAAAAATCCGGCAAAACAGTATATTTTCTTACAAAAAATCTGATTACACCTTCGTACGAGGAGCTAATCTATGAAAAAGCTCGCCAGGAAGGTATAATATTTATTCATCTTGAAGAAGGAGAATCTATTGAATGTGACGGTACATCAGTGAAAATTATGGGAGGAGTTAAACTTAAGCTTGCTTTAAACGCAGAAAAAATTATCAGGTTTGATGATTATATAGCTCTTATTAAAGATAAAGAATTTCTTTCCGTTTACAGGTCTGAACCGCAGCTTCGCTGGGCGCCCACAAAATGGGGAAGAAAGCGGTATCATGTGGGCTTTATAAGGCATCCTAGAGCCGGCCGCTGGGAGCCGCGGGAAATACTTGGAGCGCTCGGCGAGATGATGCTTGATAAAGAAGAAGAAAGGGTGCTGCCGCATGTTAATGAGGAACGCTGTTCGGGGTGCGGCTCCTGCCAAAGCTCGTGTCCGCACGGTGCTATTGAGCTTGCTAATCAGGAGCGTCAGATAGCTGTATTCGGCCCTAATTTATCGACAGAAATAAGAATTGCCCATATAAAAGAGGATATATGTGTTGGCTGCGGCCTTTGCGCATCAACCTGTCCATCAGATGTTATCTCGTTCAATTCAAATTAATACTTTCTTATACAGGGATATAAATTATTTTATGAAGAGGAACAATTGATGACAGTCGGAGATATGATATTTCGAAATGCAAAGAAATTTCCCTATAAAATGGCACTTATCTCCGATGGTATAAAAATGACTTTTAAGTCATTGAATGAAAGAGTTAATCGCCTTGCGGATGCATTATTAAAAATTGGATTGAATAAAGGCGACCGCATCGGACTTCTTGTTCACAACTGTTATCAATTTATAGAAATATATTTTGTATGTACAAAAATTGGAGCTGTATTCTGCCCATACAATAATCATCTTAAACAGTTTGAGCTGAAGGACCTTATAGATTACTCTGAACCGAAATACCTTATTGTAGATTATGATTTTTTTGAAAATATAAAAAATTTGAAGGATGAGCTAAAATCAGTTGAGAAATATATATGTCTTCAGAAACCAGGCCTCTCTTTTCTTGATGATTACGAACTTCTTATTAAAGACGGTCTGAACAGAGAACCTGATATTAAAGTACTTGAGGATGATGTGATGAGCATAATTTTCACTGGAGGCACTACTGGAAGGCCCAAAGGTGCGATGAGGACACACAGACATTTGATCTCTGACGCAGTTGCTTCAGTTATAGAACTCAAGGTAGATTATGACGACAGTGTTTTAATAACTTTTCCCATGTATCATGTTGCTTGCGAAGATAATATAGTGCGCCATTCGTTCATGCCGAATACAATTCACATTAAGAAGGAAGGCGGATTCAATCCGGCAGAAATTCTTGATTATATTTCAAGGGAAAAAATAACAAGATGCCAGTTTGTGCCTACAATGATTCACAGTCTTATTCAGGTTCCGGATGTAAGCAAATATGATTTAAGCAGTTTACGGCTGATTCTATACGCGGGATCATCCATGCCCGTCGAACTTTTAAAGAAGGCACTGGCAATCTTTCCATACGGTTTTGCACAAATGTATGGCCAGACTGAGAGTGGCCCGGTTACCACGGTGCTTAAAAGTGAAGATCACATCCTTGATGGTTCTGAAAAGAGTCTTAAAAGACTCGCTTCTTCCGGAAAAGCGGTAATTAACTATGAAATCAGGATTGTTGATGAAAACGATAATGACTTGCCTGTAGGCGAGGTAGGTGAAATTATTTGCAGAAGCGAAGCAATAATGATAGGATACTGGCATATGGCAGAAGAGTCAGCGAGGAAGCTTAGAAACGGATGGCTTCATACCGGGGACCTCGGCAGGCTTGATGAAGATGGATATCTGTATATCCTGGAAAGAAAAGATGATCTTATAATTTCCGGTGGAGTGAACATTTATCCCCGTGAGATCGAGGAGGTACTTTACAGCCATCCTGCTGTTTCAGAAGCATCGGTTATAGGATTGCCGGATGAACATTGGGGAGAAATTGTAAAGGCTGTTATTGTCCTCATGGACGGCACTCAGGTAACAGAAAAAGAAATAATTGATTTTTGCGGAAAAAAATTGGCAGGATTTAAAAAACCTAAATCTGTGGACTTCTGGAAGGAACTTCCAAAGAGTCCTCAGGGGAAGATACTGAAAAGAAGTATCAGGGATCATTTTAAAAATCTACATTAGTAGGGGGATCACATGCTTGAACTTACTGCTGAACAAAGAGATATTAAACAGGCAGCAAGGGAGTTTGCGGAGAAAGAATTCACGGACATTGCAAGAGAGTTGGATGCTAATGAGAAGTTTGACGATAATATATGGAAAAAAGCCGGTGAACTCGGATTTCTTGGTATGTTTATTGAAGAAAAATACGGTGGGGCAGGGCTTGGACATTTTGAGCAATGTCTTGTAATAGAGGAATTTGCAAGGGTAGATACAGGGATTGCCCAGACTATGGTTGCGGCTTATTTTGGAACTCAACTTATTAAACTTTTCGGAACAGAGGAGCAGAAACAGAAATACCTGCCTCCGGTGTGTGCCGGAAAATGGAGGGCAGGCATGGCATCCACAGAACCTGATGCCGGGAGCGATGTAGCAGCTATTACAACCACAGCCGTTAAAAACGGAGATGAGTATGTAATATCAGGAAATAAAATGTTTATCAGCAACGCAAATATCGCGGATTTCCTTGTAGTTCTTTGCGTAACAGATCCCCAAAACAAAAAGAAACATGACAGGTTAAGTACAATCATTGTTGAAACAGACAGGCCGGGTTATGAAGCAAATAAACTGCATGGTAAACTATCTATCAGATGTTCCGATACCGGAGAGGTTGTTCTTAAAGATGTACATGTACCAAAGGAAAATCTTGTTGGAAAAGAAGGAAAAGGATTTTATCAGTTAATGGATTTTTTTAACCGGGCCCGCCTTGATGGTGGCGGTGCACTTGCAGTCGGTACAGCCCAGGGTGCATTTGAAAAAGCAGTAAATCATGTAAAGAAACGAAAGGCATTCGGAGGGCCTTTAGGCAGACTCCAGATTGTACAGGCAAAAATTGCGGAAATGGCTACTCTTATAGAGGCAGGAAGAAGCCTTCTGTACAGAGCAGCTCAGAAAGTAGACCATGGTGAAGTCGACCACGCCCTTATAGCAATGGCAAAGTGGTATACATGCGAAATCGCTGTTAAGGTCGCGGATGAGGCGATACAGCTTCATGGGGGGTACGGGATTCTGCAGGAGTACAATGTTGAGCATTATTGGAGGGATGCAAAGGTACTTGAAATTTTTGAAGGTACAAAAGAGGTGGAAAAAGTTTTAATTGGGAAAAGTATTCTCGGTAAGGTATAAAATTTAATATGCTTTCAAATAATTTCAATAATTGTAAAATCAATTGATACGATATATTTTAAATATCGTATCGATGTCAGCCGATCATATGGTGATGCAAATATTGTTGAAATCTATGAGAATGTCAAGAAGATCGAAAAGCTCGTCATCGGGCGTCATCTGGTTAAGAGACAGTCATCATTTTAAAGCATATCATAATAAAATATTGTTTTGCCTATTTATGCTTAATCTTCATAATGAGAATATATAAGGTTAAAACAAGTGTTACAGAATTTGCAAAAATAATAGATACTGCTTCCTTTTGTATTCCGTACATCAACCAAAAAATAAGTCCAAAAGCAAGAAGAGTGAACATCCCGGCTGAAAGGTCGTGAGTCCTTTTAGTTTTATATACTTTATATGCCTGCGGAACAAATGAGGCGGTTGTAGCAATGCCGGCAATAATTCCGACTATCTCAGAAGTATTCATTTCAATCTCTATAGTTATATTAAATAATGTCCTGCAATACCGATCAGTGCACCGAGAATAATTGCCATTATACCGATAATAGGTGCAGCTTTTTTATCCTGATCAGATACAATTATTATTATTGGCAATGCGAGTGCAAATGAAATAATGCTGCCTTTAAGCCACCATGCAATCCCAGGAAGATCAATATTTATAATTATTATCGATACAAAGAAATACTGAAGAAATGCGGATATTATAGCACGCTTATTCATTTTTTGAATAATCATAGGTAAAATATCAAGAACTCCTGCCATAATTCCTACAACCATTGAAATCAATAACGTTTTCATATATCCTCCTTGTTACACTTAACTATGACAAATTATACTTAGTTTAATTTCAATGCTTTTTTGATTATCAAATATTTTAATATGAATTATGTCTCGAATGATTAAATATTTGACTATTTGATAATGAATTTTATTATAAGAGTGCATCATAAAATCTCTATTGAAGTTTAAAAGAGAGTATTAGTTGCTATTATAAATGCTATGACATATTATAAATTTTTTTCCTAAAATATAATGAACATGCAATATTTTGATCTGGTACATTCACCTCTTAAGGGAATAAATCTTATTGAAGCAAGTGCAGGCACAGGAAAGACATATATTATAGCCGGCCTATTTCTTAGACTTATAGTTGAAAAGGGAATAATGGCGGATAAGATTTTAACTGTAACATATACTGAAGCAGCGACCGAGGAGCTTCGTTCCAGGATAAGAGAACGGCTTAAAGAAGCACTTAAGGCTTTAACGGATGGTGTTATTCGTTCAG
Source organism: Spirochaetota bacterium (assembly GCA_016934735.1). GTDB lineage: Bacteria > Spirochaetota > UBA4802 > UBA4802 > JAFGDQ01 > JAFGSG01. The sequence continues at coordinate 26,089 of JAFGSG010000025.1, read as the reverse complement.
AAAATGATGATCTTATGGCTGAAATTATAAAAAAATATAAAAACAGTGAATCCGTATTATGGCGTTTAAAAGACGCACTTACGCGTTTTGACGAGACCTCAATCTGTACCATACACGGTTTTTGCAAAAGGATGCTTGCTGAAAACGCTTTCGAGAGCAATTCGCTTTTCGAGGCCGAACTTGTAAAAGACCAATCAGCATTGATCCAGGAAATTGTAGATGATTTCTGGCGGAAAAATTTTTATACTGCTTCGCCTCTATTGATTCAGTATGCAATTAAAAATAAAATCAATACATCATTGTTTTTTGAGGTATTACATAATTTGTCAATTGATCCCTCATTTGAAATAATACCAAAGGTTATGAAACCTGATTTTTCTAAAATTGAAACACGGTTTTTAATCGCGTATAAAGAATTGCAAAATGAATGGATAGGCAATAAATCCATAGTTGAAAATATATTTTTATCGCATAAAGGATTGAATAAAAATAAATACGGAACACATTCGCCAAAATTAATTTTTCAAATGAATGAATACCTCTCTTCGGATAATGCTGTAATGATGTTTGCTGATTTTTATAAGTTTACCGTCTCTTCAATCAGAAATTCAATTAATAAAGGCTTCGAGGCTCCGGATAACAAATTTTTTAATATCTGTGAAGACTTTCTGAATATTTATAATACATTAGTATCTATTTTTGATAAATATATTATTTTTTTAAAAAAGGAGATATTTAGCTTTGTAAAATCAGAAGCAGATAAAAGAAAGCAAAAGCTGAATTTAATTACTTTCGATGATCTCCTTATCCATATGTATTCAGCGTCAGCAGAGGGGAAAGACAGCATCTTTGCAAAATCTGTCAGGGCTCGTTATACGGTAGCTCTTATTGACGAATTCCAGGACAGCGACCCCGTCCAGTATAATATTTTCCGCAATATTTTCGCTGCCGGAGACTCTGTCTTATTTTTGATTGGCGATCCTAAACAGTCAATATACAAATTCCGCGGTGCGGATATTTTTGCGTATTTAAAGGCGTCTAATAATACTAATAATCGCTACACGCTTGGAAAAAACTGGAGATCCACGCCGGAACTTTTAAAAGCTGTAAATACGATTTTTGGAAACATATCCAGTCCATTTGTATTTGAAGAAATTGAATATAATGCAATTAAATCCGGCACCATGGTTGAAAAAAAAGATAAGGATTCTTTATTAAAGATCTGGATTCTTAATAAAGACAAAAGTAACAGGAAGGACGGCGTAATTACTAAGGGCAAAGCCGCTATGCTTATCTCTCAGGCAGTTGCCGGCGAAATATACAATCTTATTAGTGCAGAAGGAGGGGAGAAGAATTCAGAAAAGATAGCAATAAAACCCGGACAGATCGCTGTTCTTGTCCGTAAAAATCACCAGGCAAGGATGGTGCAGAACGAACTGCGACGATTCAACATTCCGGGTGTTTTATATGGTTCTGCAAGTATATTCGAGTCTCACGAAGCAATGGAAGTGGAAAGAGTCATGTTATCGCTATCTGTTCCGGGGGATGAAAGACTGATGAAAGCTGCGCTTTCAACTGATATGATGGGATTAAATGGGAAGGATATATTACTTCTTGCTCAAAATGAAATTTCACTAGAGAATTATATTAACAGATTTTACATCTATCATGACCTGTGGGCAAACTATGGATTTTTCCGGATGTTTAGACATCTTATTGAGAATGAAGGCGTTCGGGGAAGGCTGCTTTCATTTATTGACGGCGAACGCCGCATGACTAATCTGATGCATCTGGCTGAGCTAATGCACAACGCTGAAAGTGAAAACATGCTTAGTATAGAAACGCTTATTAAATGGCTGAGAGAAAAGCATAATAGTCCTGATGAATCCGATGAATATGAAATCCGTCTTGAAACTGATGATGATGCCGTTAAAATATTAACCATTCATCGAAGCAAAGGTCTGGAGTTTCCGGTTGTTTTCTGTCCATTTACATGGGAAGGCTCAACTCTTGATAAAGGCAAAGCTTGTATTTTTCATGATCCTAAAAATAATTACAATCTTACACTGGACCTTGCTCAGGAGGATAATAATAAAAACATTGCCGAAATTGAAGAATTGGCGGAGAATATGCGTCTTTTATATGTTGCTCTTACAAGAGCAAAGCAGCGTGCATATCTTTTCTGGGGAAGGATAAATGAAACGGAGACATCAGCGCCTGCATACATGTTCCATTATAAAGAAAAAGATACTCATGATCCGGTAAAAAAACTTAAGGATAATAAACAATTTTTGACTTATGATTCAATAATAAAAGACATTAAAGATATTGCTGAAGAATCAGACGGCACAATCTTTTTAAGTGATCTGCCTGATTTCGAATATAAACGCAATATTATTTTTAATACATCGGGTGATTTCAGCCGCAAGATTTTTAATGGTATTATTAAAAATGAGTGGAAAGTATCTAGTTTTTCATCCCTGACACATGACGCTAAAGAATACGACGAAAGACCGGATCATGACAATGTCGGAAATCTTACTGATATATCACCCGAATCAATTATCAATAATAAAAACATATTTTTATTCCCAAAGGGACCTGTTCCAGGCACATGTATACACGAGGTATTTGAGAAACTGGATTATATCCGCAGTGAAGAAGAACAAACAAAATTTATTATTAAGGAAATGCTTATAAAATATGGTATTGGAACTGACTGGCAGGATACCATCTTTATCATGATCAACAATGTGTTGAATAGCAGGCTTTCTCCGGATTTGCCGAATTTTATACTTGGAAATATTTCTGAAAACAACAGGATAAATGAACTGGAATTTTATTTTCCATTAACTTTGATCGCCTCAGAAGGTCTGGCAGAAATATTCCGTTTATCCTGCCTTAATTTAAATAAAAATTTTGTTCAATCAGTTGAACGTCTTGGCTTTAAACCTCATAAGGGATTTATAAAGGGCTATATAGATATGGTATTTCAGCATAATGAGAAATATTATATTGTCGATTGGAAATCAAATTTTCTCGGTAATGACATTGAGGATTATTCTATTGGAAAAATAAACAGTACAATGGAAGAACATTATTATATTTTACAATATTATATTTACTCAGTAGCTTTACATAAATATTTACTATCCAGAAAACCGGGATATAATTTTGACACCCACTTTGGAGGTGTTTTTTACATATTCGTCAGGGGTGCCCACCCTGATTATCCGTACTCCGGCATATATCATGATGTCCCATCAAAAGAAATGATTCAGGCTCTCAGCGATTATTTATCAAAACCAGAGGTGTCTGCTTCGTGAAAGGACTGCCAGATATTGTAAAAGAAATAGATGCAACAAATCCGATGCTCTTTACACAGCTTGACAAGCAATTCGGCGATTTCATGGCAAGACTTGCCGGTTCGTACACCCCGGAGCTTGTTTTAGCAGCGCGTCTCGTGAGTAATCACATAAGCAAGGGAAGTGTTTGCGTCCATATCCCTTCAGTTGCAGGGAAAAATATATATAGCATTCTAAATGAAAATAGTAACACTGATGGAATTTATTTATATGATGAAGATGAATGGCATACAATACTAAAAAAGAGTGATGTAATTGGAAGGCCGGGTGATGTCAAACCTTTAATACTTGATGATAACGGCAGACTGTATTTATACCGTTACTGGCTTTATGAGTACAAATTAGCTGAGAATATAAAAAAAAGGCTCACGGCTGTTTTTGATATTGATACAAACGTGTTAAAGAAAAGCATGACAAGGTTTTTCAAATCTGAAGACGATGTTAATCAGCAAATTGCAGCGATCGGAGCATGTCTTTCAGGATTTTGCGTAATAACAGGCGGTCCGGGCACAGGCAAGACAAGCCTTGTCATAAAAATACTTGCTCTTCTGCTTGAGAATATAAAGGATGGACATTTAAAAATTGCTCTTGCGGCACCAACCGGTAAGGCTGCAGCACGGCTTTCAGAAGCGGTTAAGAATGTCCGGGAACATATTGACTGTAGTGATAAGGTAAGGGAGAATATTCCGGACGAAAGCTTTACAATACACAGGCTCCTTGGAAGCTTTCAGGGTTCATTAAATTTTCGATATAATATCAATAATCAATTACCTTATCATATTGTTGTTATTGATGAATCTTCCATGGCCGATCTGGCTCTTACGGCAAAACTTTTCGAAGCTATACCGATAAACTCAAGAGTGATACTTATTGGAGATAAAGATCAGCTTTCATCAGTTGAAGCTGGCGCTGTACTTGGAGATATCTGTGATACGGGCAACAGACACTCATTCTCTAAAAAACTTATAAGCAGACTAGAAGAAATATTAAATGATAATATAACAGACAAATCTACCGATAGAAAGAAGTGGCAGTCTATTGCTGATTCAATTTATACCCTTACAAAAAGCTATAGATTTTCCGATGAAAGCGGAATAGGAGAATTAAGCAGGGCTATTAAAGACGGGGAAGCAGATAAGTTTTTCAATATTTTAAAATCCACTCAATTTACTGATATTTCTTTTTTAAATAGTAGTACATTTAAATCTTCCGTAATGTTAATTAATTCAATACGGTTAAAAGTAATTAACGGCTATAGCCCTTTGATCAAGGCCAAATTACCTAAAGATGCGCTGAATTTATATTCAAACTTCACTATTTTATGCGCCCTGCGTAAAGGTCCGTATGGTATTGAACAAATAAATATTCTTATTGAAAAAATATTACTAAAAGCCGGCCTGATTTCGAATAATGTAATGTGGTATGAAGGACGTCCTGTAATAATTTTAAAAAATGAATATAATGTAAAATTATATAACGGTGATCTGGGTATTATGCGCAAAGACCCAGAAGACGGTATTGTGCGTTTTTTTACTGCTTCGCCTGACGGCACTATAAGAAAAATTCTTCCTTCAAAACTGCCGGAGCATGAAACAGCATATGCTTTAACAGTTCATAAAAGCCAGGGATCAGAGTTTGATAATGTTCTCCTGGTTTTACCTGACCGTATAAATCCGGTGCTTTCGAGAGAACTTTTATATACAGCAGTTACCAGAGCGCGTAAAAAAATCGAAATATACGGCAATGAGGATATACTGCGATACATGATAAATAATGCAACAAAAAGAATATCGGGTTTAAAAGATTCTTTATGGAATATTTAGAAAAATAATCGAAGTAACATCAGATACTCGTCTTGCTCCTGCTGTTGACAGCAAGAGCAAGATTGGCTATTTTATATTTTTTCAACTTTAGAGATTAAATCATTTTTTAAAAGTTCGATCTGTTCTCTGAGTTTTAGTTTTATTTCTTCAATGTTACTTGTGTCTGCCTTTTCGTTAATACTGAAGTAAAATTTTATTTTAGGTTCAGTCCCTGAAGGCCTCATTGTAAGCTTTGCGCCTTTATCTAAAAAGAATTGCAGAACATTTGATTTAGGAAGCTTTATTGATTTTTCCTGTTTTAAAATTAAATCGTTTTGTTTTAAAGTTTCAATATCGGCAATTCTTTTAACATTAAAACCGGCAAATTCTCCTGGAGGATTTAATCTAAACTCTTCCATTATTTTATTTATTTTTTCCATACCGTTTAATCCTTTCAATGTTAGGGAATGAAGATCTTCAAGATAAACTTTAAAATTAATATATATTTGATTTAAAAAATCATACAAATTCGTTCCTTTTTTTGAGAGCCAGTCAGCCATTTCTGCAAAAAAATAACAGGCACTTACAGCATCTTTATCTCTAACGAAATTAACAGGCAGATAACCGAAGCTTTCTTCACCGCCGAATATAAATGTTCTGTCACCTGTTTCGTCATACTCTTTCATTTTTTTTGCTATCCATTTAAAACCTGTGAGAACATTTTCCGTTTTACAGTTAAAATTTTCTGCAATTTCTTCCTGCAAATCGGTTGTAACAATTGTTTTTATAATTGCTCCGTTAAGCGGGATTTTATTTGTCTCTTTTAATCTTGTCAGCAGATAATATTCAAGCATAACTCCAATTTGATTGCCGTTAATAAGAATATAGTTATTGTCATTATCCTTAAACCCTATACCAATTCTGTCTGCATCAGGATCAGTTGCCATAATAATATCAGCATCTGTCATTTCTGCAAGTTTAAGTGATAAAGCAAGAGCGCCTTTTTCTTCGGGATTGGGATATTTCACAGTCGGGAAATTACCGTCAGGTTTTGCCTGTTCGTTAACAATGTGTATATTACTAAATCCAAAATGTTTTAAGGTATCAGGTATAATTTTATATCCGGTGCCATGAAGGGGCGTATATACAATTTTTATTGATGATTCAGACTTATCTCTAAATGCGGTTTTCTCTAATTTATTTATGTAAGAATTAGAAATTTCATTTTTTAGAATTTTAATTTTCCCGGTTTTGATGCCAATTTCAAAATCCATTTTTTTTATTTTAACTATTGAATCAATTAATTTTACCTGCTCGATTATTTCTTTATCATAGGGAGGAATCACCTGTCCTCCGTCATCCCAATAAACCTTATAGCCGTTGTATTTAGGAGGATTGTGACTTGCTGTAATGACGATTCCTGAAACAGTCCCGAGCCAGCGTATCGCGAATGAACATAAGGGAGTTGGCGTAATATCATCAAAAAAATATACTATTATGCCGTTGCCGGTCAGAATTGAAGCAGCTTCTTTTGCAAACACGTCGGACATCCTTCTTGAATCGCGGGCAATGACAACGCCTTTGTCAGCTTTATTTTTGGATAATATATAATTTGCAAGTCCCTGTGTAGTCATACCGATCGTGTATATATTGATCCTGTTAGTTCCAGCGCCTATAATACCTCGAAGCCCGCCGGTACCGAATTCCAGGTTTGTATAAAACCTGTCAATCAGTTCTTTCTCATTTTTATTCTTCATTAGTTCATTTATCTCATTGATTGTGTCCGGAAGAAATGGCTTTTTAGTCCATTCGTCTATTCTCGATTGAATTATTGAATCCATTATTTTATTTCCTTTAAAATTTAAATTATTTTATAATATTAATTGAAAAAAATTTTATCAACAATAAATTTCATATTAGCAAACAGGATTTTTAATGTATTATTTAATCCTTGACATTAATCGGAAATTTTTAAATACATCTTAGATCAATTAGCATTTAATTCAGCAAGTCAAATATTTTATTAACTTCTCTATACTCAAAACATATTTAAAAATGAATAAAGATATAACTATAATGATTGAACTCCAGAGATTCTGGGATAATATACTTAGGGGTAAGACTGAAATTGAAAAAAGTAATAAATCAATTTTGTACTGGAAGGATCAGCTTAAAAAAAATTCAGATGAAATACTTATTCTGGAAACAAATGTAAAAAATATAAAAATTAGAATTAAAGAAAAAGAGAATGAATTAGCAGAAAAGGATGCTCAAATAAAAAAATTAGAAAAAAGAAAAGATGTCATTAAAAATGAAAAAGAAGTAATTGCTTTAGAACATGAATTCAGCAAAGTAAAATCGGATAAAGACACGCTTGAAGATGAATTGATTAATCTGTTTGACCTCATAAAACAGAAAGAGGATGAATTAAAAATTTTACAGGCGGAATCAATTGTATCGGAGAAACAGTCATTATCTGATATTCAAGGACTGGAAGAAAGAATTATAAGATTCCAGGAGTCAATCAATGAAAATCAAAATAAATTTGATGATAAAGTTGATCAATTGTCTCCGGTAGTAAAGACAAAATTCATGAAACTTACAAAATCACATAATGGAATAGCCGTTTCAAAAATTGACGGCGAGATCTGCGGCGCTTGTAATTTTCAGGTGCCATTCAATCTGATTCAGGATGCTTTGAAAGAATCTAAGATAGTAAATTGTACTAATTGCGGCAGATTTTTATATAAAGAATAAGTAAAGATCTTGTTTGATTATTAATCGAAGTTAGCAAATCATCCCGCCCGCAGGGCGGGGATAAATTCAGAGAGAAACAAACTTATCATTTAATTGATCATTTAAAATTCGTTTCTCAGAAGGATTTTTTTTTACAGTTTAATTAAAACGAGGAAAAAATGCTTTTAAGTATTGATAGAGTTTTACAATTGTTGGCAGAAGGCAAAAGTGTACAAAAGATCGCAGAATTGTCGCATGCTGAAGAAAGTGATGTCTGTAAAGTTATTGAAGAGGCAAGAAAATTATTGCAGAGTAAAGAGAAGTTAAAAACGAAAAAAAAGATAATTTTTAAAAGGAAAGGATTGCCGAATTTTGAAGAATCATCTTCAGGAATTTCAGTTGAAAATGATAAAATAGAAACTGAAGAAATTTTTGAGGGAGCTGAACTTTCAGCTGTTCCGCTCGGATCATATTTATTGGTATATACAGATGGAGCTTCAAGCGGGAATCCAGGACATTCGGGAATTGGTATAGTTATCAATGACAAAGAAGACAGAATGGTTGGAAAAGTTTCTTCTTATATTGGAATTAACACAAATAATTATGCGGAATATACAGCTTTAATTAGAGCGCTCAAAATAGCTATTTATTTCAAGACCAAAGAATTAAAGATAAGGACAGATTCGGAACTGATAGTGAAACAGATAAAAGGCGAATATAAAGTAACCAGCGATACAATAAAGCCGCTTTTTGAAAAAGCGGTTAAACTCAAGAAAAAAATAAGCAACTGCAGAATCGAACATATACCAAGATCGCTGAATGAAAAAGCCGATTATCTTGCAAAAATGGCAGTAGAAACAATTACTCGGCAAAAATACTGAAAATAGAAATGAAATCCAACTGGTTGTCAAAAAGTATTAACGATGAGGCTGTTGAAGAATTTTCAGCTTCACTGGGAATAGATAAATCAATAGCTGCAATTTTAATTAACAGAGGCATTACAAATTTAACAGATGCATATCATTTTTTAAATCCCAGATTATCTTCTTTACATAGTCCATTTTTAATGAAAGGCATGCAGGATGCCGTAACTCGTATTCGGACAGCTATAAACAGGAAAGAAAAGATCGGTATTTTTGCAGATTCAGATGTTGACGGACTCACGTCTCTAACCATTCTTATTAATCTTTTGGAACGCTTAGGAATAAAACCATATTATCGTTTTGCTGTAGACGATGAAGAGTATGGTTTGAGAAAATCAATAATTGAAGAAATGCGTGATCATCAAATTGATTTAATTATCACATTGGATTGCGGAATCAGGGACATTGATGAAATTGAATACGCATGCAAATTTGGAATAGATGTGATTGTTTGTGACCATCATGAACAGAAAGAGAAATTGCCTCAGGCTATAATTGTCAATCCGAAAATATGGGATTCCGGATATCCATTTAAAGAGCTTGCTGGTGTGGGAGTAACATTCAAACTCTGTCAGGCAGTCTTAATGAGTTATTTATTAAGTTTTAATAAATTATTTATTGTTATTACAAGGGAGGAAGATTGCTATTATTGTTCATATGTAAAAAATGGAATTATTGAACAAATCGATAAAGTAGATGATATCTTTAAAGGGAACTACTTTAACGGCAACCTTTCAGGAAACTGCAATATTGTATTATTTGACTCTGAATATGAAAATAAACTCCGTGATTATATTAATGATGGTAATATTTTTAATTTCAGGGATTTATTAAATAGCTTTTTTACAAAAAAGATCAATTCAAATTTAAGCATTAATGATCTTTGTAAAAAATTTTCAATAAATCAAAAAATATTCAAAAAAAAACATCATATTGTTAATATGATGTTTTCAGAGATTGAGTATCACAACTCCGGTAAGATATCGGAGTTCTTAAACTCTATTATCGACCTGGTTTCTGTCGGTACTGTGGCGGACATTATGCCGTTATTCGGTGAGAACAGGACAATTATACATTACGGATTAAAATCACTAAATAAGACAAATCATCCCGGTTTATCCTTGTTAATAAAAAAGTTATCCAGCAAGATTACCGCAAAAAAGATTGCATGGGATATATCACCGCTGCTTAATACACCTGGAAGATTTGGGAAAACACAATTAATAGCGAATTTTTTTCTTGAGAAAGATAAACAAAAACTCAATTCTTTAATTAACGAAATAAATATATTAAATGACAAAAGAAAAAAAATAATCACAGAATTACACGATTTTTATTATTCAGAGATTCAGAATGGAAAACATCTTGCATGTGAAAATTTAATTTTTATTGCATCAGAAAAAGTTCCCGATGGCTTATGCGGTTTGCTTGCAAACCGCATAGCGGATATCACAGGGAAGCCTGTTATTGTAATATCGCTAATCGGGAATAAGGAATCAGTAAAAGGCTCGGGCAGAGCCATGGGAGATTTTAATTTTTTTTCATTTGTTGAGGCTCATTCCGATCTTTTTAAAAAAATCGGCGGTCATAAGCAGGCTTTTGGTTTTACAATCGACCGAGAAGTAATTTATAAACTCAGAGAAAAAATCATTGAATCAATAAAAAACTGTTCCATAGAAGAATACAAGTATTATATTGATCTTGATATTCCTTTGGAATTAATTAATTATGACTTTATTAACAGCCTTGATCTATTTGAACCTTACGGACATCAAAATGAGGATTGTCTTTTTTTAAGCAGAAATGCAGAAATAAGGGAATTTAAAAGATTCGGACAAAATATGAATCATGGAAAATATATGTTCAAAAATAATAAAGCTTTAGAAGCTATTGGATGGGATATGGCCGAAAAAATGGAAGAATATACCAGCAATAAAAAAGTAGACATAATTTATAATCTTGAAAATAATTTTTATAACGGGCGCTATTCACCAAGAATGCGCATAGTTGATCTCGATTAATTATCAATAATAAACATTTGACTTTATTTTTAAATTGCCTATAATAAAACAAATTGACTTTTTTATAGATATAAAACATTTTATTACAGTCTTTTATCTGTGTAGATTGGGAATTAAATATGGAAATAGCAATTAAAAAAAATAATGAATTGATCAGTATTTCTATTACCGGTGATATAGAAATGATGTCTATAAAAAATTTTAAAAATCAACTAATAGAAATAGGTCAGAATGAAAATAAGGATATTGGCCTTGATCTTTCAAATGTTAATTATATTGATTCATCCGGCGTAGGAGTACTTATTAGTCTTTTAAAACTTCAAAAAAATAAAGGAAAAGAGCTGAAAATTTTAAAAATCAGCCCCAAAGTATTAAATGTATTAAAATTAAGTTCTCTTTCTGATGTTTTTAATTTATAATTTTACGCGCTGTTAAGTAATTAATTTTTTAAAATTACTTTCATATTTAAACCCCTCAATAAACTCTTCAATAGTATAATTGGAAAGATAAAATTATAGCTGGCAGAATATAATGAGAATTGTTACAAGACCTGATTTTGACGGCGTTGTATGTGCCGTACTTCTATATGATATATTGGAAATTTCTGAGCCTATATTATGGATAGAACCTTATGAGATGAGATTCGGGAATGATGAAATCAAAGAAGGCGATATCATAACCAATCTTCCTTTTGTGGAGAATTGCTCTCTCTGGTTCGATCATCATTATTCAAATCAGATTGATAAATCGTTTAACGGCGCTTTTAAAATAGCTCCTTCTGCCGCTGGAATTATTTATGAACACTATTGTAATCGGTTTTCAAAAGATTTTACTGAATTAGTAAAAGAAACAGATAAAATCGATTCCGCAGACTTTTCCCTTGATGAAGTATTAAATCCGGAGAAGTATCCGTATATAATGCTGTATTTTACTTTATCCGGAAGAAATAAAGCAGATGAAAATTACTGGAATAAGGTTGTATATCTGCTGAGTGAATATGACATTATAAAAGTAAATTCTGATCCTGAAGTTAAAAAAAAGATTAATATAATTATTGAACAGGATAGAGAATATAAAAACTTTTTAAAAAATTATACAACACAAAAAAAACACCTAACTATAACTGATTTCAGATCATTGTCAGTGGAACCGAAAGGCAATAGATTTTTAGTTTATTCAATTTTTTCGGATTCTCTGGTAAATATTAAAATCCGATATGATAAAATCAATAAAGAGAAAATAATTGTAAGTCTGGGACAGAATATTTTTAACCGTAAAAGCAAAGTGCATCTTGGACACCTGGTGTCGCAATATGGCGGAGGCGGACATTCCGGAGCCGGATCATGTCATTTTCACATAAGCGAAGCTGAAGAAAAAATTGCTGAAATAATAAATATTTTATTAATTGATGAAGCAATTCATTAAATAGGGAAGATTTTGCCTTGTAATCTTCAAAAATCAATTCAAATATGTATAAAATTTCTCTTGACTTTCCAAGCCAGCCAGAAAAGTAATCAGTTAATATTTATAATAAGCACATCTTATTAACAAAGTCTGATATTGTAATCAGAACAACCTGATTGATTCAATAATAACACTTAAGGAAATAATAGTTGTTTACCAGTAAAAACAAGCTCATCCTTGTAATTCATACAGTTCTGGATATTAGTTTAGTTCTATTTTCATTTATTGCCGCATATTTTCTAAAGAAATATGTAATTCCTCTTCCATTTCGCGGACTAGCTTTAGCTCCAAATTATTACATAGTGTTACTTTTATCATTAATAATAATGTATCTCAGTTTTAATTTTTTTGATATCTATTCTTCCTTTTCCAGTAAAAGGTACGCAGAAATATATTTGAATATGATTAAAGCTGTTAGTACAGGAATGATTTTTATTCTTTCTTTTCTTTATATTTTGAAACTAAGCGAGGTCAGCCGGGTTTTATTAGGTTTATTTTATATTAATTTAATTGTTCTGCTTTCCATCAGTAAAGGATTAATATTTATAATTACCAGGACTTATGAAAAGAATATTCATAATATAAAAAACATACTGATCGTAGGAAGTCAACAAAGAGCAAAAGAGATAATAAATCTTATCACTTTTTCCAAAGAAAACATTAATTTAATTGGATGTCTTGAAATAGATCCTGCTAAAGTAGGGATGGAAGTGCAAAATAATATTCGCGTATTAGGGATTATGGAAGATATGAGAAACATTGTTTTATCAGGTGTCGTTGATGAAGTTATTTTTGCGATGCCTTTAAGCAAAATTGAAAGCGTAGATAAATATATGCTTCTTATCGAAGAGATTGGGATACATGTTCGCATAATACCCGACTGGCATGTGCACTCATTATTATACAAGCCTAAATTTTCGAAAATGCTATTTGATAATTTTTTCGGAACCCCTACCATGATACTATCTCCTACTACTTCAATGCATAGGGAATTATTCATTAAGAGTATTATAGATTATAGCACTGCGATTATTTCATTTATTTTCCTTTTGCCTGTTTTCATGATTATAGGCGCTTCTATTAAAATTTTTTCATGGGGTCCAGTTTTTTTTAAACAAGAACGTCTAGGGCTGAACGGAAGAAAATTTTTTCTTTATAAGTTCAGAACAATGGTACCTGACGCTGAAAAACTTTTGGAAAAATACAAACATCTTAATGAAGCTGACGGGCCTGCTTTTAAAATACAAAATGATCCCAGGATAATTCCATTTATCGGTAAAATATTAAGAAAGACAAGTCTTGACGAATTACCTCAATTGATAAATATTATAAAAGGAGAAATGAGTCTTGTTGGCCCAAGGCCGCCTATTCCTTCTGAAGTTGAACAATATGACGTATGGCAAAGAAGGCGTCTTTCAATGAGACCCGGACTGACATGTATATGGCAGATTGCTCCGAATCGGAATGATATTGAATTCAACCACTGGATGGAAATGGATCTTGAATACATTGATAAATGGTCGCTTAAACTGGATTTTAAAATATTATTAAATACTTTAAAAGTTGTTGTTGCCGGGCACGGTAGATAAAAAAATTTTAAGATATAAAATGTCATTTCATCATTGGCGGGAAATTCATCAACGATTATCTTCAACACTCGTTTATTTAAGAATACATCCTACTAAAAGCTCTTTTACAGTTTTCAACTTTTTTTATAGTTATAATTTTTTTTGAATTGCCTCCATGCATTCTTTTGCATCAATACAAGGGACAGAAAAAAACTGACTATATGCTGAATAGTATTTTATAAGCGGCTGAGTCTTTTCTTTATAAACAATAAGGCGATTCTTTATCACGTCTTCAGTTTCATCATCGCGCTGGATAAGCGCGTTTCCGCACAGATCGCATTTATTTGCTGTTTTGGGAGGTTTTGTATGAATATTATAAATTGCCTGACAGTCTGTATTTGAGCATGTGCGTCTGCTTGTAAGCCTTCGCAGCAGGATTTCTTCCGGCACTTCCAGGTTGATCACAGCATTAAGAACGAGAGCCATATCAGCGAACATTTGTTTAAGAGAGTCTGCCTGAACAACGGTTCTCGGAAATCCATCAAGAATAAAGCCTTTTGCACAATCATCGTCGTTCAGCCTTATCCGCATACTGTCGAGTATTATATTGTCCGGGACAAGAGCACCGTTATTCATGAATTCTTCGGCTTTTTTCCCGGTCTCTGACCCTCTCTTAACCTCAGTTCTGAGCAGATCGCCGCTGGAGAGCTGTACTATCCCGAATTTATCGACAAGTAAGGAAGATATTGTACCTTTACCGGCACCAGGTGCGCCGAGCAATATGATTCTCATAACAATTACCCCTGAATTTTTTGCTCTGCGCTTTATGCCCAGACAATTTCTTTTTTATTGCTTACTGTTATTTCTTTTGTAGGATATATATCCTCTACAAGATCTTCCGGTTTAAACCAGAGTTTTATTTCAATCTCAGCATCTTCATTGCTTGAAGATGCATGGACGACGTTTTCAAAAACCCCGCTTGTTGTAATTCTGCCGTAAGCACCGCGAATTGATACGGGATTAGCGTTCTCAGGATTGGTATCGCCCACAATGTCCCTTATTTTTTTTATCGCGTCTTCACCCTGATAAACAAAAGCGACAACGCGGTTTGAAGAATGCAGTTCGCCCATAATGTATCTGATAAGTTCTTCAAAGAAAGGTTTTCCTGTTAAATGCTTATAATGTTTTTCGGCAAGTTCCCTGCTTACGCGAACTGTTTTTGATCCTACAATAATCAGTTTTGCCTCAGAAAGCCTGGAAAGGATATTGCCTGTAAGAGATTTCACAAGTCCGTCAGGTTTAATTAAAATAAGTGTTTGTTCTACTGCCATTTATACCTCAAATATAGTAATGATATTATTAAAAAATAACTAAATACAATACAGGTGATATATTTATCAACGATTTTTTATAATCTTTTAATGATTTATTGCTGGCCTGATTAGTTTATCAAGAGCTATTTTTATAAGAGAATGCATTTAAAAATTATTTTAAAACCTCACCATAATTTATATTATGTTCATTGAAAAGAAAAGTAATTGAAATAAATTGTATTATAATTCAAATTAGATAAAAATTTGCGCCTGTAGCTCAGCGGATAGAGCAATGGCCTCCGGAGCCATGTGTCGCACGTTCAAATCGTGTCAGGCGCAAAATATTATTTTTTTCAAGGATAAAACTATGTCATTTAATTTTAATGCCGATGAAATTTTCAGGATTGCAGAGCAGATAGAACAAAATGGAGCAGATTTTTATAAGAATGCTTCTGAAAAAGTTTCCGACAGCCGCTATAAAAAGCTGTTATCTGATCTTTCTTCTATGGAAATAGATCATTATAATACATTCAAATCTATGCACTCCTCTCTGTCCGATAAAGAGAAAGAGCCTACTGTATTTGATCCAATGAATGAATCAGTACTATATTTAAAAGCTCTTGCGGACACACAAGTATTTTATAAAAAACAAATAGATATATCGTCTATTGAAAAAATCCTTGTTGAAGCACTATCAATGGAAAAAGATTCAATTGTATTTTATGTCGGAATCAAGGATCTTGTCCCTGAACGTATGGGAAAGGATAAAATAGAAAATATCATCAACGAAGAAAAAAAGCATATCCGGATACTCGCAAAGGAATTATCCGCTTTAGAAAAATAAAACTAGCAGCTATTCCAAAAATTTTCAATTAAATATATAAAGTGAGATGAAAGGAAACGCAAGTCTGCCTGTATTTATTTACTGATTTAGCTGAAAAAAAACCATTGAATAAGAACATGGAACATTAGATGAATATATTTTTAGATAATATAATTGTAAAAAGCGGATGGGTAATGGTGCCGATTATTTTGGGTTCCATTGTTGCGCTGGCAATCAGCATCGAACGCGCTGTTTTTTTCTGGAAAATAAAACTCAATACCGAGTCTTTTGTCGACGAGATTTACTTTCTAATCGAGAAGGGCGAAATTGAGCGCGCACTGGGACAGTGCAAAAAAGTTAATCACCCCATGGCAGCGGTTTTTCTTGCGGGACTCCTTAAAATTGAGGATGACGTTCTTGAGATTGACCGGGCGATGGAACGAGAGGGTGAAAGGCAGATTACGCTGCTGGAAAAAAATTTAATTTTTCTTATGGCAATTGTCGGTGTTGAGCCGCTTATGGGATTTCTTGGGACAATTCTAGGGCTAATCCGGGCGTTTATGGCATGGGAACAATTTTCAACCACAGTTACTGTTGACCAATTGGCAGCCGGTATATATCAGGCAATGGTTACAACAGCGAGCGGTCTTATAGTAGCCATTCCTTTCTATCTGGTTTATAACATTTTTACAAACAAAATTAATACAATTACCCACGCATTAAACTATTATGGCGACAAGATGGTAGGCCTGATCAACAAAAAGAAAAATATTGCTAAAACATAATGCCGAATGAAAATTAAATCTATTAGAAAACCATTTTTCTCATTAGAGTCAGTTGCAATGACTGATATTGTAATGAATATGTTTGTATTTTTTTTTACAACCTTCAGCCTGCTTTATACATTCAATCCATTTAACGAATCAAAGATAAAAGTAAATCTTCCCCATGGAGTAACAAATGTACAGACAAAAGGAGAATCCCCATTAATTGTATCAGTCACTTCCAAAAATGAAATTTATATAGGCGCTGAAAAGATTTCCGCAGATTCATTAGTGAAGGAATTATCATCCATATCAAGAGCTGCCAAGCACAACGGTCTTATTGTAAAAGCCGACAAACAGGCTTCAGTCGATTATTTTGTAAAGGTATTAGATGCGGCAAAGCAGGCCGGAATAGACAAGCTCGGAGTATCAATTGAATTAAAGCAGAATAAATAACTTTTTATTTTAAGGAGGAAAAATCATGGTTAGAATTATTTATGGAATTAAACTCATTCATATTTTTATTTATTGTTTTACAATTATATCTTTAAATATAAATACAGGTGAAGCCCAAAATAGAACCCGTACAAAAGTCAAATCCCAGGAACTTATATTTTCAACCGCGTTCCCGGCAAATCATACCATGCAGGTGCATGTATTTGAACCCTGGGCAAAGAAAATTCAAAATCAGACCAGGGGCAGGATAATTATTAAATTTTACACAGCCGGTGTGCTTGGAAAAAGTTCTGAGCAATATTATCTCACGGAAAAAGGCACTTCTGATCTTACCTATACTTTGCATGATTATACTCCGGGACGTTTCCCTATGACAGAGGTCTTCGGCCTGCCGTTTATGACGCCTTCAGCTGAAATTGCTTCAATAGCGATGTGGAAAACTTATGAAAAATTCCCTGACTTTAAAAAGGAGTACAGCAAGGTTAAACTGCTTGCGCTGTTTTGCCATCCTGGCGGTGATTTCCATACCAGGTCAAGGCCGATTTTGAAAATATCTGATTTTAAAGGGCTTAGATTAAGAACTGCCAATCCTTTTGTTACGAGTGCTTTGCATATATTCGGAGCAACACCTGTTACTCTCCCTATTAACGAAACATATGCTGCCCTTGAAGCAGGAAAAGTAGACGGGACCGTAGCTCCCTGGGAAGGACTTGGAATTTTCAAATTAGACGATACGACAAAATTCGCCACTAACGCCGACTTTTATACAATGACAATGATGGTAGTCATGAATAAAAATAAATTCGACGCATTTCCTGATGATGTAAAAAAAATCATTAACGACAACAGCGGACTTTCATTATCAACAGAATGCGGTAAGATATATGATGCAACAGACGAACCATTTCGGGAGCGCGCATTAAAAAAGGGCATTGTGGAATTTAATCTAGATCCTAAGGAAAAACGAAAATTAGAAGCATTAACACTTCCGCTTAGAGTCAGATGGGTAAAGGACATGAGGTCAAAGGGTCTTCAAGGTAAAGAAGTACTTAAAGAAGTGCTCGAACTTATAGGGAAAAATTAATTTTTTAAATATAATATACGGGAATATTAAATGCGGAGTACTTGCTTCTTTTTTATTAGTATTTTTATCTGTATCATTTTTTCGAATCCTCTAATTCCGAAAGAATTAAAATCCACCAGTCTTGCAAGACAGGCAACTGTAAAAATCACAAAAACATACATTAGGCCAAATTATTGCCTGCCATGGAAAATGAGAAGTTATGGTACTGCCGTCGGCTCAGGAGCAATTATAAGCAATAATTTAATTCTCACGAATGCTCATGTGATCTCGGATGCGACTTTTATTCAGGTTCAAAAGGAAAATGATCCGGTGAATTACGAGGCCGAAGTTTTATACGCTGCACATGATTGTGATCTCGCACTGCTTAAAGTAAAGGATAGCACCTTTTTTAAAGGAACAGTAAGCCTTGAATTTGGTGAAATACCTGATCTGAAAAGCGTTGTTGCAACTTACGGCTACCCGCTCGGCGGAGAACGGATTTCCATCACTGAAGGGGTGGTCTCAAGAATTGAAATAGGCCTTTACGCGCATAGTAAAAAGATTGCTCTGCTTATGATACAGACTGACGCTGCGATAAATTCCGGCAACAGCGGAGGACCTGTAATGCAGGAGGGCAGAGTAGTCGGAATCGCCTTTCAGGCTATAACAGATTCAAGCAATATTGGATACATGATCCCTACACCGATAATCATTCATTTCCTCGATGATATTCAGGACGGACAATATGACGGATTTTCAGACCTTGGGATATTGACTGAAAATTTATTAAATCCGGCTTATAGAGAATTTCTCGGTATGGATGAAAATCTGACCGGAATAATTATAACACATGTGATGCCAAAATCCAGCGCCTGGAATAAATTAAAAAAGAACGATGTTATTTTGAGTATTGACAGAAAGAAAATCGCTAATGACGGGTCAATTGCATACGGTGACAGCCGTATTCTTTTCTCTATAATTGCTGACCAAAAACAGGTAGGTGACACTGTAACGCTGGAAATTTTAAGAGATAAACGAGTTATTTCTGTTCCGGTTATATTAAAACAGATATCAGCACGCATACCCTGGTATGAAGAATATGAAACTCTGCCTGATTATTATATATTCGGTGGAATTATTTTTCAGCCTTTGAACAGAGAATTTTTAAAATGCTGGGATAAATGGTGGTTTAAGGCAGACAGAAGAATGCTGTATAATTTTTTCTATGCAGAACGAGATATTATTCATCCGGAAAGATCTGAATTTATTATTATCAATCATGTATTGCCTGATCCGGAAAATTCATATGTTTCAGATATGCATGATTTAGTCGTAAATAGGATAAATAACACAAAAATCACAAAGCTCAAAGATGTCATAGAAGCATTTAGAAATCCTCTCGGCCAATATCATGTTATTGAAGTTGAAGGTTATAATAAACCCGTATTAATTAAGGCTTCCGGCATGGAAAGCGCGAACAAACGTATTTTAAAGAAATATGAAATACCTTCAGACAGAAGATCAGGCGATAAATAGATGAATAAAAAATACTTATTAATATTTATTTTTACCTTCATATTAAATACAAATATTCCGGCAAATGCTGAAAAATATTCAGAGAATGTTGTTACAATCACTGTAGCAAGCCAGAGCTATGACTATAATCTGCCATGGCAGAAATTATCTGTTCAGAAAGATACCATAAGCGGTATTGTAATTGATGAAAACCATATTTTGACTGCATCCCATAAATTGATAGACCATGTGCTTGTTGAGGTATCAAAATTTGGTGAATACCGTAAATATACTGCTGAAATTATTTTAAAGGATTATCAATGCGGACTTGCCTTAATCACAGTGCTGGATAAAGAGTTTTTTTCCGGTTTAAAACCTGTTGAGTTCAACACTCACGGTTCGGCCCGGGACAATAAAGCATTGCTTGCTAGATGGGATAATAGCGGCATTCTCAAGACTCATCAGGCAGAATATCAAAAATCATCAATAGAATTTTTAGACTCGTCCGGTGCAGTACTAATACATCATATGATTTCGGATATTGATGTAGGAGGGAAGGGAGAACCCGTATTCGTGAACGGCAGGCTTGCCGGTATTGCTTTGTGGCATTCTTCAAAGACAAAGACTGTTAAAGCTGTGGACGTAACTGTCATTGAAAGAATGCTCAAAGACCTGCAGAGCGAGAAATATAATGGCATGCCTTTTTTTAATATTGAAGATGCACCTCTGGAAAACGATAAAAATCTCAGGGAATACCTTGGATTAAAAAATGAAGATACCGGCATTCTTGTTATCAATGTACCACCAGAAACAAGCGGCTATAATATATTAAAAAAGAATGATGTTATTTTAAGCATAAACGGTGTAGATCTTGATGATAACGGTCTGTATATATCAGCAAAATACGGTAAGCTTGCTTATTACGGACTTATTTATCTCGACCACTTTATAGATGATACAATCAGGATGAAAATTGTCCGGAATAAGAAAAAGATGGACATTGATTTTAAATTAAAACAGTTTTCGAATGATTCCCTGCTCATTCCAACCTCAAGCTATGACTCTCCGCCAAAATATTTCATCACAGGAGGATTGATATTTCAGGAACTGACAAAAGAATATCTGAAAATATGGGGAGAAGAATGGATCGGGACTTCGGATAAACGATTAATGTATTATTTCGATAATTATACAAAATATCCCACTCCTGAACAGAAAAGGATAGTAATATTAACTGCTGCCCTGCCTGCATCGGTCAATGTTGGCTATCATAGCATGAAAAATTTAATTTTGCGTAAATTGAACGGACAGAATGTTAAGGATATTATTCATTTAAAAGATCTTCTGGATAAATCAAATGATAAATTTCTGGAATTTGATTTCACAGGGGAGCACCGGATAATTCTTAACCGCAATGAAGCAATAAAAAGCACAAATGAAATTATAAAAAGATACAGGATACAAAATCCTTATTACATAGGCGATGGTAAATAAAATTTCCTTATTGAATATGAACAGTATTCCCGGGGCCGCTCACTTCAAGTATAACTGAATCAGCGCTATCCCACAAGTAGGCTCTCATTGTAAGCCAGTTCCCTGGGACTATATCCGCATTGGGTTGTAGGATTGTTGTTAATGTACAGCTTTCTGAATTGTATATAATACTTTCACCGGCGGACGCTGCTATGTTCGTGAACAATATTGCAATTTGCTTATCGATCCCGTCTGCTGGATTGTAAAGAGAGCTGCTCTCGCCGTTTGCCGTGCCGAGTACGTACGACGCTTCTCCCTCAGATTGCATTTGCCTGACATCTGCTTCGAAAGCGTCTGCAAAAATGAGGAATCCGCCGAACCGCGTGTTCTTTCTGTTCTCGGATCTGAACAGCAATAGATAATCACCGATGTACGCGCCTCCATGGTTCTCCGCCGTTAAAAGCGCAAATCTGATGTCCATGGGAGGATTAGCCGGATAAAGGCTTTTAAACTCGACATTATCGCAACTGAATAAAAAAACTAAAATAAATATAATATAATTTATTCTCATTTTATTTTTCAAAAGTAATTGATACCTGATTGCTGACACCGTCCTCATTAACGCCTGAATATCTGTGAT
This sequence comes from Spirochaetota bacterium, assembly GCA_016934735.1. GTDB lineage: Bacteria > Spirochaetota > UBA4802 > UBA4802 > JAFGDQ01 > JAFGSG01. The sequence goes on along the minus strand of JAFGSG010000025.1, from coordinate 4,163 downwards.
GCGAACAGAACATTATCCAGTATGTGACATTGTCCGAGAAGGTACACGGGGTGTCCGGATAATCCGGGCACCAGTACTGATTTAATTTTATCGTGCCTGATTGAGCAGGATCAGGGGACAACGGATAAGACGGTGTTGCAGATGCAAAGTCGGGTTCATCAACCTGTACATGTTTATATGACCCGACTGAAGTTCTCAGCATTTGTGTCTCAGAAACATACACATTATATCCGTCAAAATAATATTCATTATTTGATCCTGTGAAATCAACATATATGTGGTCATTATCACCGGGAACCAGACGGCATGATATTACCGGCGGGGCTAAATAATCAAACGCGTCCTCAGGTATATCCGTAGCGCATGAATGGAGAATAATAAGAATAACCGGAAAAATATATTTATACGAATATTTCATTTAAAATTTAAATTTTTTCTTCAGCTTGTCTTTAGCCTTATCCTTAGCTTTATCCGTTTTTTTCTCAATTTTTTCTTTAGCTTCTTCTTTCGCCTCTTTTACTTCTTCCTTAACCTTCTCTTTAGCCTGTTCTTTTACGGCATCCTTTATATCAGCTGAGGAATCTTTAATCACATCCGATATTGAAGACAGTTTCGGGCTGACAAGTTTTGTTTTTGGATCATTCAGTTTGCCTGTAACCTTGAATGTAAGCTGGATTTTACCGTCTTTATTCATAAGACTTTTCATTGCTATATCAGTAACTTTTTCAGATTTAACATACTTGGCAGCTTTTGCAGGTATGGCTTTCTTTACATTCTTTTCAATCCCTGACCGAATGGGCTTTTCGTGTTTATCGGCAAGCAGCATATCCATATCCATATCAACAGCTTTTGTGCTTAAATTTGTCTGTCCTGCATATGTAAGTTCGTAATCATCGGTCGGTATTTTGCCTTCTTTGAGTTTTACAAGATTGTTTTTGTACCAGACATTTACATATGCATTTTTCCATTTTATCTCTTTTTTCAGAAATTCAAGTTTGCCTGTGTATTTCGCAAGCTGTTCAACTTCTTTTAATTTTTCAAATATCTGAAGGCCGGTGAGCGATCCGTATGGAAGACCCATTTTAAGATCTATTTCCGGATTGGCAATCCTTGTTTTTTTGTCGAATGGTATTGCTGTGCCTTTTATGTCGAATCCTATGTCGAATGATTTGACTGAGCCTGTCTTTAATTCACCGATGGTCTTAACACCCATTTCAACTGCAAGCCCGACTGAGTCTTTTTTCATTAAATCTTTCGGGTCTATTTTTATTGAATGAATAAGAGTTGTGAGATTATAAACCTGGAAAGTCTGTCCAAGGCTTTCATCAACATATTTCATCCGGCCTTTTTCAAGTCCTATCTTGCCTACGCTGATCTCAATAGGCAGATCATCAGCAGTGAAGGGTTTTGACGGCCCAGTCTTGGGCGTCTCTTTTTTCTCCTCTTTTTTTTCTGCAGCGCCGGGTTTTATGAGATCGTCGAAATTATATGCGCCGTTTTTATTTTTTACAACATTGATTACGGGTTCGTATAATACGAGTTCATCCAGAACAACCTGGCCGCTGAATAGTTTTATTATTTTTATCTTAAAATTAAAAGCCTTTAAACCTACGAATAAATCTTTTTCAGTAACCGGTTTATCTTTAAGCAAAGTGAGTTCCTTCTTTGTCTTGTAATTCGATATTCTTACATCCCTTACTTCTATGCCCGAAGCTACTGCAAAGACACCTATGCTTATTCTTTGAATGGTTACATGTCTGTTAAGAAAGTTCTCCATTTGGGATGCTATCATTTTTTCGTCAATTATAAGCATAAGAACTACGCCGGCAACGATTATAAGTACTATTATTATTCCAACAACAATGCCGAACCATTTAAGAATTTTTTTAATCATTATATTTCTCCTTCGGACTTTTATTTATAAGATATAATATATTAATTTCTATAGTATTTTAAGCAATTACAAATATGATTAAAGAATTATAAATCAAAAAGTAATTTATAATCGATGCAATGAGAATTTTTTATCAATTTTAAGGCAACAGGATGTTGCCGCAAGCCGCTTCATACAGGATGTATGCATTAGCGGCGGGAAATTGATAAAAAATTTTCATTGCATCGATGAATTTAACATAAAAGTCATTCAAATGAGTAGTGTATTAAAAGATAAAACATATTTTAAAATAAATTCTGTTTACAGTAAAATGAATATTTCAATAAAATGCAAGGATTTTAATGTGTGATTTATGAGAAATTTTTAATTTACCATACAATGCCTGCGGATAAACCGATGGAAAAGCCCGAATCCAGATAATATACTGCAATCGGAATCTCGATCTTCACTGCACTCAGATTAACGCCTATGCCGGCAGTTATCTTCGGATTGACCAGTCTGGGTTCCTGTTCTTTAGTGCCGCCTTTTATTGTTACATATCCGGGAGAAATTAAGGGAGCACCATCATAATCAGTTGTAATTGAACCTGCTGCCTTGAGATCAATCTCTGTGTGGCCCAGATTAAAATCGACACCTGTTCCAAGAGAAAGATTGACAATATAAAACAGCATAAAGGAAGTTGTTATATCAAAAGGTATAGTCATTGTTTCGGATTTGACCTGTACTTTAAACGACGGATCCAGTATTAAATTATATGAACCGGAAAATGGTTCAGTTATTAAAGATTTTAATATGGTTATCGAACTTTCTGTTTTGCTGTAGTAAAAGCCTGTTCCTATGCTGAGTCCGCGCCATCTTAAAACGCCGGGTATTGCTGTCCTCGGCCAGAATACGATCTGGGTGATTCCTCCCCCAAGCAGCAGTTCCTTGTATGTAAATCCCTCCAGTTCAGAATTCAGGCTATCCAGATTGGCTGCGATCTGTCCATATTTCAGGTTTATGTAAAGTCCGGGAAATATAAAGCCCGCGTTTACTCCGGCGTTAACTGTTGCTATTCCGGCTCCGATCCCGAGATTTGCGTCGCCGTCCCGTTCGATTTTATAGCGCATGCGCTCAACATATTCTTTATTGTATGTAAACGCGGGTGCCTGCAGGCTGAACATTGCGCCTGTCATTAAACCGAACAACGAGTAGTCCTGGTATGAGTGCAGTCCTGCTGCGGAAGTTGCAAACGAGTTCGCGTTTGCAAAACCTTCGGCTAATTTTTTCTGATTGTCGTATTTGGAAAGTTCGGCTTCTGCTTTTGCTTCCATGGCTGCCCATGCGGCAGCTATAGCAGCATCAATAGCGCCGCTATAGCTCGGCAGAGTGGTTGTTATTGTAACAGCTTTCGCTGATGTTATGCAAAGGATAAATATTGCACAACCAAGGACAGCTGCTGAAAAACTTTTCATAAATTACCTCAAATAAGGACTCTTGTCTATCTATAAAGATGAATAAATCCTTATAAGATAATAACTATTTGTACAATAATCAAGGAATAGAGAGAAAAAAAAGAAATCAAGAAGAATTTTTCTCCTCTTCCCCCTGGCTAAGGGGGAAGAGGAGATAGTAAGGAGGTATTTTATTGCCGGGTGCGGACTCAATTGTCCACAAACACCCTGCTGAGATTGAAGAGCGTTTTTACCACACAACGCCCGCTGTTACACCGACAGCAATTGCCGAATCGAACGGGTAAATTATAACCGGAACGTCTATTTTAACGGCAAGAATGTTGAACCCTATGCCTGTCATGATTCTCTGGCGGATCCATGAGGGCTTCTGGTTCTTTGTGCTTGCGTCTACATTATATGAACCAGGTGTAATTGAACCAGAATACCCTGTTAATTCAGTATAAACCTTTCCATCCGACTCTAAGTTTATATCAGTTGATCCGAATACAAAATCAATACCGATGCCAAGAGTGAAATTTAATGCCCAGAGAAGTTGAACAGAAGTTGTTACATCAAATGGGATCGAGTAAGTATTTGATTTTACTCCGATAATGAAGGATGGATCTAATACAAGGTTGCCATTAACATTTGGAGGTCCAGCATAACTAATCGGTTCTTCTATCTCGTCCATCTCAATTGTAAAATCGGTTTTATTATAAGTATAAATAAAACCTGTTCCGAATGATATTCCGCGCCATTTAACAAGACCGGCTAAAAACGATGCTGTTTGGATATATGTATAATTTGCGCCTATACCGACTAAAGTACTTTTTGTT